>JAFXZO010000107.1 GCA_017541205.1 Clostridia bacterium | reverse complement strand
GCGTCGATGCGGATGGGGAAATCATAATCGTTGCGGAAGATGAAGTTCTGGTGGTCGGTGCCGGAGGCGGCGTCCAGGCCGTGGGGCAGATAGGACGCGGCGTTGATCCCGTGCGGGTTGCGGTGCAGGATGGTGATGCCGGGCAATTGCATGAGGGCGTCCCACAGGGTGGAGGACACCTGGCAGCTGCCGCCGCCGTAGCCCAGCTTGGTTTCGCCGTCCTTGAGCACCGGGGCCAGGCGATAGCCGTTGGCCGGGCTGAAGGGACTCACCTCGTCGTTGAAATTCATCACCTCGCCGGGCTGCATGACCTTGCTGATGTGCTGGCAGCACACGCCCAGGTTTACGATGCGGTCGGGATTATCGCTGTAAAAAGAAGTGAACACGCTGATGGGAACATCCTCCTGCGCCAGATCCACTTCCGGAGCGACGGGATAGAGCTCTTTGAGGTCGTTGGTGCTGATATAGCCGTACTGGCGCTTGTGGATCAGCACGGCCCAGCCGTCCTCCACCCCGCACAGGGAGACCCGCGCCCCTTCGGTGAGCACGGAAAGCGTCTCGCTTTCGGCGTCCTTTTCCGCCTTGACCTCCACATCGTGATCGATGACCACGTAATACTCCTGCGGCGTGATGGGATAATCCGGCGTGGTGAGGGGATCGACGGTCTCCGTCACGTCGATGCGGTGGCGCATCACATAGCCGATATCGCCGCCCGCTTTGATGGCCACCCAGCCCGGATAGACGGCGGTGATCTGGATCTTGTTGCCGGCGCTCATGGTTTTGAGCACCCTGCTTTCCGAATCCATTTTTTCATACACGTTGGTATAGCTGGTGGGATAGCGGCGCGAAATTTCGCCGTTATAAATCACGGTCTTGCTTTCGGCGAAGGCGCAGCACGACGTTACGCAGCAAATCAGCACGAGCAGCAGGCACAGCTTGGTTTTCACAGTTCATCCTCCCGGCGTTTCCTTGTTTCCTTCGTTTGCCGCCCGGCGCGCCTTGCGTCCGGGCTAAATTTTATTATAGCACGTTTTTCCCGGTTGGCAAATTGATCCGGAAAAAAATTTACAAACGCTTTATACTGCTTTCATCTTAGAAGAAACATCAGACGAATTACAGCTGAAAAAGCGTGACCTGGTTGGTTTCGGCCAGGTCCTTCAGGCACCCGTGCTCCCGCAGCAGATCGAGCACGGCGCTGGACACCTTGCCCCGGTTTTTGAGGTCCTCCACGGAAATGAAGGGGGTGCTCCTGGCGTCCACGATGCCCTGGGCCGCGCTTTCGCCCAGGCCGCCCAGCGCGGTAAAGGGCACGCGCAGGCCCCTTTCGCCCTCCGGCAGAAAACGCTTGACATCGCTCTTATACAGGTCCGCCGGCAGGAAATAGTAGCCGCGCGCCATCATTTCCAGGACGAGCTCCATGGCGGTGATGGCGTCCTTGTCCTTCTGGGTCGCCTTTTTTTCCTGGTCCAGCTGGCGCGTTTCCTGGAGCTTCGCGCGCAGCTGATCGATGGGCAGGATCATCGTGCAGGCGTCGAACCCGTCGCCGCGGATGGTAAAATACGCGGCGTAGTAAGCCTGGGGGTAATAGACCTTATAGTAGGCGACGCGAAGGGCCATGGTCACGTACGCGGCGGCGTGGCCCTTGGGGAACATGTATTTGATCTTGCGGCAGCTCTCCTCCACCCAGGCGGGCACGTTGTGCTCGTGCATGGCCTCCACCATTTCGGGCTTTAAGCCCTTGCCCTTGCGCACGAATTCCATCGTGTCAAAGGCCATTTT
Organism: Clostridia bacterium; assembly: GCA_017541205.1. Lineage (GTDB taxonomy): Bacteria > Bacillota > Clostridia > Christensenellales > Aristaeellaceae > RUG563. The sequence goes on along the minus strand of JAFXZO010000107.1, from coordinate 102,401 downwards.
CGCGGGCACGCCCATTTGCATCAACTGGTTCATGATGTCCTCGCGCGTGCACAGGCATTGGGAAAGCGGCACCACGCCCCGTTCGATCAGGTCCTTCGCGTTGCCCAGCCATACGTCGGTGCCGTGGCTCAGGCCGGAAATGCGGATCAATTCCTGCATGGTGGAGGGATGCGTGTCCTCCAGCATCTGGCGCACGAAGGCGGTGCCCATTTCCGGCACGCCGAAGGTGCCGGTATTGCAGCCGATTTCCTCGCTGGTCACGCCCAGCGCTTTGGGCGAGGAAAACAGGCTCATCACCTGCTTGTCGTCCAGCGGGATCTTGCGGAAATTGACGCCCGTCAGCTCCTCCAGCATATGCAGCATGGTCGGATCATCGTGCCCCAGGATATCCAGCTTCACCAGGATATCGTGCATGGAGCCGAAATCATAGTGCGTGGTAACGGTCTGGGATTCCGTATCGTCGGCGGGGTGCTGCACGGCGGTGAACTGGCAGATATCGTACTCCTTGGGCAGGACCACCATGCCCGCCGGGTGCTGGCCCGTGGTGCGCTTGACGCCCACGCAGCCCGCGGCGAGGCGCTCCTTTTCCGCGTCGGAGACGGTCAGGTTCCTTTCCTCCAGGTATTTGAGCACGTAGCCGTAGGCCGTCTTTTCGGCCAGGGTGCCGATGGTGCCGGCCCGGAAGACGTATTCCTCGCCGAAGAGCTCTTTGACGTAGTTATGCGCCACGGGCTGATATTCGCCGGAAAAATTGAGGTCAATATCCGGCACCTTATCGCCCTTGAAGCCGAGGAACGCTTCAAAGGGGATATCGAACCCGTCCTTGACGAGGGGATTGCCGCACACAGGGCATTTCCTGTCCGGCAGGTCCACGCCGATGGTGTACTGCGGCGGGATATCGAAATCCGCCTTGCGGCAGGTTTCGCACCGGTAATGCGGCGGCAGGGAATTGATCTCCGTGATGCCCGTCAGGAACGCCACGAACGACGAGCCGACCGACCCGCGGCTGCCCACCACGTACCCGTCGGCCAGCGATTTTTCTACCAGCTTCTGCGCGATGGAATAGAGCGTGCAGTAGCCGTAGCCCACGATGGCGTTCAATTCCTTGTCGATGCGCTTTTGCACGATATCGGGCAATTCGTCCCCGTAGAGGCGGTGCGCGGTGCCGTACGTGAGGCGCTTGATATCCTCCTCCGCTTCCGGCCAGAAGGGCGAAAACGTGGTTTTCCCCTCCGGATGCTTGGGGAACAGGCGCACCTCCCCGATCCGGGAGGCGATGAGCTTCGGGTTTTTGACGACCACCTCGTACGCCTTTTCCTTGCCAAGATAGGAAAACTCGTTCAGCATTTCATCGGTGGTCTTCAGGTACAGCGGCGGCTGATGATCCGCGTCGTCGTAGCCCTGGCCTGCCTGGATGATGGAGCGAAAGACCGCGTCCTCGGGATCGAGGAAATGCACGTCGCCCGTCGCGCAGACGGGCAGGCCCAGCTTTTCGCCCAGGCGCACGATGCGCCGGTTGTATTCCCGCAGTTCTTCCTCCCCGCTCACCTTGCCGTCCCGGATCAAAAATTCATTGTTGCCAAGCGGCTGGATCTCCAGATAATCATAGAACCTGGCGATCTTGCCCAGCTTTTCGTCGCTTGCCCCGTCCACCATGGCGGTGTACAATTCGCCCGCCTCGCACGCGCTGCCAACGATGATGTCCTTCCTGTATTTTTGCAGCACGGAGCGGGGGATGTGCGGCCTGCGGCGGAAATATTTTAAGTGGCTCTCCGAAATCAGGCGGTTCAGGTTCGTCATGCCCTCCTGGCTGGCCGCGAGCAGCACGATGTGCCAGGAGTTGCCCAGGGTATAATCGCTGGAAATACCGTTCAAATCCTCCAGCGTTTTCGCGCCGCGCTGCTTGGCCTCGTCCAGCATCCGGGCAAGGCACTGCGCGGTGGCGGCGGCGTCGTTGACGGCCCGGTGCGCGTCCTTGAGCGATACGCCCAGGCGCTTGCACACCGCCCCCAGGCGGTGGGATTTGAGCTCCGGATACAGCTTGCGCGCCAGGGTCAGCGTATCGATATGCGCCGCGTCGTATGCCATGCCCAGCCGCTTCAATTCGCTGTCCAGCACCGCGCAGTCGAATTTCGCGTTGTGCGCGGCGATGGGGCAGCCGCCCAGAAAGGCCAGCAGCTTGGGCATCGCCTCGGCAATGGTCGGCTGGCCGCGCAGCATCTGATCGGTGATGTGCGTGATCTCGGTGATCTTGGGCGGCAGCAGCATGCCGGGATTGATGAGCTCCCCATAGCTGTCCACCACCTGGCCGCCCTGCAGCTTCACCGCGCCGATCTCAATGATCCTGTCGCGCGCGGTGTTGAGGCCCGTGGTTTCAAAGTCCAGCACGATCACGGGCGAATCCAGCGGCAGGCTTGCCTTTCCCTCCACCACCTGATCGTCGTCCGTCAGATATCCTTCCACCCCGGGCAGCAGCTTGATCCCGTATTTTTTCGCCGCGCCGAACGCCTCGGGGAAGGCCTGGGCCACGCCGTGATCGGTGACGGCGACGGCCTCGTGACCCCATTTGGCGGCGCGCTCGATCAGCGCCGTCGGGGAGGACACGGCGTCCATGTTGCTCATCTGGGTATGCAGATGCAGTTCGATCCGTTTTTCTTTTGCGGTATCCATGCGCTGGGGCAGCTCGCAGGATGAAATATCCCGCGCCATGACCACCGTTTCATGCGAAAATTTATCGTACTGCGTATCGCCCCGCACCAATACGCCCATGCCGGGCACGATGGCCTTGACCACCTTATTCACCGCCTCGCGTTCCTCGTCGGTGACGGGCGGCGCTTCCTCGTCCTTGCGCAGGCGGGCGCGATAGCGGAGGAAGGCTTTGACCCGGATGGTGGAGGTAAAATCCGTCACCAGGAACGAAAGCAGCACCATTTCCCCGCCCGAAATTTCCTTGCTTTCGGCGGAGAGCACCTTGCCGCGGATGACGGCGAGCCCCGTATCGTCCGTCAGCTCCCGGATGGGTACGGGTGGATCGCCGATGGCGCGGCCTTTGATGCGGGGGTCCTTTTCCTTGGGCTTTTCTTCCGTCTTCCGGGCGGCGATCTCATCGTATCTTTGGGCGCGCTCGGCGGCCACGCGGTCCTGCTCGGCGCGCTCCTGCGTTAATGCCCGCAGACGCTTTTCCTCGTCGCCGCACACGGTCAGGCTCACGTCCGTTTCCAGGCGGAACACATCCCGGATCACGCCCGAAAGCTGCTCCCTGACGCCCTGGCGCTCCAGATAGCGCATGGAAAACTCGTCCGGCATTTCGAGCGTCACGCGCCCGTTGCCCGGCGTCCAGCGCATGTCAAATTCCCAGGACGCCACCGCCGGGTAATGCCGGATCAGGAAATGGTTGAGCGGCGCGCAGTATTTATCCGGGTTCTGGAGAAATTCCCGCGCCAGGCCGGGCGACGCCACCCGCAGCGAAAAATCCAGTCCCGGAAACGCCTTGCCCAGCACGTTTTTCATGATGAAAAAGCCCTTCTCCCCGATCAGGATATCGGAAAGAAAGGAAAAATACGCCTTGTTCTCGCTTTTCACGAACCGCACCCGCTCAATGGCGATCTTACCCTCCGTTTCGGGCAAAGCCTGATGCACGGCGCGGAGCAATTCTTCGTATGTCATGGTTCTGTTCCTTTGTCGGGTTTGGCAGGCGGCGCTTGTATTTACGGACGGACGTCACGGAACCTGATACATCCTTTTCAGGCGCTGCGCCTCATTGGCGTCAAAGCCGAATTTTTGATAAAAGGGGATCTTATCGGGCATTGCGCACAATTCCACAAAAATGCCGGTGCCGCTGATTCCATGGTCCCGGACGAAATTCATCAGCTCGCCGACGAGCATGCGCCCGATCCCCCGGCCCTGGTATTCAGGCCGCACGACCACGTCTTTGATGTAATAATCCAAGCCCATATCGCCGATCATTCTGGCCATGGCGACGATCTTCTTCCCGTCATAGACGGAAACCCGAAACAGCGTATGCGCCATCGCGAGCCGCGTTTGCTCCAAGGAAGGGCCGCCGCCCCAGACGCTTTCCCACAGCTCGAGAAACTCTTCGGCTGTCAGTTCGTTGTGTTTGACCGTAAAGCCGTTCACGTTTTTTCCTCCCCGACAGCCGCCGGTTCACGCGGGCAGGGACTGCATGAATTCCCGCACGGCCAGGGTAAATTCCGCCGCAAGATCGCCCGTCAGCTTGCGGGCAGGCTTGCCGTGGATAAAGAGCTCGCCGCAGTCCCTGCCGCCGCACAGGGCGATGTCCGCGTCCCGGGCTTCGCCGGGGCCGTTCACCACGCAGCCCATGACCGCCACGGTGATGGGCAGATCGACGTCGGAAAATTCATTGGCGACGCGCTGGGCAATTTCCATCACGTCGATCTGCGTGCGCCCGCACGTCGGGCAGGATACGAAGCGGATGCCTTTGCGCAGGCCCAGGGCGCGCAGGATATCGAGCGCGGCGCGCGGCTCCGCCACCGGGTCGCTGGTCAGGGACACGCGGATGGTATCGCCGATGCCGTCCAGCAAAAGCGATCCGATGCCGATGGCGCTTTTCACCGTGCCCTGCCCGGGCAGGCCCGCTTCTGTGACGCCCAGATGCAGGGGATAATCGCAGGTCCTGTGCATCAGCCGGTAGGCCTGCACGGTGGTTGGCACGTCGCTGGCCTTCAGGGAGATCACGATATCGTCAAAGCCCGCCTCTTCCAGCAGCCGCACGTGCCCCAGCGCGCTGTCCACCATGCCCTGGGCGGTCAGCCCGCCGTATTTGGCAAGGATGTCCTTTTCCAGCGAGCCGGAATTGACCCCGATGCGGATGGGCACATGATGGGCCTTGGCGCAGTCCGCCACCTTCCTGACCTTTTCGGCGCTGCCGATGTTGCCCGGGTTGATGCGCATTTTGTGAATGCCGTTTTCCATGGAGGCGATGGCCAGGGTATGGTCGAAATGAATGTCCGCCACCAGGGGCACCGGGCTTTTGTCCACCAGGGTCCTCACCGCCCCGGCGCACGCCCTGTCATACACCGATACGCGCACCAGATCGCACCCCGCCGCAGCCAGGCGCTTGATCTGCTCCAGCGTCGCGCCGACGTCCCTTGTGTCCGTATTGGTCATGGACTGGATCGAAACGGGGCTTCCCCCGCCGATCGGCACGCTGCCCGCGAAAACTTGCTTCGTTTTGTTCATACGTAACGCCTCCCATCAAGCAGGGCTTCTTCAGCCAAAGATGTTCCATACATCCTTAAACGTGATCAGCAGCATGAGCCCCATCAAAAGGATGTAGCCGGACAGATGCACGTACGCCTCCACCTTCTGCGGCACGGGCTTCCTCCGCACGGCTTCAATGAGCAGGAAGATCACGCGGCTGCCGTCCAGGCCCGGGATCGGGAGCAGGTTGAACAGGCCCAGGTTCACGCTGATGAGCACCAGCAGCTCCCCGTAGGTGAGCAGCGCTTCCCGGGCGGATTCCTCGGCGGAGCGCTGCGTCTCCTCAGCGATCAGCTTCACGATGCCGATCGGGCCGCTGGATTCCTCAAAGCCCTTGCCGGTGGTCACCAGATCGCGCAGGCTGCCCAGGATCGCCCCGCCGGCGCGCACGCAATACTGCGCGCTCAGCTGCGCGGCCCGGGGCAGGGAAATGGCCGTATAGCCCGGGGTATAGCCGGTATTGAGCGTGACGCCCATCAGATATCTGCCCGCTTCCGCGTCAAACTTTGGCTGTACGGACACGCTGACCCGGTCCTCCCCGCGCTGCGCAATCAGGGCAAGCGGCGCGCCGCCTTCGCCGTACCGGTCGATCAGCGCGCTGATTTTGAGCATCGTGCCGTCGTCGCTGACCCCGCTGGCATCCTCGCCGTTCACGGAAAGCAGCCGGTCGTTTTTCTTCAGGCCCGCTTCCTGCGCGGGGCTTCCGCTTTCCACCGAAAGGACGACGGGATAGCCGTACACGCCCGCTGTGTCCTCGCCCACCGCGGCGTACAGCGCCGTCGCCACCGCGAAGGCCAGCACGAAATTCATGACCGGGCCGAGCAGGATGGTGATCAGCCGCCGCCACACCGCGTAATTGCCGATGGCGCGCGGATCGTTCTTCGCTTCCTTGCCCTCGGTATCGTCCTCGCCGTAGAACATGCAGTAGCCCCCGGCGGGGATCACGCGCAGGCAGAATTTGGTTTCATGCTTTTTGCTGTTCCAGGTCAGTATCTTGGGGCCAAAGCCGATCGCGAATTCCTTGACCGGGATGCCCGTCAGGCGCGCGGCCAGGAAGTGGCCGGCCTCATGCACCGTCACCATCAGGCCCAGCATCAGGATCGCGGCCAGAATATAAAGAAAAGACATAGAACCTCCGAAAACGCTTACGGTATTTCCTCTCTATTTTACCGCGCCGCACAGCAATTCATGACAGGCGGCGCATCACATCAGGCTCCGGGCCGTTTCCCGGGCCAGGGCGTCCGCCCGGTCGATATCCGAAAGGTTTTTGGCGGGCAGGCTCCCGTGCTTTTGCAGGGTGTCCGCCACGATCTGCGGGATGCGGCCAAAGGGGATTTTTTCCTTCAGGAAGGCATAGCACGCCTCCTCGTTGGCGGCGTTGAGCACGCAGCAGGCCGCGCCGCCCTGGCGCAGCGCCTCATACGCCATGCGAAGCGCCGGAAACTTTTCCTCGTCCGGCTTTTCAAAGGTGAGCGTTCCCACCTGGAACAGGTCCATTTCCCTGCCGCCCGTTTTAAGCCTTTCCGGATAGCTCATCGCGTAGAGGATGGGCACCTTCATGTCCGGCGCGCCAAGCTGTGCGATCACCGCGCCGTCCCGGAACTTCACCGCGGAATGCACGATGCTCTGCGGATGCACCACCACCTGGATCTGTTCCGGCCGCGCGTGAAAGAGCCATTTGGCCTCGATGATCTCCAGCGCCTTGTTGAACATGGACGCGGAATCCACCGTGATCTTGGCCCCCATGCTCCAGGTGGGGTGCCCCAGCGCCTGGGCCACGGTCGCGGACTTGATTTTCTCTTTGTCCCAGGTGCGGAAGGGGCCGCCGGAGGCCGTCAAAAGGATCTGCTCAAAGCGGTTGGGGCCCGCGCCCTGCAGGCATTGGAAAATGGCGCTGTGCTCGCTGTCCACGGGAAGCAGGGTCCCCTCCGGGCACGCGTTCATCACCATTTCGCCCCCGGCGACCAGCGTTTCCTTGTTGGCAAGCAGCACGCGCTTTCCGGCCTTGCGCGCGGCCATCACGGCCTTGAGCCCCGCCACGCCGACCACCGCGGCCAATACGTCCTGCCCCGGCGCCTGCGCCGCGATGTCTTCCAGGGCCTTGCGCCCGAAGCGAAACTCGCAAAAGCCCAAGTCCTCCGGGATCTTTACTTCCCCTTCCACGCCCGTCAGCGCCGCCAAAGCCGGGCGAAGGGCGCGCACCTGCTCAAATAAAAGCGCCGCGTTTTTATGAGCGGTCAGCGCCGTCACAAAAAAGCGGTCGGGATGCAGCGCGATCACTTCGATCGCCTGCTTGCCAATGGAGCCGGTGCTGCCCAAAATCGCAATCCCACGCATACATGATCCTCTCGATTCCGCGGCCCGCGCGCATCACCGTGCGCGGCGCGCGCCTTGCCCTCATGCCGCCGGCAGGGTATTCAGGGTGATATTCAGGTAGATATACATGACCACCGTGGCCCAGTACACGCTGTCCAGCCGGTCCATCACGCCGCCATGGCCGGGGAAAATGTTGCTGAAATCCTTGACGCCGCAGTGACGCTTCACCAGGGACGCGAACAGATCGCCCACCTGGCCGGCAATGCCGCCCAGCAGCCCCAGGATGGGGAAATGCCAGAAAGGCGGGATCGCCGTAAAGATTTTGAACACGCCCGCCGTCGCCATGGCGAACAGAATGCTGCCGACCAGCCCGGCCACAGCGCCCTCCACGGATTTGTTGGGGCTGACCGCGGGGCACAGCTTGCGTACGCCAAAGCGGCTGCCGATAAAGTACGCCATGGTGTCCCCCATGAGGGGCACGCCGAAAGCGAGGATCGTCAGCAGCAGTTGGTTCGAGCGGCCCGGCGCCTTCTGCAGGCCCATCATGCACATGCCCGGCAGCAGCACGCACACCAGCGGCAGCGCGGACATGAGGATATCCTCCAATTTGGGCTCATCGCGGAAAATGACCATGGCCGCGATCAGCATAAACGCGCCGCCAACCAGCGGCATCAGCAGCGAAACGCTGCCCGCGAAATGGAACAGCGGGATGGACAGGGCAACGCAGACCCAGCTCGGCCATTCCACGGGCCGGTGCCCGGCGCTCGCCGTGGCCTTGTTCATTTCATAGATCGCCATGCACATAAAAACCATGAACGGGATCGAAAAGCCCAGCCCGCCCAGCCAAAGCGCGCCTACCAGCACCAGGGCCAGGCATGTCCCGGTAATGATCCGCTGCATCATGCTTTTCGTCCTCCAAACCGTCTGTCTCTGCTGCCAAACGCTTCCAGCGCCTTGTGGTATTCGTTCAAATCAAAATCCGGCCACAGCACCGAGGGGAACATGAATTCCGCGTACGCGCACTGGAACAAAAGGAAGTTGCTCAGCCGCATTTCCCCGCTGGTGCGGATCAACAGATCCACGTCCGGCTGCCCCGCGGTATACAATTCCCGGGAAAGGGCGTCCTCGGTGATGTCCTCAGGCCTGATCTCGCCCTTCACCGCTTTTTCGGCCAGGGCCCTTGCCGCGCGCGCGAGCTCGGCCCGCCCGCCGTAGTTGATGGCAATGTTGAGGTTCAGGCCTGTATTGCCCTTGGTGCGCTCCTCGGCGCTCACAAGGGCCGCGCGCTGCTTGGGAGGCATGCCGTCCTTATCGCCCAGGATGCGGATGCGGACGTTGTTTTCGTCCAATTCGTCGATCTCGCTGGTGAAATACTCCAGCAGCAATCCCATCAGGGCTTCCACCTCCTGGGGGCTGCGCCGCCAGTTTTCGGTGGAAAAGGCGTACAGGCTCAGCGCCTCGATGCCCAGATCGCTGCTTTCCCGGATGATGGCGCGCAGCGCTTCCACGCCCTGGCGGTGTCCCAGGGCGATTTGCAGTTTATGCTGTTTGGCCCAGCGTCCGTTGCCGTCCATGATGACGGCGACGTGCCGGGGAAGGGTCGTCTTGGTCATGTTTCCTCTTTCTGCGCAGGCGGGTCTTGATCCAAAAACCGGGCGGCGATCCATACGCCCTCGCGGCAGGAAAGCAGGCGGAGCGTGCCTGACGCGCGTTTTTCCCCGTCCCTGAGCGGGGCGGAGATCTCCAGGATCTCAGGGCGCGGCGAACCGTCCGGCAGGGAAGAAAGGGCTTCCTCCACCGGAAGCCCCAATAAGCCGAGCATCAGACCTCCATGATCTCCTTTTCCTTTTCAGCGGCGATTTTGTCCACTTCTTTGATCATGCTGTCCGTCTGCTTTTGCAAATCTTCTTCCGCCTTGCGCTGGTCGTCCTCGGTGATCTGGGAATCCTTCTTGAGCTTCTTGATCTGCTCCATCGCGTCGCGGCGGGTATTGCGCATGGCGACCTTGGCTTCCTCGGCGCCCTTGCGCACGATCTTGGTCAGCTCCTTGCGGCGCTCTTCGTTGAGCTCGGGCACGATCAGGCGGATCACCTTGCCGTCGTTGGAGGGGTTCATGCCCAGATCGCTCTTCTGGATGGCCTTTTCCACCAGCGGAATGGCCTTGGGATCCCACAGGGAGATGGTCAAAAGCCGCGGTTCGGGGCTGTTGATGTTGCCCATTTGCTTAAGCGGCGTGGACGTCCCATAATAATCCACCATGATCCTGTCCAGGATCTGGGGGTTCGCGCGGCCCGCGCGCAGGGAGAGCATATCCTTTTGATAGAATTCCCGGGTCTTTTCCATTTTCGTTTTAGCGTTGTCAATCACGGCGCGATACATTTTTCATTCCTCCGTTCCATATAATGATGCTTGTGTATATTTTACTCTGTTTTTCCCGATAAGGCAAGCATTTTTCTGCCGAGCATCCGCTCCGCCAGGGCGATATCGCCGTTCATGATGGCGCGGCGCACCGCGGTGCTGGAGATCCTTTCGCCGTTTTCCAGCGTAACGGGCGGGACCACGCTCAGCAGGACGCCCGCCTTTTCGCACATGGCCCGAAGCTCCTTTACGCCGCACGCGCCGCGATAGCCGAAGCGGTGATCGTCCCCGCAGACGACGTGGCGGGCGTTCAACTGCCCCAGCACGACCTTTTGAAAAAACTCCTCGCCGCTCATATGCCGCATCCGCTCGTCAAAATCGCTCACCCAGACCTGATCCGCCCCGGCGGCAAGAAGCAGTTTTTTGCGTTCCTCCAGGGTGGTCAGCGCGAAATCCTTATCCCCCGGCGCGCGGTCAAACGTATGCACGCAAACCGTAAGGCCCTCCTGATCCGCCGCTTTTCTCGCGGTTTTGAGCAATTGCAGATGGCCCCGGTGCACCCCGTCGAAAAAGCCCAGGCACGCCACGCAGGGCGCGTTTGCTTCCGCCATGCCGATCCCCTTCCGTACGCGCGCCTCCTGCCTTTTCTCTCCGGAAGCGCCTTCCTGCGTATTTTACCATAGAAACCGCGGATACGCAACTTATCCGGCGCGCCTTTCCTTGACGGCGCGGCGGAGAAAGGGTATAATGGCCGCGGATCGATTTTGTCTGATAAGGGAGGGCATCCCCCATGGACGCCTGCGCGATCAACGGTTTCTTTTCTCCCACCCAGCGCGAGCGCTATCTTTCCGCCGTTTCCGGACGGCGCAGCGTGAGGACCTATCTGGGCGACCCGGGGGTAGAGGCGCTCAGCGCCCTTTCGTATACCGCCGCGCGGGTCGCGCTGCCCGGGGTGCGCCTCGCGCTTGGCGACGCGCAGGACGCCGAGCTTTACCGCCATCTGCCCTTTGTGGACCCGATCCGGGGCACAAGGAAATACGCCGCCGTGATCGTGGACGACGCGGTGCCAAACGCCCTGATCCACGCGGGCGTGAGCGGCGAAGCGTTCGTGCTGGAAGCCGCTGCCCTGGGCCTTGGCACCTGCTGGGTGGCGGCGTTCAAGCGCGGCGGGGTGAACGTGCCCCTGGAGGAAGGCGAAAAAATCAGGGCCGTGATCGCTTTCGGCATCCCCGGCGAAAGCGGCGGCTCCCGCAAACGCAAGCGCCTTTCCGAAATCTGCTCGCCCGATCCGACGGATTGGCCGCTTTGGGCGTATAACGCGGCGGAATGCGTCCGCGTCGCGCCATCCGCCGTCAATCTGCAGCCCTGGCGATTGACGTACGCGGGCCGCACCCTGTCCCTTTCCTCCGCCCGCTCCGGCGCGGGGCTGGATATCGGCATCGCCCTGCTCCATCTCTCCCTTGGCGTCGGCGATAAGCCGCATCACATCCGCTGGGGCGAAGGCAGGGAAATCGCCGCCCTGATCGTGGAAGACGGGATAAAATAAACAGAATTTGAAAACCAGCGCAGACAGAAAAAGCCGCCGCAGGGCGGTTTTTCTATTTCTTCTTATTGCCTTTTTCCATCCAGATCCAGGCGAGCGCTTCCTCGTTCTTGAAGACCCGGTGCGGCATCTGGCTGTGGGTGGCTTCGAGCTGGAAAAGCTCCGCGTCGTATCCCGCTTCGATCAGGGCCTGGGTAAATTCGATGGCGGTTTTGGGATCAACCGTTTCGTCCTTGGTGCCGACGAAGGTTTTCAGCTGGCACATTTCAAACGCGTCGATAAAGATTTCATCGTTGATCCTGCCCGCGACGGGCATCACCCGCGTGAAGCGTCCCGGGTAATGCCCGGCCAGATCCCAGACGCCCAGGCCCCCCAGGCTGTATCCGACCAGGGCGATCCGGGATTCATCCGCGCCGTAGCGGCCGATCACCTCCCGAATGATCTCCATCAGCGTTTCCTCCACATAGCTCCAGCGCGTCAAAGCCTGCGGCAGCTGGGGCACCAAAAGAAGCGTGTGATCGCACAGCACATCGCCGTTTTTGATAAACAGGGGCAGGCTGTTGCCCAGGGCGTTGTCGCCCCGTTCGCTGGAGCCGTGCAGATAAATGACCAGGGGCATGCCCTCTGTCAGCTCCGGCGGCTCGTATACATAATAGGTGATCAGCAGATCCGTTTTTCCGTCGCGCTTGGCGTGGCGCACAAAATGGCCTTTTTCCGAAAGGGCAGGGACGGCCAAAAGAAGCGTCGCGATCAGAAAACAAGCGGCCAGCCGCTTCATTTCCGTCCCCCCTTCCTGCGTTTCCTGTTCCTATGATACACCAGGCGAAGGCGGAGCGCAAGCGCGTTCAGGCGTTTTCCTTCATCCATTCCATGGCTTTTCCGTATCCCTCGAAGCCAAGGCCGATGAAGTGCGCCTGGCAGGCCATGCCCGCATAGCTGATCTGGCGGAAGGGCTCGCGCCTGGTCACGTCCGTCAGATGTACCTCGGCGGCAGGCACCTGCACCGCTTTGAGCGCGTCCAGGATGGCGACGGAGGTATGCGTATAGGCGGCGGGATTGATCACGATGCCGTCCACGCGCTGATACGCGCCCTGAATAGCATCCACGATCGCGCCTTCGTGGTTGCTCTGGAAAATCTCCGCTTCCACGCCCAATTCCTTCGCTTTTTGCTGAATATAGGCGCACAGGGCGGCATAATCCCGCGTTCCGTACAGATGCTTTTCCCGGATGCCCAGCATGTTCAGGTTAGGGCCGTTCACGATCAGCAGCTTCATAAAATCCCTCCGTCAGCTTCTGCGCGCCAGCCTCCAGCGTGTCCCGGTTTTCCAAAGAAAAATCCGCGCACGCGGCGTACAGGGGCGCGCGTTCTTCCTCCATTTTTTGCAGGGCCTCCAGGCCCTGGGACAGGGGGCGGCCCTCCGTGCTCAATTCCGTCACGGGCCGCCTGATCCAGCCGATCACGCCGTTCTGGCAAAGCGCGCGCACGTTGTCCCCGCGTGTGACCGCCCCGCCGCCGGTCGAAATGACCAGCCCGCTTTGTTTGCCGAACTCCAGCACTGCTTCCGTTTCCCATTCCCGGAATTTGGCTTCGCCGTACTGCTTGAAAATATCGGGGATCGGGCCGTGGCGCTTTTCGATCTCCTGGTCCAGATCGACAAACGGCCTGCCCAGCTTTTCCGCCGCCGCCCGGCCCAGCGACGTTTTGCCGCTGCCCGGCATGCCGATCAGGATCAGATTGAGGCACGCCCGGCGAACGGAACGCACCGCGAAATCGATCCTGTCCCGCGGGATCTCCCGGTCCAAAAACAGCTGCGCCGCGTACCAGCCCTGCGCCGCAAGCATCCACAGCCCGCCCGCGCAGGGGATGCCCGCCTCCCCGGCGTCCAGGAGCAGCGCGGTCCGCGCCGGGTTGTAGATCACGTCCACGACGCCGCACAGATGCGAAAAGCGCTTGATATCCACAGGCGAAACCAGGTTGTTCGGGTACATGCCCACGGGCGTCGCGTTGATGACAACGTCCGCGTCCAAGTGGCTTTCATAGACGGCTTCATAGGTCACGGGGCCTTTTCTTGATACGGCCAGGCATTCCCGCGCCCCGCGCTCCCTGCATGCGGCCCGGGCGGTCAGGGAGGTGCCGCCGCTGCCCAGGATCAATACCTTTTTTCCTACCAGGGAGATGCCCGCCCGGTCGAGCATGAACAGGAAGCCCTTGAGATCGGTGTTTTCGGCGCAGAGCTTGCTGCCGCGAAAAAAAAGGGTATTGGCGCAGCCGATGGCCTTCACCGTGTCCGAAACCTGATCGCAGTAGGGCAGCACGTCGGTCTTGTAAGGGATGGTCACGTTGATCCCCCGGAAAGAACGCTTTTCCATGAACGCGGGCAGGTCCTCCCGGCGCACGGGGCAAAGCTGATAATCGTAATCCCCGAACGCCTGATGGATCAAAAGAGAATAGCTGTGGCCCAGTTTTTCGCCGATCAGTCCAAATTCCATTATCGCATCTCCTCATAGTTGCCCAGGAACGCAAATTGATCCGATTCGTTTTTCAGCTGCTGGATGAGCGAGCGCACGGCGGGATCCAGGATGGACGCCTCGATATCGAAGAAGAACCGGAACTCAAAATCCCGCCCGGGCATGGGCCGGCTTTCGAGCTTGGTCAGGTTCAGGTTCATGACCGAAATGAGGCTGAGCAGCCGGTAGAGCGAGCCCGGCTTATGCGCAGCGCTGAGCATCAGGGAAATCTTGTTCGCGCCCTGGAACACCTTCAAATCCTTGGCGATGCAGATGAAGCGGGTGAAATTGCTTTCGGTATCGCTGACGGATTCCACAACGGTATCCAGGCCGTAGAGCGGCCCGCACTCCTGGGAGGCGATGGCGGCCAGATCGCGCCGTCCGGACGCGGCCACATGCGCGGCGGAAACGGCGGTGTTTTCCATGGCGGTCGCCCGGATGTTCGGATGCTCTGCCAGGAACGCGCCGCACTGGCGCAGCGCCTGCTCGTGGGATACGATCTGGCGGATGTCCTTCAGCTCCACCCCGGGCAGGGCCATCAGCCGGTGCTCGATCTTCTGCCGGGCGGCGCGGACGATATAAAAATGATGCTTCTCCATCAGGTCGTACACCTGGGTGACGCTGCCTGCGGTGCTGTTCTCGATGGGCAGAACGCCAAAGGGGCACATGCCCTTTTCCACGGCGTTGAACACGTCGTTGAAGCTGTTCATATACAGGATGTCCGCAAATTCAAACATCCTCTCGGTCGCCTTCTGGGAATAAGCCCCTTCCGTTCCCTGGCAGGCCACCAGGGCGCGGTTGGGCATGGGCGCGGCGGCGTTTTCCGCGGCTTTCTCCAATTCCCGGGTCAAAAGGGTCGGCTCAAAAAGCTGGCCGGCCTGATACGCCTTGCTGACGCTGAACAGCGTCTGATAGAGGAGCTTGGCGTAATGCTCGCGGCCTTCGCCCGCTTTCAGGGATACCCGGTTGATGATTTCGCGCTCCCTTCCCGTGTCCAGGATGGGCAGGGCGTGCGCCTTTTTATACGCGGCCACCTCGCGGCTCAGATCCATGCGCTGGGAAAAAAGGCGGATCAGTTGATCGTCGATCGCGTCCAGCTCTTTGCGGATGTCCTTCAAATCTTTTTCCATGTCTGTTCCTTTCTCATAAAAGCAGATCGGCCAACACAAGGGCGGTGACGGCCTCCACGACCGGCACCGCGCGGGGCGCCACGCAGGGGTCGTGCCTGCCCCGGATGGAGAGGGTGGTTTCTTCCATCGTTTCCAGATCGACGCTTTGCTGGGGCTTCCCGATGGAAGGGGTGGGCTTCAAGCGCACGGTAAAGCAGATCGGCATGCCGGTGGAAATACCGCCCAGGATGCCGCCCGCGTGATTGGTATTGGTGCGGACGACGCCGTTTTCCACGCAAAACGCGTCGTTGTTTTCGCTGCCAAAGGGCTGCGTTTCGCCGAATTCCAGGCCCTTGACCGCCGGAATGCCGAACAGCGCCTGGGCGAGCCTGCCTTCCAGCCCGCCAAAATACGGCCCGCCAAGGCCCGCGGGGAGACCGACGGCGATGCAGCGCACTTCGCCGTCCACGCTGTCCAGGTTTTGCCGCGCTTCCTCGATCGCCTGCCGCATCCTTTCCCCGGCGTCCGCATCGATCACCGGGAACGCGCCGGGGGCGTACAGGGGCAGGGCGGGGCGCGCCGGATCCGGCTTTGCGTCCCGGACCGGCCCGATCCGGGCGATGTGCGCGCAGACTTTTACGCCCTTTTCTTCCAGGAGCTGGAGCGCCAGGGCCCCGGCAAAGCACAGCGGGGCTGTGAGCCGCGCCGAAAAATTCCCGCCGCCCCGGTTGTCCCACGCCGGGCCGTACCTGCATAGGGCGGTATAATCCGCGTGGCCGGGCCGGGGCACGCGGCGCAGGGCTTCGTAATCCTGAGATTTGGTGTTGGTGCTGCGGATCACGGCGGTGATCGGCGCGCCGCAGGTCAGGCCCCGTTCGTTCAGACCCGAAAGGATCTCCGGCTCGTCCGCTTCCTTCCTGGGCGAGCTCCAGGCGTTCTGCCCGGGCGCGCGGCGGGCCATGAAGGCGCGCACCCGCTCAAGATCGATCAAACGGCCCGCGGGATAGCCTTCGATCACGCAGCCGACGGCGGGGCCGTGGGACTGGCCGAAAACCGTCACGCGCAGCTTTTCCCCCATGCTGTTATCCGACATGGACGTTCCCTCCCAACGCTTCAAAATCTTTCCAGAAAGCGGGATAGGATTTGTTCACCGCTTCCGCGCCGAGGATGGTGACCGGGTTTTCGCACATCGTCGCGGCGACGGCGGCGCTCATGACCACGCGGTGGTCCCTTTGCCCGTCCACCGTGCCGCCCCGAAGCTTTGTTCCCCGGATCAAAAGCCCGTCCGGCGTTTCCTCGGCCTGCCCGCCCAGCGCACGGATCGCCTGCGCCATGGCGGCGAGGCGGTCCGATTCCTTGAGCCGCAGGCGGGCCGCGCCGGCAATGCGCGTTTCCCGCGCCGGCAGGGCGGCGGCCACGGCGGACAGAACGGGCATCAGATCGGGGGTGTCGGAAACGTCGATTTCCCCGCCGATTTGGGAAAGCAGCTTTTCGATTGCTTTGTCCCCCTGGCAGGAAGCGCGGTCCAAGCCCTCCACGGCCACGCCGTTTCCCAGGCGGTCCGCGCCCAGCCAGAAAGCGGCGGCGCTCCAATCCCCTTCCGCTTCCGCCGTGCCGGGAGAAAGATACTTCTGCCTTCCCGGGATCGTCCATCCGTTTTGGTTTTCGTCGATCCTGACGCCAAACCGGCGCAGCACGGAGAGCGTCAGGTCCACATAGGGCATGGATTCCAAAGGCGAGGTATAGGCCAGGGTGCTGCCGCCGTCAAGCAGCGGCAGGGCGAACAGCAAGCCCGAAAAATACTGGCTGCTCACGTTGCCGGGCAGGGCATAATCCCCGGCGCGCAGCCCGCCCCGGACCGTGAGCGGCAAAAAATCGCCCTCGATTCCCGCGCCGTTTCGCCGCAGCACGGAAAGCAGCGGCCCGTTGGGGCGGCTGGGCAGACGGCCCGCGCCGGTCAAAACGATGGCGTAATCCGCGGGATGAAACCGGGGTTTCGCCGCGCACAGGGGCAGCAGGAGCCGCAGGGTGGAGCCGCTCTCGCCGCAGTCCAGCGCGCCGCGGGGCGCGAAAACGTGCAGCGGGGAATCGCGGCGGACGCGGAACCAGTCGCCTTCCCTGCAAATATCCGTGTTCAGCGCCGAAAGGCAGCGGACGGTGGCGGCAATGTCTTCGTTTTCCCCGGCGCAGCGGATGGCTGTTTCCTGCCCTTCCCCGCACAGGGCGGCTGCGAGGAGCAGCCGGTGCACATGGGATTTGGAGGGCGGCGCGCAGACCCGGCCCCGGAGCCGCCCCGGCATGACCACAGCATTCATGTTGCTTCTCCCGTTCCTTTGGCAAAATAGGCGGGCAGCTCGGCAATGTCCACGGTTTTGAGCGCGCATTGGCCGATTTTTTCCGGCAGCACCAGGGTGATCCTGCCGCCCTTGCGTTTTTTATCGCTGAGCGCCGCGTCCGAAAGCTGCGCGGCGGGATACGGGCTTTCCGTTGGCAGGCCGCAGGCGCGGCAGGCGCTTTCGATTTCGCGTCCGTCCATGCCCGCCGCTTTCGCCGCCATCACCATGCCGATGGCCACGCACTGGCCGTGGGTCAGCGTAAAGCCAGACACCTTTTCCACGGCGTGGCCGAAGGTATGGCCGAGGTTCAAAAACTGCCGCGCGCCCGTATCGCGTTCATCCTGCGCCACATAGTCCCGCTTGATTTTCACGCAGGTGGCTACGGTTTCCTCCATGCGCCGCTTCCATGCGCCGGACGCCATGCTGTCAAAGAGCCCGCGGTCCCCGAGCACCCCGTACTTGACGATTTCCGCCGCGCCGTCGCGCAAAAGCTCCGGGGGCAGATCCTTCAAAACGTCCGTATCGCAGAGCACCAGTTCGGGCTGATAGAAGGCCCCGGCCATGTTTTTGCCGGACGGCAGATCGACCGCCGTCTTGCCGCCCACGGAGGAATCCACCGCCGCGAGCAGGGTGGTCGGGATCTGCACAAAGGGGATGCCCCGGCAGTACACCGCCGCCGCAAAGCCCGCCAGGTCGCCCGGCACGCCGCCGCCCAGGGCCACGGCCAGATCGCCCCGGGTGATCCGGCTTTCGCCGAGGAATCGGAGGGCCTCGGTCAGGGTTTCCATGGTCTTTTGCTTTTCGCCGTGCGGGAAGGCCCACAGCACCGGCGCAAAGCCCGCCGCGCGCAGGCTTTCCTTCACTTTTTCGCCGTACAGGCCCGCCACCGTGTCGTCGGTGAGGATCGCGGCGCGGCAGGGGGCGTGCACGGCCAAGATCAGCTCCCCGGCCCTCTCCATCAGCCCCGCTCCGATCAGCACGTCATAGCTGCGGGAGGCCGTAATGCGTACGCGCTCCATGCTCAATCCTCCAATGCTTCCTTGATTTCGCGGCCCTCGCGGAGCAGGAAGCGCAGCTTTTCCGCGTCCCGGTCCTGGAGCGCGTCGCGGTATTCGGAGAGCCGATCGATCAATTGCTGCGTTTCACGGAGCAGCAGATCGCCGTTTTCCAGAAACAGCTCCGTCCACATCTCTTCGTTCAGCCGCGCGACCCGCGTCATATCCCTGAAGCTGCCCGCGGAAAAGCCCCGGTGCTTGGGGGCCAGGGGCGTTTTCACATAAGCGCTGGACACCACGTGCGCCAGCTGCGAGGTGAAAGCGATCATTTCGTCGTGCTCCTTGGGCGTGGTAAAGCGCACCCGGCCAAATCCGATATCCAGGAAAACCTCCTTGGCCCGCCGGATCACCTCCACATCCGTTCCGGGAGCCGGCGCAAGGATCATCGCCGCGTTTTCAAACAGATCGTCCTGCGCGAAGGAAAAGCCGCTGCGCTCGCGCCCCGCCATGGGATGCCCGCCGATATACACGGCCTGATTGCCCCGGAACGCGGGAAACAGCCTGTCGCAGACGAACCGCTTCACCCCGCAGCAGTCGATCACCAGCGCACCGGGCCTGAATTGCGAAAGGTGCTTTAGGATCCAGTCCACCGCAGTCTTCGGATAGAGCGCCACCAGCACCACATCGCAGTCCGGCACCCTGTCCTCGGTCAGCACATCGTCGATCGCTTCCACCAGCCGGGCCTGCAGCACACTTGTCTCCTTCACGTCCGCCCCGTATACGGTATGATCCGAATGGAATTTGATGCTCCTGGCCAGGGAACCGCCGATCAGGCCCAGGCCAACGATGCCGAAAACCATCTAAAACACCTCCGCTTACAAAAACATTTCCATGTACCGCCGGAAGGTGGAAAACCCGGCGGCTTCATAAAACTGCAGGGCCCCCGCGTTGAATTCCCACATGTTGAGCTCCAGGCGATGATAGCCCTGCTTTTTGGCCCAGTCCCGGATAAAGGCGATCATTTCGGAGGCGACCCCCCGCCGCCTGAAGCTTTCGTCCACGCCGAATTCGTCGATATCCAGGAAATCGCGCTCAAACATGAAGGGGTTTTCGGGTTTGCGGATGTGGTTGAGCACCGCGAAACCGCAGAGCGTTCCCTCCCGCTCCGCGACCACGATCTTTTTGTTTTCATCGGCGAACACGGTATATACATAATCCCGCAGTTCCGGGCAGAAGCCGGGCTTAAAGACGTCCGGCTTCCCTTCCACATGCAATTCGTTCACCTGCCGCCTCAGCTCGTTCACCCGCGCAAGGTCCTTTTCCTCCGCAAACCGCACCGCCATGCCGATCCCCCGCTTTCACAGCCTGTACTGCATGAAATTCCCGTTTTTCTGAAATCCGAAATCCGTATACAGCAGAACGCCCATATCCGACGCCGTGATCTGCACCGCGCCGCAGCCGTAATCCCTTGCCTCGCGCACCACGCGGCCAAGCAGCTCCTTCCCGATCCCGCGCCTGCGGTGATCCGGGGCAGTGTACATGCTGGAAAGCAGGCCGATCCTGCCGCTGGGGCAACCGAAATACGGCGGCTTTTCCGCGAACGACATGCCGCTCGTGCCCACGATCCTTTCCCCGTCCAGCGCCAGCCAGGAAACGAACGTCCCGTCCCCAAGATGCCGGCGGTAATAATCGCGGAGGGCGTCCGTCAAATCCAAATCCTCCGTCGCCCCTTCTTCCCGCAGCTGCCGGATGCGCAGGGCGATGAACGTATCAAGGTCTTCTTCCGTCAGCTTCCGATACGTGATTTCCATCTCATCACCTGCACGCGTATTGCTGCACCTCGAACACGCACTTCGCCACGTCGTCGAAAGCGTCCGGCGTAAGGCTCTGCGCGCCGTCGGACAGGGCGTGGGGCGGGTCGTTGTGCACTTCGATCATCAATCCGTCCGCCCCGGCCACCGCCGCGGCCATGGCCATGGGCTTGACCAGGTAGGAATACCCCGTCGCGTGGCTCGGATCGACGATCACGGGCAGATGGGTCAGCTTTCTGAGCACCGGCACGGCGGCCAGATCCAGGGTGTTGCGCGTAGCCGTTTCAAAGGTGCGGATGCCGCGCTCGCACAGGATCACGTTGTCATTGCCCCCGGCCATGATGTATTCCGCGCTCATGAGCCATTCCTGGATGGTGTTGGCAAGGCCGCGCTTGAGGAGAATGGGCTTCCTGGTCTGCCCCAGCTCCTTGAGCAGTTCAAAATTCTGCATATTGCGCGCACCGACCTGGATCACGTCCACGTCCTCAAACAGCGGCAGGTGATTCACATCCATGATTTCCGTCACGATCGGCAGGCCCGTTTCCTTTTTGGCCAGCAGCAGCAGGCGGATGCCCTCTTCATGCAGGCCCTGGAAGGCGTAGGGCGAGGTGCGCGGCTTGAACGCGCCGCCGCGCAAAAGCTTGGCCCCCGCCGCCTTGACCCGTTTGGCCACGGAAACGATCTGCTCTTCCGTCTCCACCGAGCAGGGGCCCGCGATGATCTCGAAATGCCCGCCGCCGATCCTGACGTTTTCGTTCACCGTGACCACCGTATCCTCGGCGTGGAATTTGCGGTTGGCGTTTTTGTAGGGCTCCTGCACGCGCTGCACGTTTTCCACGATCTCCAGGCTCTTGATGACGTCGATATCCAGCCGGGACGTATCGCCGATCAAGCCCATGATGGTCTGGCTTTCGCCGACGGACTTATGGATGTTGAAGCCCATCGAGCGCAGCCACATTTCCAGATTTTCCACCTGCTTGGGGTTCGCTTGGTTTTTGAGCAGAATAATCATAACGCATCCTCCGGTTTCGTTCTATAAAATAAGGGCCCTGCGGCGCATGCACCGCAAAGCCCTTTGACCTCTGTCAAAAACTTTTATATGCGGCGGCATGCCTTGCCGGAAAAGCCGGTAAAGCGATAATAAAAATAATAAGCCGCCGCGTTCCGCATCTGCCTGGTCCTCCTTGGTTTTTCACAGGGTAGCATACCACACGGCCCGCCGCCCGGTCAAGGGCGCGAATTGTTTTTTCCTTGTTTTCCAAGCAGCTCACTTGATGCTTTCCACCAGCTCCGTCAGCGCCTTGAGGCCGATCACAAAGCCTTTGGAATTGTCCAGCCTGTAATCCGCCGCGGAGCGGTAATACCCGATGCAGCGGTTGTACTGGTCGATCACGTCCTCATGGCTGCCGCCCGCGAGCAAGGGCCGCCGGTCCACCTTGATATCGGAGATGATCTGGTCCAGCGGGCGGTCGATATGGATGATGATGCCGTGGTTCTTCATGATGGTCACGTTTTCGGAAAACGTGCAAAGCTCGCCCCCGGTGCTGACCACGCAGGGCGGCTGGCCCACCAGCTCGATCAGCGCGCCGGTTTCGGCGTTGCGGAAAAAAGGCTCCCCCAGCGTGGCGAAAACATCGTTCACGGACTGCATGCCCAGCATTTCGCACACGCGCTGATCCGTATCCACGAAACGCCGGTTCAGGTTCTGGGCAAGCCTGCGGCCCAGGCTGGTTTTGCCCGCCCCGGCCATACCTACCAGAAAAATGTGCATTTGTAACATCAGGCATCCCCCTCCGCAGGTTCCAAGCCATCGTCATGAACTATCAGCCGTATTTCATCTGGTTCATATTATACCACAAAAATTGAAAAACACAAGAAAAAAAGACAGATATTATCAGATATTTGCACGGATCACGGTTTTCCCTGCGCATGTTTCTTTTCTTTTTGGCGCACCCTGCTGATAAAGGAGATGACGAAGCATGACGGAAAAAAGGCGGGCGGCGCTTAACGCCGTCCCCAGGGAAAAAAAGCCCCTCTTTTCTTTCGCGCCGCGCGTTCGCAGGATGCGGGCAAGCCAGGCGCCCCGGCATTGATCCCGGCGGTAATTTTTCGTGCGATTTCTTGCATTCGGGCATGACATGCGATATAATGAAAAGCGGTGTTCATGCATGACGGATGAAGGGAAAGGCGGACGAAACCATGCCCGGGGACAGAGGATACGAAAAGCTGACGGTGAACAAGGCGGTCTGGCGCGCGCTGAGAAAGCGCTTTGACGAAATAACCACGGTCGGCTTTGTTTTGGTGCTCATTCGCGTGGCGATGCTCTCCCCCCTGCTTCTTACGCAAATGCCCATCGGCCTTCGCCTGATCGTGCTTTGCTCCGTGTATATCGCGCTGGTCATGCCCCTGCGCTATTGGGGCAGGGAAAAGATCCGGCGGATCTTTTACACCCGCAATCAGCCCTCGCGCGCCAAGCAGCCTTACACGCGCTGGATGCATTGCGGGCTGCTGCGCCTGGGCCGGGGGCTTTTGTGGGGCCTGCCGTTCCTAGCCGGCCTGGGCTATATCCTGATCGGCAAAAGCACCCTGCCCTACAACGAAATGTGGGAGCCGTTCCGTCCCCTTGCCCGCCTGATCGGAAAAGAGCCGGACACCGCGACCGGCATCCTGGTCGGGCTGGCCCTGCTTTGCGTGTTCGCGCTGCTGTTCGCCTACGGCTGGTGGCGCGATCTGCCGTTTGAATTCCTGCCCGTCCGCTCCCTGGGCCGGAAGCACACGCTGCACTGGTCCCGCCGGATCATGAAAAAATACCGCGGAAGGGTCATCAGGGCGACCCTCTTCAATATCCTTCTGTGCCTGCCCGCCCTCATCGGGTACGGGGCGATCCTGGTCCCTTACGTGATGAAGAACGTGAATTTTTCGCTCAGCAAGGATCTGGTGCTCAACCTTACGCTGCGGCTGCTCAAAACCCCGCTGCCCGCCGCCCAGCTCTGGGCGCTCGGGGCGGTCACGCTGGCGCTGTATCTGCCTCTGTGCGGCATCCGCAAAATGCGCCTCGCCGCGCTGATCGCCCGCCTCATGCGGGATACCGGGCCGCAGCATCACGCTTCTGAAGAAGCGGCCGCCAGCCCCGCGCCTGAAGAAACGTCCGAAGAAACGCGCGAAGAGACGTCCGAAGAAACGCGCGAAGAAGACCATGCGGCTGGATAAATTGCTCTCCCGGCTGGGAACGGCCTCCCGTTCCGGCTGCCGGGATCTTTTGCGTTCGGGCCGCGTCAAGGTGAACGGCGTCCCGGCCAGGGACCCGGCCATGGACGTGCCAAACGGCGCGGAGGTCCTGCTGGACGGCGCGCCGCTGGATACGCGCATGGACCGCTATCTCATGCTCCATAAGCCCGCCGGGGTGCTGACCGCGAAGGAAGACAGAAACTGCAAAACGGTGCTTGATCTGCTGCCCGGGGCCTACGCGTCCCTTGGATGCATGCCCGTGGGCCGCCTGGACAAGGATACCACCGGCCTATTGCTCCTCACCACCGACGGGGAGCTGGCGCACCGCCTCCTTTCCCCCGCCCGCCACGTGGATAAGGTGTACGAGGCCGAGGTCGCGGGCGAATTGACCGAAGCGGACGTGCGGGCGTTTTCCGACGGCATCCCGCTCAAGGATTTCACCGCCCTGCCCGCGAAGCTGGAGATCCTTTCGCCTTCCCTGGCCCGTCTGACGGTGCGGGAGGGGAAATACCACCAGGTCAAGCGCATGTTCGGCGCGCTGGGAAAGCCCGTGGAAAAGCTGCGCCGCCTGTCCTTTGGCCCGCTGATGCTGGACGATAGGCTCTCCCCCGGCGAATACCGCGAACTGACCGACCAGGAAATTGCCGCGCTTTACGCCGCGGCGGGGCTGACGCATGCATGATTTTTATTATTCCAAAACGCCGCAAAGCGCGCACCAATACGGGTTCGCCGCCTATGAATACCGGGGCGCAGCGCTGCGCTTCACCACCGACGCCGGGGTGTTTTCCCGCGGCGAAGTGGATCATGGCACGGATACGCTGCTGCGGAGCCTGCCGGAAAGCATGGAAGGGCGGGTGCTGGACCTTGGCTGCGGCTGGGGCGTGGTGGGCGTGAGCGTGGGCAAAAGATACCCCGGGTGTGAGATCGTGATGACCGATATCAACGAGCGCGCGAAGGAGTTGTCCGAAAGGAACGCCCGCGCCAACGGGGTCAATGCCCTTGTCCTCCAGGGCGACGGGCTGGAAAGCGTGGATGGCGCGTTCGATTACATCCTCACCAATCCGCCGATCCGCGCGGGCAAGCAGGTCATTTACCGCCTCTTCCGGGAAAGCGCGGCGCGTTTGACGCCCGAAGGCTTTCTCTATCTGGTGATCCGCAAGCAGCAGGGCGCGGAATCGGCCCTCAAATACTTAAAGACGATTTTTTCCTTGGTGGAAACCGTAGAGAAAAGCGGCGGGTTCTGGGTGATCCGCTGTCAGGGAGGAATGTTCAGCGATGTTTGACGAGGCGTTTTTTGATCGGGGCATCGATCGGCGCAATACCCTCTCCTTAAAATGGGATGAACGCACCGTTATGAACGAAGGCGGCATTCCGCTGTGGGTGGCGGACATGGATTTTGCCTGCGCGCCCGCCATCGTGGAGGCCGTGCAGGCGCGGGCGAAGCACGCCTGCTTTGGATACAGCACGGACGATCCTTCGGGCGACGAAGCGCTGATCGGGTTCTGGAAGCGCAGGCACGGCCTTGCCATTGCCCCGGAGGAGCTCCTGATGCTGCCCTGCGTGGTCACGGGGCTCAAGGCCGGCGTGCGGGCGTTTACGAAGCCCGGCGACGGCGTGGCCATCTTTACCCCGGTGTACGGGCCCTTCCACGCTTCCATCAGGCTCAACGGGCGCAGGATCATGCCCGTTTCGCTGCTTCGGGATGAAACGACCGGACGCTATGACATGAACCTTGCCGGCATGGAGGACGCGCTCAAAGGCGGCGCGAAGCTCATCCTGCTGTGCAGCCCGCACAACCCCGTTTCCCGGCTGTGGACAAAGGACGAATTGACCGCGCTGTGCCGCCTGGCGGAGCGCTATGACGTGCCCCTGATCTGCGATGAGATCCACGCGGATTTTGTGTTCAAGCCCGGCGTGTTCACGTCCGTCCTCTCCATCCCCGGAGCCGCGGACAGGACCGTGATGCTCTGCTCAGCCAGCAAAACGTTCAATATCGCGGGGCTTTTGCAGGCGGCGGCCGTCTGCAAAAACGAAAAAATGCGCGCCGCCCTGCAGGCGGAAATGACGGCGGCGGGCACGATGTGCGGCAACATCTTCGCCATGGCCGCGGCCAAAGCCGCCTATACCGCGTGCGACGAATGGCTGGATGGCCTGGTCGGATACCTGGACGGCAGCCGGGCGCTGATGAAGCAGCTGACGGAGCAATACCTGCCCCGCGCCGTCATGACGCCGGTGGAGGCCACGTTCCTTGCCTGGCTGGATATGCGGGCCTATGGGAAAACCTGCGCGCAAATCGCGGAAAAATGCAAAGCCGGCGGCGTCGCGCTGACCGGCGGCACCTTCTTCGGCGAAGAAGGGGAAGGCTTTATGCGGGTGAATTTCGGCTGCCCGCGCGCCCTGTTGACGGAAGGCATGCGCCGGCTGGGACGGATCATGGAGGAGGAATAAAACGATGGATCGGATCGAAGAACTGCTCAAACAATACCGGGAAGAAATGATGGAAACCGTACAGAAATGGGTGTCCATTCCCAGCGTGAAGGGCGAGGCGGCCCCCGGCGCGCCCTTTGGCGAGGAAGCGCGCAGGGCGCTGGACACGGCCATGAAGGACTGTGAACGATTCGGCCTGAAAACCGAAATCTTCGACGGGTACGCGGGCCACGCGGATCTCGGCGAAGGCAATACCCGCGACGCGCTGGCCATTTTGGCGCATCTGGACGTGGTGCCCGTCGGCGACGGCTGGACATACGAGCCCTTTGGCGCTAAGCGCGAAAACGGCAGGATCTACGGCCGCGGCGCCAGCGACGATAAGGGCCCCGCGGCGGCGGCGCTTTACGCCATGCGGGCGGTCAGGGAAGCGGGCGTCCCGCTGCGGCGGAAGGTTCGCCTGATCCTGGGGTGCGATGAGGAGTGCGGCTCCTCGGATATCGCATATTATAAAAAGGTCTGCGAAATGCCGCGTTCCGGCTTCAGCCCCGACGCGGATTACCCGGTCATCAACATCGAAAAAGGCGGCGTGCATTTGCAGTTTGACGGCGAAATGAGCCCGGACGGCCTGCAGATCCTGTCCATGCAGGTGGGCGAGCGCGCCAACGTGATCCCGGGCTTCGCGTCCGCGCTGGTCGAGGGCGATGAGGAAACCGCGAAAAAAGCCGAGGAAGCGGGAAAGCAATTCGGTTTTCCGGTCAATACCACGCTGTGCAACGGCGCGGTCATCATCGAAACCACGGGCGTGACCGGCCACGCGGCCTATCCCTCCCAAGGCAAAAACGCCATCGGCCAGATGCTTTTGATCTTCAAGGCCCTCGGCGCGCAGGGCGCGGCGCTGGAGCTGGCCGATACCGTGGGCATGACCTTTAACGGCGAAAACCTGGGCATCGCCATGCGGGACGACATTTCCGGCGAGCTGACCGGCAGCCTGGATATCATCCGCATCGAAAACGGCCATCTGACCGCCGTGATGGATATCCGCTATCCCGTTTTATTCAATCCGGACACGATGTTTGCATTGCTGCGCCAGCGCCTGCGCTTCCTTAAGGTGAGCGACGCGGGCAGCCGTCCGCCGCACTTTGTGAGCGATCAAAGCGATTTGGTGCAGGAGCTGCTGGAAGCCTATCACGAGGTGACCGGCGGCGAAAAGCGCACCATCGCCATCGGCGGCGGCACCTACGCCCAGTCCCTGGAGGAAGGCGTGGCCTTCGGCGCGCAGTTCCCCGGCAATCCGGACTTGGCGCATCAGGCCGACGAATACATTTCCGAGGAAGACCTCTTCCAGAACGCGCGGATTATCGCCCACGCCATCGTGCGCCTGGCCGGGAAGGAAAAAGAGGAGTAACGGGGGTTTTTCCAAGAAAGCCGTATTCTGTTCCTGAAGTGATACGCAAATAAAGAGGGAAAAAACATGAAAACAGAAATCATCACCTGTATCAACTGCCCCGTTGGCTGCCGCATGGAAGTCGCGCACGAAGGCGAAGAAGTGCTTTCCGTGAAGGGCAATACCTGCAAGCGCGGCGACGCCTACGCCCGGCAGGAGTGCGTAGCGCCGCTGCGCATGGTCACCGCCGTTGCGCCGGTAGCGGGCCGGGATGTGCCCGTGAGCCTTAAGACCCGCATGCCCATCCCCAAGCGCCTGATCGACGACTGCATGCGCGCCATCATGGAAAAGCCCTTTGCCGCGCCTATCGCCGCCGGGGATGTGCTGATCCCGAACGTATGCGGCACCGGCGTGGATGTGGTCGCCACCAAGGACGTGCCGTAAGAAGGAGGGATCTGGTATGCCGCTCGCCCCGATGCTGATGACCCCCGCTTACCGCTTTGGCGCGGCGACGCCGTGGGGCGGGGAAGGACTGCGGATGCTTTTCGGCAAGGAAATCCCCGATGCCCGCACGGGCGAAAGCCTGGAGGTGAGCGCCATCCCCGGCCTGGAAAGCCGGGATGAAAACGGAACGCCGCTGACGGCGCTGATCGAACGGTACGGGGAGCTTTTGACCGGGCCGGGCCTTGCAAAGCCCTTTCCCCTGCTGCTCAAGCTCCTGGACGCCAAGGACATCCTGAGCGTTCAGGTGCACCCGGACGACGAATACGCCGCGCGGGTGGAGCACAAGCAGGGCAAATCCGAAGCCTGGCATATCCTGTTCGCCGCGCCCGGCGCCGAGCTGGTTTACGGCGTGAAGGCCGGCGTGACAAAAGAAGCGCTGATGGAAGCGTCCCTGAGGGGCGCGGCGGTGGAAGCGTTGCTTCGCCGCGTCAAGGTCAAGGCGGGCGAAACCTATGCTATCCCCGCCGGGATGGTGCACGCCATCGGCAAGGGCATCATCCTCTATGAGATCCAGCAGTCCAGCGACGTGACCTACCGCTTCTACGACTGGGAGCGCACGGACGCGCAGGGCAGCAAGCGCGAGCTTCACCTGCAAAAAGCCTTCGACGTGACGGACGTGAACGCCCAGCTGGACGCCGCGAAGGAAACGCCGCTTGGCGGCGGGCGCTTCAATCTGCTGAACGAAAAGTATTTTGGCCTGGACCGCTTCTTTGAATTCAGCGGCGTCCTGCCCGCGGACAAACGGCGCTTTGCCTTCCTGACCGCGATCAAAGAATGCCGCCTTCAGTGGGACGCGGGCAAAATGACCCTGCCCGCGGGCCGCACCGCCCTTCTGCCCGCCGACGGATATGAACTTCAGCTGAACGCCCCCGCCGCGCTGCTGGCTTACCCCACCGTGAAATAAACGATGCGTCAAAAAAATCCCTCCGGATGCCCGGGGGGATTCTGTTTGCATAAAGAAAGCGTTACCGTTTTCCTTTCTGCGCCTGCAAACGCTCGAGGATGCCGGAAAAGAGCAGGAGGAGCGCCGTGCTGATGCAGATGCCGGCCAGAATATCCGTGAGCCAGTGCACGCCGGACGCGAACCTGCCGATGACGAGGGCGGCCATCATGCCCGCGCAGGCCGTCTGCAGCAGGGTGCACAGGCCCTTCTTTTTCACGTACTTGGGCAGCACAATGATCGCGCTGCCCAGGATCGTGCAGGCAAGCATGGTATGGGAGGAGGGGAAGGACGCTTCCGGCCCCTCGCCATCCGGCATCAGGATGGGGCGATAATTCACGATCACCTTTTCAAAGATCACATAAAGGGCCAGAACGGCAGCATACAGCCCGCCCAGCAGCAGGATCTCCGGGTCCACCCTGGAAAAGCTCCGCCGCGTTATGAGCTGCCACAGGCCGACCGCCGCGAACGCCGCGGCGAGCAGCAGCGCGGCATAGCCCAGACATTCCGTGATCTTGTAGAGGGTCATATTGACGCCGGTCAGGTCATGCACGGCTTTGTTGACGCCGGAAAGGCCGATCTTGGTGCCCTCCGGGCCGATGGCCGCGACGTCCACGAACCGGACCAGGGCGGCCACAAGCGCCGTCAGCAGGATGAATACGATTGCCAGGACAAACTTTTTGTTCTTTTTCATGGTCATTTTCCTTCTTTCCTGAGGACGGACGCATCCACCGTAAATTCCGTCCATTCGATATGATTATACTGCATCACGTCTTCCGCTTTTTTCATCCCAAGCTTTTCATAGAATGGGATCGCGTTTTCGTTGGCGACCAGATAAACCGCCACGTCCTTTTCCCCGCCGGCCAGTTCATGCGCCGTTTTCATCAGGCGGCTGCCGATGCCCCGGCCCTCGTAATCCCGCGCAACGCCCAGGTCCGTCACGAACAGCCAATACGCAAAATCCGTGACCCCGAACAGCGCGCCGACGGCCTTGTTTTCCTCGTTCCTGGCGATCAGGCTGACGGATACGCTGGAGACCAGCCTGGCAATGCGTTCGGCGAACCGTTCCCTGGGATACTGCGAGCCCAGGTTGGTGCGGGTCAGGAATTCCATGTATTCCTCCGGCGTGATCCGCTCGCTGCGAATGGTGATCTTTTCCTCCATGGCATGGACCCCTCGCTGTTCCTGCGCGCGGCAAGGCGCTTCATTGATCGTTCCGCTACAGCATACCGCTTTTTCGGGCGTTTTGCAAGGGCCGGGCGGCTTTTCCCTCAAGGATCCTCCAGATCCAGGCGCATCAGGACGACTTCCTGCCACCCGTCCGTTCGCGAAAGCATCCCTTTGGGGTTCCGCCCAAACTCCGCAAACCCCAATTTCTTATACAGCGCGACAGCCCGCTCGTTTTGGGCGACGGCCTCCAATTCCAATTGCGCGTAGCGCGCCTTCCGGGCGCAGGCGATGCAGGCCTCCGTCAAGGCCCTCCCGATGCCAAGGCCCCAGTACGCCTTTTCGATGCTGATGCCGAAAACCGCCCGTTTCCTCACCTTTTCCCGATCGCCCACGCGCTCGATCCCGGCGCTTCCAACCACCCTGCCGTCCACTTCGGCCAGGATCTCGGCTTCGGAAGCGCTTTTTCGCTTTTCTTTCAGCTCGTTTTCCTCCTGCTCAACCGTCAGCGTACATTCGTCGGGGTAGGTGCGCAGGAAGTCCGTTTGGGCGTGCGCGAGACGGAAGCAGGAAAGATAGGCCTGCGCGTCGCGCGCCGTGCCGCTGCGCAGGATGCATTGCCTGCCGTCCTTGAGCGTCACCGTTTGATTGTATTCCATCTTGATCCCTTATTTCCCCGTTTCCGATTATTTTCTTGTCAGCTCCCGGAAGAGCCTGTCCTTATCGTAGCGGCCCTCCGCCAAGCCCGGTATCTCCTTGTACGCTTTGCACAGGGACAGGCTGACTTCGCTGAGCACGGAAAACATTTCCTCGTCCGTGTACGGGCACTCGCCCGTTACGATCAGGGTACAGAAGCTGAACACCACCAGCCACAGGTTCCGGTAATACCGATCGGCCTGGAAGGCGTCCATGTTGTAGATGCGCATGACGGACGGGCGCACCAGCTCCTTGGAAAACTCGAACGCGTCCACCGCTCCCCCGCTGGCCTGAGAGGGCTTTGTGAGGAACAGCAGCTTATAGAGCTCCGCCTCCTGCCGCGCGAAGCGGATATACTGCTGCCCCACGCCGAAAAACGGCGTTTCGCTCTTCAGCCCTTCCTCCACATATTCCCGGTATCGGCGCTTCGCCAGCAGGAATACCTCCGCCTTCAACTGCTCCATCGTATCAAAATACGTAAAGATCGGGCGGGTGGATACGCCCAGCTTTTTCGCCACCTCGCGCGCCGTCACGGCGTCGATGCCCCGCTCCTTGGCGACGTCCATGGCCGCGCGCACGATCTCTTCCTTCTGAAACTTGACTTTGGGCGGCACGGCACAGCCTCCTTTATAAAAAACAATCGTTGCATTCCATGCGTTGTGCAACGATTGTTATTATATATGGATTTCGGAGACTTGTCAAGGAAAAAGATGCGGGGATCTGGGATCAGATCTTAAAGCACTCCTGGATATCCTTCCACGTGCCCAGCATCAGCACGGTCTGGCCGGCCTGGAGCACGGTATCGCCGGTAATGGCCATGTTGGTGCGTCCGTTTTCGCGAACGGCCAGCAGGTTCAGGCTGTATTTCCTGCGGATGTCGAGCGCGCCGACGGTCTTGCCGTCCCATTCGTCCGGCACGGTGATATCGTACACGGCGTACTCGCTGTCCAGGGCGATATAGTCGAGCACGTGATCCACGGCGTAGCGGATCACCATCCAGTTCGCCATCTGCTTTTCGGGGTACACCACGTCGTCCGCGCCGTTGCGCAGGAGGAATTTGCGGTGCACCTCACGGGACGCGCGGGAAATGACCTTCTTCGCGCCCAGATCCTTAAGCAGGCTGGTCACCTCCAGGGAGCTCTGGAAATCATCCCCGATGGCGACGAAGCACAGATCGTAATTATCCACGCCCAGCGAGCGCAGGAAATCCTCGTTCGTCGCATCGCCGATCTGCGCGTCCGTCACCAGCGGCAGCACGTCGTTGACCCTGGCCTCG
The DNA here is from genome assembly GCA_017541205.1 of Clostridia bacterium. Taxonomy (GTDB): domain Bacteria; phylum Bacillota; class Clostridia; order Christensenellales; family Aristaeellaceae; genus RUG563. Next base: position 70,562 of record JAFXZO010000107.1, on the reverse strand, counting down.
TTCTTATCGATCGCCATGACCTCTTGGTTCAGTTCGTTCAGCTTCAGGGCGACGCTTTTGCCAAAGCGGCCCAAGCCGATCAGCAGGATGGATTTGGTTTTCATGGAAGCCTCCTTTGATTATCCGACAGTGATTTTTTCCTGCGGCAGCGTACTGTGCACGCCCCTGTTCGCGGGCTGCGCGGCGTAGATGAGCGTGAGCCCGCCCACGCGCCCCAAGAACATGAGCACGATCAGGATGCCCCGGGATACAAGCCCCAGGCGGCTTGTGATGCCCAAGGTAATGCCCACCGTGCCGACGGCGGACGCGGTTTCAAACAGGCAGGTCAGCAGCGGCAGGTTTTCGATCCGGCTGATGACCAGGCCGCTCACAAAAAACAGCGTCATATACATCAGCAGGATCGCGATCGCGTTGCGCACCGTCTCCTCGGCGATCCGGCGGCCAAAGCACGTGGTCTGGTCTTTCCGGAAGAACACCGAGCGCGCCGCCAGGAAAAGCACGGCGACCGTGGTGGTCTTCATACCGCCGGCGGTGGACCCGGGCGAGCCGCCCACCAGCATCCAAAAGATCATGATCGCCTGGCCGCTGCCGCTGATCCTGGTCAAATCATAGGTATTAAAGCCCGCGGTGCGCAGGGTGACGGACTGGAACAGGGCGGGCAGGATGCGCGCGCCTGCGTCCAATTCTTCCATTTCAAAAACATAAAAATACAGCGCAGGCAGCAGCACCATGATGCCCGAGGTAATCAGGATCACCTTGCTCTGCATCCGGTATTTTTTCCAATGGAAGCGGTGCTCCTTCACATCGTTCCAGGTCAAAAAGCCGATGCCGCCGACGGTGATGAGCAGGATCGCGCCGAGGTTGAACAGCGGCCGCTGCGCCATGGAGGTGAGCGAGGAAAACGGCTCCCGCGCGCCCATCAGATCAAACCCCGCGTTGCAGAACGCGGAAACGGAATGGAACACGGAATACCAGATCGCCTTCCAGGGGCCAAACTCCGCGCAAAAGCCCGGATACAGGATCAGCGCGCCGATCCCCTCGATGGCGGCCGAAGTGATCACGATGAATTTGGTCAGCCGCACGATGCCGCCCACCTGCGGCGCGGCGATCGCCTCCTGCATGGTGCTGCGCTGCATCAGGCCGATCTTCCTGCCGGAAACGAAGGCCATCGAAACCGCCGCCGTCACCACGCCCATGCCGCCGATCTGGATCAGAACCAGGATCACCGCCTGGCCAAACGGCGTCCAGGACGTGGCCGTGTCCCGCACGATCAGGCCGGTCACGCAGGTTGCGCTCGTGGCGGTGAACAGGCAGTCCGAAAAGCTGGCGGAGCCCGCCTGCACGCTGGCCGCGGGGGTCAAAAGCAGCCCCGTACCCAGCGCGATCAGCACAACAAAGCCAAACGAAATGATTTGGAACGTCGTCAGCCGGAAATGACCAAAAAGCTTCATGCAGCGCCCCTCTCCACGCGGAAAACCCAACCGTTTTCCCGTCGTTCATCGGGCAACAGTGTATCACGTTTTCCCTTTTTTCGTCAACCGGAAATCACGGGCCTTATGATGCAAAAAGGCGGATACCGCGTGGGTATCCGCCGGGAAACATCCAAAAGGATCAGTAGGTTTCCTGGAGTTCGATGTTCTTATACCGCTTGAGGCCCGTACCGGCGGGGATCAGCTTGCCGATAATGACGTTTTCCTTCAGGCCCAGCAGCGGGTCCACCTTGCCCTTGATGGCGGCTTCGGTGAGCACGCGGGTGGTCTCCTGGAAGGAGGCGGCGGAGAGGAAGGAATCGGTGGCCAGGGAAGCCTTGGTGATGCCCAGCAGGATGCGCTTGGCAATGGCCGGACGGCCGCCGTCCATGATGGTCTTCTCGTTTGCCTGCTCGAATTCGTAGATATCCACCAGGCCGCCGGGCAGCAGCTCGGTATCCCCCGCGTCTTCCACGCGCACCTTGCGCAGCATCTGGCGCACGATCACCTCGATATGCTTATCGGCGATCTTGACGCCGGAGGAATAGTAGGCGGAGAGCACTTCTTTGAGCAGGTATTCCTGCACGGCGCGAACGCCCAGGATGCGCAGCAGGTCGTGGGGGTTGACGGAGCCTTCGATCAATTCGTCGCCGGCGGCTACGGTCTGGCCGTCCTGCACCTTCAGGCGCGCGCCGTAATGGATCTGATAGGACTTCTTTTCGCTGGCGTCCTCTTCGCTGGTGACGATGATCTCGCGCTTTTTCTTGCTTTCCACGATCTGCACCGTGCCGCTGATCTCGGCCAGGGTGGCGTCGCGCTTGGGCTTGCGGGCCTCGAAGAGCTCTTCCACGCGGGGAAGGCCCTGGGTGATGTCGTCCGCGGAGGCCACGCCGCCGGAGTGGAAGGTACGCATGGTCAGCTGCGTGCCGGGCTCGCCGATGGACTGGGCCGCGATGATGCCGACGGCCTCGCCGATATCCACGATGCCGCCGTGGGCCAGGTTCATGCCGTAGCAGCGGGCGCAGACGCCGTGTTCGCTGTGGCAGGTGAGCACGGAACGGACGGAAACCTTGGTAACGCCGGCTTTCTTGATCAGCTGGGCCTTTTCATAATCGATCATCTCGTTCATGTGGGCCAGCAGCTCGCCGGTGATGGGGCTGTATACATCCTCCGCGGCATAGCGCCCGCGCACGCGGTCGTCGATGCCCTCGATTTCGCCGATGGGCTGCACGCTGATGCCGCGCACCTTTTCGCCGCGGGCCTCGAAGCAGTCGATCTCGCGGACGATCACTTCCTGCGCGACGTCCACCAGGCGGCGGGTCAGATAACCGGAGTCGGCGGTGCGCAGAGCGGTGTCGGCCAGGGACTTGCGGCTGCCGTGGGAGGACATGAAGAATTCCAGCACGTTCAGGCCTTCGCGGAAGTTGGCGCGGATAGGCACCTCGATGGTACGCCCGGAAGGAGAGGCCATCAGGCCGCGCATGCCCGCCAGCTGGGCCACCTGGCCCGCGCTGCCGCGGGCGCCGGAGCCGGTCATCATGCTGATGGGGTTGTAGGTGGGCAGCACCTCCATCACGCGGTTCCTCAAGCGGTTGGTGGTGTTCGTCCACGCGTCGATGACCATGCGGTAGCGCTCGTCCTCGCTCATTTCGCCGCGGCGGTACTTGCGGTTGATGCGGGCAACCAGGTCGTCCGTTTCTTTGAGCCAGGTCTGCTTTTCGGGCGGGATGATGATATCGCTCACGGACACGGTGATCGCGCCGCGGGTGGAATACTTGTAGCCCAGGTTCTTGATGGCGTCCAGCACGGCCGCCGTCTTGCTTTCGCCGTGGGTGTGGAAGCACTTTTCCACGATCTTGCCCAGGTCCTTCTTGATGACCTTGTGATCGATCTCCAGCACGAACTGGTCGTCCATGCTCTCGCGCGGCTTAAAGCCCAGATCCTGGGGGATCACGTCGTTGAAGATCAGCAGGCCCAGCGTGGTGTCGATCACCCTGCGTTCGGTCACGCCCTGCCAGGTGCGTTCGACGCGCACCTTGATGGGGGCCTGCAGGGCGATCTGCTGGCACTGGTAGGCCATCATGGCTTCGTCCGTGGAGGCGAACACGCGGCCCGCGCCCTTGGCGTCCTCGCGCGTGATGGTCAGATAGTGGCAGCCGATGACCATGTCCTGGGTCGGCGAAATAACGGGCATGCCGTCCTGCGGCTTCATGATGTTGTTTGCGCACAGCATCAGGAACCGGGCTTCGGCCTGCGCTTCCATGGAAAGCGGGACGTGCACGGCCATCTGGTCGCCGTCAAAGTCGGCGTTGTAGGCGGTGCAGGCCAGGGGATGCAGGCGGATGGCCTTGCCTTCCACTAGGATCGGCTCAAAGGCCTGGATGCCCAGGCGGTGCAGCGTCGGCGCGCGGTTCAAAAGCACCGGGTGCTCCTTGATGACGCCTTCCAGGATATCCCACACCTCGGGCTTGACCTTTTCCACCATGCGCTTGGCGGATTTGACGTTGTGCGCGATGCGCAAGGACACCAGCTTTTCCATCACGAAGGGCTTGAACAGCTCCAGCGCCATGTCCTTGGGCAGGCCGCACTGATAGAGCTTCAGCTCGGGCCCGACCACGATAACGGAACGTCCGGAATAGTCCACGCGCTTGCCCAGCAGGTTCTGGCGGAAACGGCCCTGCTTGCCGCGCAGCAGATCGGACAGGCTCTTTAAGGGGCGGTTGCCCGGGCCGGTCACGGGGCGGCCGCGGCGGCCGTTATCGATCAGGGCGTCCACGGCCTCCTGCAGCATGCGCTTTTCATTGCGCACGATGATGTCCGGCGTGCCCAATTCCAGCATCCGCTTCAAGCGGTTGTTGCGGTTGATGACGCGGCGGTACAGATCGTTCAGGTCGGAGGTGGCGAAGCGGCCGCCGTCCAATTGCACCATGGGGCGCAGATCGGGCGGGATCACGGGCACCACGTCCATGATCATCCATTCGGGCTTGTTGTTGGAGAGGCGGAAGGCCTCCACCACTTCCAGGCGCTTGATGGCGTGGGTGCGCTTCTGGCCTTCGCCCTCGCGGTCGCGTTCCTTTTCGATCAGCTCGGCGATTTCTTTTTTGAGGGAAGCGCTCAATTCTTCCAGATCCAGCGCCAGCAGCATTTCCTTGACGGCTTCCGCGCCGATGCCGGCCTTGAATTCGCCGCGCTCTTCCTCGGGCATGGCCATGATGGCGCGGTATTTGGAATCGGTGATCAGCTCGTTGCGGCTCACCTTGGTGGCGGCTTCATTGCCGGGGTTGAGCACGATATACGAAGCGAAATAGAGCACCTTTTCCAGCGCGCGGGGGCTCACGTCCAGAAGCATGCCCATCCGGGACGGGATCCCCTTGAAATACCAAATATGGCTCACCGGGGCGGCCAGGGCGATATGGCCCATGCGCTCGCGGCGCACCTTCGCGCGGGTAATCTGCACCCCGCACTTATCGCAGACCTTTTCCTTGTCCTTGAATTTTACGCGCTTATATTTCCCGCAGGAGCATTCCCAGTCCTTCTGGGGCCCGAAGATGCGCTCGCAGTACAGGCCGTCGCGCTCGGGCTTTAAGGTGCGGTAATTGATGGTCTCCGGCTTGCTGACCTCGCCGTAGGACCAGGCAAGGATCTGCTCGGAAGATGCCATGCCGATTTGGATGGAATCTAAATTCGTCAGTTCAAACATGGATAAAAACTCCCTCCGTTATGGCGTGCATTTCATCGGCCGCCGCGCCTCCAAGCGGAGAGGCGGCGGCAAAATCCACTGCGTTATTCGATGTCGTCATCGTCGTCCAGCTTCAGATCATCCAGCACGTCATCCACCTCAAGATCGGCGAAATCGTCGTCCAGGCTGATATCATCGTCCAGATCCAGCGCGTCTTCGCCTTCTTCGTCCAGGGACACGCCTTCATCGTCCATAAAGTCGGCGTCAGGCAGCGGTTCGCGGCCGGCGGGCAGGGTGTCGCCCACGTCGTCGTCCTCGTCGTCCAGCTCGCGGATCTCGATCTCCTCGTGGTTTTCGTTCAGCACCCGGATATCCAGGGCCAGGGCCTGCAGCTCCTTGATGAGCACCTTGAAAGATTCAGGAACGCCGGGCGTGGGGATATTCTGGCCCTTCACGATCGCCTCGTAGGTCTTGACGCGGCCCACGATATCGTCGGATTTGACGGTCAGAATCTCCTGCAGGGTGTTCGCGGCGCCGTACGCCTCCAGGGCCCACACTTCCATTTCGCCGAAACGCTGGCCGCCGAACTGGGCCTTGCCGCCCAGGGGCTGCTGCGTGACCAGGGAATAGGGGCCGGTGGAGCGGGCGTGCATCTTATCGTCCACCAGGTGGTGGAGCTTTAAGAAGTACATGATGCCCACCGTGACCGGGTTTTCAAACGGATCGCCGGTGCGGCCGTCGTACAGGATGGTCTTGCCGTCCGGGCGGAGGCCGGCCTTGTTCAGGCATTCTTCGATATCTTCCTTGGACGCGCCGTCAAAAACGGGGGTCGCGATATGCCAGCCCAGGATACGGGCGGCGATGCCGAGGTGGACCTCCAGCACCTGCCCGATGTTCATGCGGGAAGGCACGCCGAGGGGGTTCAAAACGATATCCAGCGGGGTGCCGTCCGGCAGGAAGGGCATATCCTCTTCGCGCAGGATGCGGGAAACGACGCCCTTGTTGCCGTGGCGGCCGGACATCTTGTCGCCGACGGAGATCTTGCGCTTCTGGGCGATGTACACGCGCACCATTTCATTGACGCCGGGCGAAAGCTCGTCCTTGTTTTCGCGGGTGAAGATCTTTACGTCCACGATGATGCCGCCTTCGCCGTGGGGCACCTTGAGGGAGGTGTCGCGCACTTCGCGGGCTTTTTCGCCGAAAATAGCGCGCAGCAGGCGTTCTTCGGCGGTCAGCTCGGTTTCGCCCTTGGGCGTCACCTTGCCCACCAGGATATCGCCGCTTCTCACCTCCGCGCCGATGCGGATGATGCCGTTCTCGTCTAGGTCCTTGATGGCGTCTTCGCCGACGTTGGGGATATCGCGGGTGATTTCTTCCGGGCCCAGCTTGGTTTCGCGGGCTTCGGATTCGTATTCTTCGATGTGGATGGAGGTATATTTGTCTTCCTTGACCAGGCGCTCGCTGATGAGGACGGCGTCCTCGTAGTTATAGCCTTCCCAGGTCATGAAGCCGATGAGCATGTTTTTGCCCAGGCCGATTTCCCCGTTCTCGGTGGAGGGGCCGTCGGCGAGCAGATCGCCCACCTCGATCTTCTGGCCCTGGAACACGCGCGGGCGCTGGTTGATGCAGGTGCCCTGGTTGGAGCGGGTGAACTTGGTCAGGTGGTAGCTGTGCTTTTCGCCCAGGTCGTCCTGGATCACCACTTCATCGGCGGCCACGGAGTACACCGTGCCGGCGTGCTTGGAAAGCATCACCACGCCCGAGTCATGCGCGGCCTTGTATTCCATGCCGGTGCCCACGATGGGCGCTTCGGGAACCAGCAGCGGCACGGCCTGACGCTGCATGTTGGAGCCCATCAGCGCGCGGTTGGCGTCGTCGTTCTCCAGGAAGGGGATCATGGCGGTGGCGACGGAAACGACCTGCTTGGGCGAAACGTCGATGTAGTCCACGTCCTTGGCGGGCACTTCGATGGTCTCGTCGCGCCAGCGGACGACCACGCGCTGGTTGATGAAGCGGCCTTCGTCGTCGAGCGGTTCCTTGGCCTGGCCGACCTTGTAGAGGTCTTCCTCGTCCGCGGTCATGTATTCGATGATGTCCGTCACCTTGCCGGTGGCCTTGTCCACCTTGCGGTAGGGCGCCTCGATAAAGCCGTATTCGTTGATGCGCGCGTAGGTGGCCAGGGAGCCGATCAGGCCGATGTTCGGGCCTTCAGGCGTCTCGATGGGGCAGATACGGGCGTAGTGGGAATAGTGCACGTCGCGCACTTCCATGCTCGCGCGGTCGCGGTTGAGGCCGCCGGGGCCCAGGGCGGACAGGCGGCGCTTATGCGTCAGCTCGGCCAGGGGGTTGGGCTGGTCCATGAACTGAGAAAGCTGGGAGGAGCCGAAAAACTCCTTGATCGCGGCGCTCACCGGGCGGATGTTAATCAATTCGCCGGGCTTGACGTCGTTGGCGTCCTGGATGGCCATGCGCTCGCGCACCACGCGCTCCAGGCGGGAGAGGCCGATGCGCACCTGGTTTTGCAGCAGCTCGCCCACCGAACGCAGGCGGCGGTTGCCCAGGTGGTCGATATCGTCGGTGACGCCCACGCCGTAGGGCAGGCCCAGCAGGTAGCTGACGGAGGCCACGATATCGTCGATGATGATGTGCTTGGGCACCAGGTCATAGACGCTTTCGGAAACGACGCGCTTCAAATCCTCGGGCGCGGTTTCGTTCAGGATCTTCATCAAGGTGGGTAGATGCACCATCTCCAGGATGCCCGCTTCTTTGGGATCAAAGGGCAGGAAGCCGGAAGCGTCGGCAAAGTTGTTGCCGATCACGCGGTGAACGGTCTGCTCGCACTGGAGGTTGACCACGTTCACGCCGGAATTCTGGATCTGCAGGGCCTTTTCGCGGGTGATGACCGCGCCCTTTTCCACCAGCACTTCGCCGGTCACGGGGCTCAAAATGTCCTCAGCCGCGATCTGGCCGCTGATCCGGGCGGAGATGCCCAGCTTTTTATTGAACTTATAGCGGCCCACGCGCATCAGGTCGTAGCGCTTGGGATCAAAGAACAGGCTGCGCAGCAGCGCGCGCGCGCCGTCCTCCGTGGGCGGCTCGCCGGGCTTCTGGCGCTTATAGATTTCCAGGAGGCCCTGGGTCTGGGTCTTGGTGGAGTCGGAGCGGGCGATGGTGGTCATGAGACGCTCGTCCTCGCCCAGCAGATCGGTGATTTCCTGATCGGTCCCGTAGCCCAGCGCGCGGAGCAGCACGGTGATGGGCAGTTTGCGGGCGCGGTCAATACGCACCCACAGCACATCGTTGCTGTCGGTTTCATATTCCAGCCAAGCGCCGCGGTTGGGAATGATCTGGGAAGAAAACAGATGCTTGCCCGCCTTATCGTTCTGCACGTCGAAATACGCGCCGGGAGAGCGGACCAGCTGGCTTACGATCACGCGTTCCGCGCCATTGATGATAAAGGTGCCGTGTTCGGTCATCAGCGGGAAATCGCCCATGAAAACTTCCGACTCTTTGATTTCGCCGGTTTCCCGGTTCTTGAGCCGTACGAATACCTTCAGCGGAGCCGCGTAGGTCAAATCGCGTTCCTTGCACCGTTCAACAGAATTCTTAGGCGTTCCGTCCAGCGAGTAGTCAACGAATTCCAACACCAGATTTTCGCTGTAATCGGTGATCGGGGACACATCCGCCAATACCTCTTTGAGATCATCGGTCAGAAACCGCTTGTAGCTGTTCTTCTGGACCTCGATCAGGTTGGGCATGTCCAGGACTTCGTCGATGCGCGAGAAGCTCATGCGTTTGCGCAGCTTCCCCATTTGGACCTCGTGCACCATGAAACTATCACCCCTTTATTGCTCCCAGATACCGGAAAAAGCGCATAAGCCCCCTACCCATTCCACCCCTTGCTTTTGCTCGGGGCGCGGGCAAAAAGGCGCACTACTACCGATACTAGTGCAATTGTAAATTGTAGCATACGGATATGAACTTGTCAACCGGTTTTTGCTCTTATTTGTTTCATTTCTGTAAATTATTGCGAAAACCTGGAATGAGGGGGAAAAAATCAAAACAAACTCCATCGCGTGAAGCGCATATCGCGCCCCGAAGGGGCATATCGAACGCGTCAGCGTATATCGAAACGCTTTAGCGTTATATCGAAATGATGATGCGCTTCGCGCGAGGAAAAATGTAATCATAACGGCGTTTTCCCGAATCTTGCGGCGAAAAAACGCGGCCCCCGCAATCGTACGAGGGCCGCGCGTCAGGCTGTGTATTCGTTATTCCTTGGGCTCGTCCGTTTCTTTGGGTTCTTCCGCCGCCTTGGGTCCTTCCTCGGCGGGGGCTTCCTCGAAGGGTTCGCCGGCGTCCATGATCTGCTGGGCGGCGCTGGCGGCTTCCTCGGCGGCCTTGGCGGCTTCGTCGGCCTGCGCTTCAAACTCGTCCAGGGCGGCGCGCACGCGATCCCATTCCTCGCGCCCCATGGCGCGCAGCGCGTCGATCACTTCCTCGGCGGTGGGGCCGTTCCTGATGGACTGGATGCCGTCGTTGACCGCCTGGGCCACCTTGCCCGCGGCGTCGGTGACGGCGCTCTTGGCCTGCTGGTAGAGGGGCTCGCCCTTCTGGGCGAGATTTTCGATGGCTTCCTGGCCTTTTTCCAGGCCGGACGCGACCGCGCCCATGCCCGCCTTGATGAATTTCTTCAGTTCATTGCCAAACTGATCCATGATTGATTCTCCTTTCTATGTCCTTTCATAAAGCTTTGCTTATTCCGTCACACCGCGGCGCAGGTTCCTCTCCTGCCCGCTTTAACAGTATGGCACAAAAAACGGATTCCGTCTCAAAAAATGTTCCAAAACCGCGCAAAAGCCGCTCAATTGTCTTCTTCCTCCGCCCAATCCGCGTCCGGGAAGGCGTCCCGCGGCAGCCCGTCCGTCCCGTCGCCCAGCATGCGCAGGGCGCTCTGATCCTCCAGCGCCTCCACCTGACGCAGCTTTTTTTCGATGGCGCGGGTGCGCTTTCCGGCGTTCTCGATGGATTCGGCGGCGGACTGCAGCTTCTTTTCGGCTGCCTCCAGCAAGCCCGCGAATTTGCCGAACTCGGTTTTGACGGCGCTGAGCAATTGCCATACTTCGCCGGTGCGCTGCTCGATGGCCAGGGTCCGGAAGCCCACCTGCAGGCTGGTCAGAAGCGCGTTCAGCGTGGTCGGGCCCGCGACGGTGATCCGGTACTTTTCCATCAGCTCCTGCGCGAGCCCCGGCGCGCGGAGCGCTTCGGCGTAGAGCCCTTCGATCGGCAAAAACATCACGGCGAAATCCGTGGTATGGGGCGGGGAAATATACTTGCCCGCGATGCGCCTTGCCTCCACCCGCAGCGCGGTCTGGAGCGCGGAGGAGGCGGCGTTCACCACCGCCGGATCGCCGATATCGTAGGCGGCGAGCAGGCGCTCGTAATCCTCGATGGGGAATTTGGAATCGATGGGCAGGTACACCGTGCCCTCGCCCTGGCCGGGCAGCTTCACCGCGTATTCCACCCGCTGGGAAGAACCCGGCACCACGGCCACGTTTTCATCAAACTGGCCGGGGGACAGCACCTGCCTGAGCAGCGCGCCCAGCTGCATTTCGCCCCAGACGCCCCGGGTCTTGACGTTCGTTAAGATCTTTTTTAAGTCCCCCACGCCACTGGCCAGGCTCTGCATTTCGCCCAGGCCGCGATACACCTGCTCCAGCCGCTGGCTGACGAGGGAAAAGCTTTCGCCCAGGCGCTTGTCCAGCGTCGCGTGCAGCTTTTCATCGACTGTCAGGCGCATTTCCTCCAGCTTTTTGCCGTTTTCCTCCTGCATCCGGGCGACGGACTGGCTAAGCGTATCCCGCATTTTTTCGATGCGGCTTTCGTTTTGGGACAGCTTTTCATCCAGCGCCGCGGTCACGCGGTGCAGGCGGCTGTCCTGGCTTTCGCCGAACGCGTCCAGGCGGGCGGATAATTCGTAGAGGCGCTGCGCTTCGTCCCGGCTGCGCTCCTCCATGGCCTGCAGGAGCCTGGCGGACTGCATTTCGCTCAGGGCGGCGTATTCGCTGCGGTCCAGGACGCTGCGGTTCATTTCCTCCACGCGGCGGTTCAAGGCGTCCAGGCGCTTTTCATTCCGCCTGTCCGCGCGCCTTTGCCTACCCAGGAGCAGGAAGAGAAGCCAGACGGCCCCGATCAAAGCCAAAAAGCCCAGGGCAGCAAGGAAAATGCCGATGTTTCCGGGCAAGCCCCATCCTTCAGGCATGGGATTTTCCCTCCCGCCAATGCTGATAGCACAGCCCGATGTAGCGTATCTCTTCCTGGTTATCGATCAGCACCTGCGCGCCCTGCTTGATGACGCGGCCCTTGCCGTCGATGCGGGTGTTCATGGTGGCCTTTTTGCCGCACCAGCACAGCGAACCGGATACCTCCTGGATGTCCTCCGCCAATCGCAGCAGCGCCGCGGAGCCGGGGAAAAACTGGCCCATGAAATCCGTTTTCAGGCCGTAGCAGAAAATTTCCAGCTCGTCCGCCATATCGGCCATTTCCTGCACCTGCCGTTCGGTCAGGAACTGCGCTTCGTCCACGAACACGTACTGGAAATCCGAATGCGCGTGCTGGACCGCCAGCCAGTTGAGCTGCTCGCGGATGCTGTGGCTGCTTTCGAGCACGATGTCCGCCTCCGCCTGCAATCCCACGCGGGAATAGACGGTGCTCAGCGAAATGCGGGTATCGATCGCGGGCTTGACCAGCGCGACCTTGAGCCCCAGCTGCAGATAGTTATACCGCTGCATCAGCAGCATGGCCGTCTTGCTGGAGCCCATCACCCCATGGTAAAAATGCAGCATTACAGTTCCCGCCTGCCTTCCATGGCCTTGGCCAAGGTCACCTCATCCGCGTATTCCAGATCGCTCCCCACCGGCACGCCGTAGGAAATGCGGCTCACCTTCACGCCCAGGGGCTTGATGAGACGCGCGATATATGCGGCGGTCGCCTCGCCCTCGATATCCGGGTTGGTGGCCAGGATCACTTCCTGCACCTCTTCCGCGGACAGGCGCTGCAAAAGCTCCTTGATGCGGATGTCCTCGGGCCCGACGCCGTCCATGGGGCTGAGCGTGCCGCCCAGCACATGGTAAAGCCCCTTGAAATCCCGCATCCGCTCCATGGCGGCGACGTCGCGGGCGTCGCGCACCACGCAAATCTGGCCGTTGTGCCGGTTTCCATCGGCGCAGACGGCGCAAAGCTCGTCCTGCGTATAATTGCCGCAGCACGCGCAGAACCGGAGGGCCTTCCGCCCCTGCCACAGGGCGGCGGCCAGATCCTTTACCTGCTCCAGGGGCATGGCCGCGATATGGTAGGCCAGGCGCTGGGCGCTCTTTTGCCCGATGCCCGGCAGGCGCGCCAATTGCAGCGCCATGCGGGCGATGGGATCGCTTCCTTCCTGCATCTCAGAACAGCCCGCCCATGCCCGCGGGGGCCATCTTGCCCATGGTTTCCTCGCGGTCCTTTTCTTCCTGGCGGATCGCCTCGTTGACCGCGGCCAGGATCAGATCCTGCAGCATTTCCACATCGTCCGGATCGACCGCTTCGGGCTTGATCGAAAGCTCCACCACTTCGCGCTTGCCGCTCACCTTGCAGGTGACCATGCCGCCGCCGGCGGAAGCCTCGTATACCTTTTCTTCCAATTCTTCCTGGGCCTTCTGCATCTGCTCCTGCATTTTCTGGGCCTGCTTCATCAGCTGCTGAATGTTGGGGCCGCCGCCAAAACCTGCGAATTGATTCCGTGCCATGGATCCGTCCTCCTCATAAAAAGCGCGGGGATGTTCCCGCTTGATTTTCATTGGCGTCCTTCGCCGCCGCCGCCCGCATTCCGCCCGGACGCGCCGCGGCTTTTCCTTTCGCTCGTTTTATTATACCACGCTTTTCGGAATTCTGTAAAGCCGATTTTGCCCGCTTGTGCGGCAGAGAATTACGCTGTATAATGGAAAAAAAGCCACGCAAAAGGGAGGCATGCTTTATGCAGCGCCGCGTCGAGACCCCCGGGCCGCTCCTGGACGAACAGGGGCGTCTGATGGAAACAGGCTACGCCACCAGCCTGATCCGGCAATACGACCGAAGCAGGATCAAAAAAAGCAGGCTCCGCGTCAAGGAATGGGATTATTACTGCGTCACCAGCGACCGCTACGCCCTGGCCCTCACCATCGCGGACAACGGGTACATGGGCCTGGACAGCATATCGCTCCTTGATTTTGACGGGCCATGGGAAAAGACCGCGTCCAAAATGTGCGTGCTGCCGCTGGGCAGGCGCGGCCTTCCCGCCACCAGCAAAGCGGGCGATATCCGCGTAAGCGGCAAGGGCTATGAAATGACGTTCCAGAATAGCGGAAGGGGCCGCCGCCTCTTCGGGCACATGGACGGCTTCAGGGACGGGGAGCCGATCCTGTTCGATCTTGCGCTTGGGCCCGATCCGAAGGAATCCATGGTCATCATGACGCCGTTTCAGGAGGACCCGAGGGCGTTTTACTATAACCAGAAGATCAACTGCCTGCCGGTGAGCGGCAAGGCGGCGCTGGGCGGGAAGGAATACCTGTTTTCGCCCGCGCATTCCTTCGCCGTGCTCGATTGGGGCCGCGGCGTATGGACGTATGAAAACACCTGGTATTGGGGCTCCGCGTCCGGACGGATCGGGGACGGCCTGTTCGGCTTCAACATCGGCTACGGCTTTGGCGATACCTCCGCCGCGTCCGAAAACATGCTGTTTTGGAACGGGAAAGCGCATAAGCTGAGCCGGGTGTCCTTTGAGATCCCCAAGAAGGACGGCGGGGAGGATTACCTCTCCCCCTGGCGCTTCACCAGCGACGACGGGCGGTTCGAGATGGATTTCACCCCCATTCTCGACCGCGCGGCGAACATGGATTTCAATCTTCTCTGTTCCGATCAGCATCAGGTGTTCGGCCGCTTTGACGGGACCGCCGTCCTGGACGGCGGAACGCACGTCGAGGCGCGCAATCTCCTCGGCTTCGCCGAAAAGGTGCACAACAAGTGGTAAACGGATTGCATTTTCAAGAAATCTTTGGTAAAATCAGCAGTGGAATACGGCAGGAAAAAATACATATCGGATAAGGAGAGGAAGCGCGCATGGATTTTCTGAAAACGGCCCTTGGCCTGGAATTTGGCTCCACCCGCATCAAGGCGGTCCTGATCGATGAAAACAACGTTCCCATCGCCTCCGGCAGCCACGAATGGGAAAACCAGCTGGTGAACGGCGTATGGACCTACTCCCTGGACGCGATCCATACCGGCCTGCAAGCCTGCTTTGCGGACCTGAAACGCGATGTAAAGGAAAAGTTCGGCGCGCCCCTGACCCAGGTCGGCGCGATGGGCGTATCCGGCATGATGCACGGGTATCTGCCCCTGGATAAAGACAATCAGCCCCTGACGGAATTCCGCACCTGGCGCAACACCATGACCGGCCCCGCCGCGGCGGAGCTGACGGAAAAATTCAATTTCAATATCCCCCAGCGCTGGAGCATCGCCCATCTGTACCAGGCCATCCTGAACGGCGAAGCGCATCTGCCCCGCCTCACGCACCTGACCACCCTGGCGGGCTATATCCATTTTAAGCTGACCGGCGAAAAAACGCTCGGCATCGGCGAAGCGAGCGGCGTTTTCCCCATCGACAGCCAAAAGCCCGAATACGACCGGAGCATGATCGAAGCCTTCGACGCCCTGATCGCCCCCAAGGGCTTCCCCTGGAAGCTTGAGGATGTGCTGCCCGCCCTAAAGCCCGCGGGCGAAAACGCGGGCAGGCTCACCAGGGAAGGCGCGCTGTTCCTCGATCCCACCGGCGAATTCCAGCCCGGCGTGCCCTTCTGCCCGCCCGAGGGCGACGCGGGCACCGGCATGGCCGCCACCAATTCCGTGGCCGTGCGCACGGGCAACGTGAGCGCCGGAACCAGCGATTTCGCCATGATCGTGGTGGACCACGCGCTGGGCGTGCACCGCGAGATCGATATGGTCACCACCCCCGCCGGCCTGCCCGTCGCCATGGTGCACTGCAATAACTGCACCAGCGATATCAACGCCTGGGTGAACCTGCTTTCCGAATTCGCCGGCCTGATCGGCGCGGAGGTGAGCAAGGGCGATCTGTATACCAAACTGTTCCAGAAAGCCCTGGAGGGCGATAAGGACTGCGGCGGCCTGATGAGCTTCAACTATTTTTCCGGCGAGGGCGTGACGGACCTGGACGAGGGCCGGCCCGTGTTCGCGCGGATGGAAAACGCGAAGATGACGTTGGCGAATTTCATGCGCGCGCACCTGCTTTCCGCGCTGGCCACGCTGAAAATCGGCCTGGACATTCTGACCAAGGAAGAAAACGTGCCCATCGATAAGCTCTACGGCCACGGCGGGTACTTTAAGACGCCGGGCGTGGGCCAAAGGATGCTTTCCGCCGCGGTGGGCTCCCCCGTATCCGTGATGGAAACCGCGGGCGAGGGCGGCCCCTACGGCATGGCGCTTTTGGCGGGCTATATGCTGTGGAAAAAGGACGGCCAGCCGCTGGAGGACTACCTGAACGAACAGGTCTTCGCATCCGCCAAATCCTCCACCCTGATGGCGGACGAAGCCGACGTTGCGGGCTTCCAGGAATTCCTGGCCCGGTATCAGAAAGCCCTGCCCGTGGAAATCGCAGCCATCCAGTGCCTGTAATCCAATACGAAGGAGGTCATCCCCATGAAGAAGATCGCTTGCCTTTTGCTGACGCTGATCCTGCTTGTCTCCTGCTGCGCCGCGTTCGCGGAGGAAACAGCATCGGGCGCGTACGAAAAACCCATCCTCTTCCGGGGCATCCCCTGGGGCTCAACCTGGGAGGAAGCGCAAAAGTACCTTCCCGAAGGCATAGAATACAGCTTGTCGGCGATTTGCCGTATGTCCAGAGTGGACAGCTATATGCAATTTAACGACAAGTTATATAATGACGAACAGCTTGGCAGATACTATTATGCATCCGACAGCAAAAAATTGAACGGCATGAAGGTCGCTGGGTATGCGCTTAGCGGTTTGTATCTGTACTTTGCCGGTACATCCGACGACAGCGGCTATCTGGCGATGGATGAAACGCACGGTGCCCTGCTGTATGCCGAGTATAGAATAAACGCACACAATTACGATGCCGTATTTAAGGACCTGCTTGACAAGCTGACTTCCCTGTATGGAGACGCAGACGTGACAAATGACAAAGGAACGCAGTATCTTTGGTACGGCGCGGACGGCACCATGGCGTCATTGGCATTGAGGGGAGATATATTGATCCGCTACGGCTTCAGCGGCGCGGATGCGCTGATCGAGCAGGCGCATCAGGTGCTGATGAACAAGGAAGTGCTGGACGCCGGGAACAGCACCGACGGGCTGTGATCCCGGGCACAGAATGAATACAGAGGTGACTTCATCATGCTGGAACAATTGAAAGAACAAGTCTTAAAGGCCAATCTGCTTCTGCCCAAATACGGGCTGGTCACCTTCACCTGGGGCAACGTGAGCGGCATTGACCGGGAAAAGGGCCTGGTTGTCATCAAGCCCTCGGGCGTGGAATACGACACCATGGCGGCGGAGGACATGGTCGTGGTCGATCTGAACGGCAAAGTCGTGGAGGGCAAATGGCGGCCCTCCAGCGATACGCCCACGCACGTGGAATTGTACAAAGCCTTCCCGGAATGCGGCGGCATCGTGCACACGCATTCCCGCTGGGCGGTCACCTTCGCACAGGCGGGCCGCGACATCCCCGCCATGGGCACCACCCAGGGCGATTACTTCTACGGCGCGATCCCCTGCACCCGGCCCATGACCGATGAGGAGATCAAGGGCGAATATGAAAAGGAGACCGGAACGGTCATCATCGAGGCTTTCCGCGAAAGGAACATCGATCCCGCGCAGGTGCCGGGCGTGGTGGTCTATTCCCACGGCCCCTTCGCCTGGGGCAAGGACGCCATGGAGGCCGTGCACAACGCGGTGGTGATGGAGGAAGTGGCGTTCATGGATTGGCACGCCATGATCCTCAATCCCGCGCAGGGCCCCATGCAGCAGACGCTTTTGGACAAGCATTACCTGCGCAAGCACGGCGCGAACGCCTATTACGGACAAAAGTAAGGAAATCCATCCATGAACATCCAATTTCTCGGCACAGCGGCGGCGGAGGGCGTTCCCGCCGTCTTCTGCCGCTGTGAAATGTGCGAATATGCCCGCAAGGCGGGCGGCAGGGAGATACGCACCCGCGCGGGGGCCATCATTGACGGCAGGCTGAAATTGGACTTCGGCCCCGATTCCTATCACCACATGCTGACGCACGGCCTGCGCTTTGCCGACGTGCATTCCGTGCTCGTCACCCACAGCCATTCGGATCATTTTTCGCCGCTCGAATTGGAATTCCGCTCTCCCGTGTATTCCGATATCCGGGAGGATGAGCCGCCCATGACGATTTACGGGAACGAGGCGGTCGGCGCGCTCGCGGAGCCCTATCTTCGGGCGGGCAGGCATCGCCTGGCCTTCCGGAAAATGACGCCGTTTGAGCCGGTCGAAATCGAGGGCTACCGGGTAACGGCGCTGGAGGCGGTGCACTGCACGGGCGGGAATGAAAAACGCTATCCCGTGGAATTTATGGGCCGCACGCTGTACCGCACCGAAGACGCGCTCTTTTACCTCGTCGAAAAGGGCGCTTCATCCATTCTCTACGCGCACGACACCTGCGAATTTTCCCGGCCGGACATGGAATTCCTCGCCGGAAAGAAGCTCGGCCTCATTTCGCTCGACTGCACGGGCGGCTCCCGTCATTCCTTCGATTACACGCATTGGGCGGGCCATATGTCGGCGGACGGGTGCCTGCGCATGCGCGATAAGCTGCTAAGAATCGGCGCGGCGGACGGGCATACCGTGTTCGTCGCCAGCCACTTTTCGCATAACGGCTGCGCGCCGTTTGAAACGCTGCGCGCCGCCCTGCCCGGCTTCGTGATCGCCTGCGACGGCATGCAGATAAACACACCCTGCCGAAAGGAGGGTGTGTGAACATGGCGTATTGCCCAACGGACGCGCATATGCTTTTGAGCCTGGTCAACATGAAGCTGCGCGATCAGTACGCGAGCCTGTCCGCGCTGTGCGACGATCTCTCTTGGGACCGGGCAGCCGTCGAGGAAGCGCTGCAGGCAATCGGCTACCGTTATGACGAAGCGGAAAACGCGTTCGTTTAGCCCGCGTCAAATCAGCGTTTCGCCCTCGAGGCGGATGCTGGCGGCAAGGAGCTTGGCCAGGAAATACAGGATGGCGCATTCGGCCTCCTGCCAGATGCGGCGGCTCCTGGGCTCGGCGCACAGGAGGTATCCGTCCGTTTCCGCGGCGATGCCGACGCGCACGATCAAAACCGTTTCGATGTCCCGCTTTTTCAGCTTTGCGTAAAAAGCGGGGCATTTTGTTTCCATGTCCGCAAGATTGTTGGTGGCGTACAGATCGTCGTCGAACAGAAGGTTGGAGATGTCCCCCGCGTCCTCGTTGATCTCGGGATTCCGGACCGAACGCAGCCTGCGCTCCCGCCCCACGTAATACAGATCCGACACCTGCAGTTCTTCCATCACCAGGGGCGTGACGCTGTTGAGCTTGTTGAGGATGCCGGGCGTCAGCTCGTACTTGCGGATCATGCCGTGGAAGGTGGTGAACAGGCCGCGTTTGGCGATCCTGTGGATCTCGATGTTCTTGTGCTTTTCCTCCACATAGATGATGTGGCAGTTGCGGCCCTTGGTTTTGCCGCGGTAGAGGGTCTTGTCGATGAGGAGGAAGAGGGTATCGTAATCCCGGGCGTCGGCCGGATATGTCGCGCAGCCGATGGTGCCGGTAATATAGGGGGCGCAGCCGTCCACCTCGATGTTTTTGCGCAGCACGCGGTTGAGGAACATGCCCTTGAAGAATTCCTTTTTCGCGTCGTAGGAAATATCCTCCAGGTTCACGATCAGGAACTCGTCGCCCCCAAAACGGCCCGCCACCCCGCGATCGCCCAAAAATTCCCTCAGATCATTCGCCACCGTCGTCAGCACGCCGTCGCCCACATGATGGCCGTAGGTGTCGTTGACAAATTTGAAATTATCCAGATCCAGCATGGCGAAGGAAAAGGGCACCTGATGATCGATCAGCCATTGGGCGAACCACAGTATATGCCCGCGGCTGACCAGCCCGGTCAATTGATCGAGCACGTAATTGACCTCGATATTGTCCTCGAATACCTGGGCGAAATAGGGATAACGCGCCAATTGTTCTCTTGTATACACGGCGCCGCCTCCTTTTCGGTGTCCTGCCGCCAAAGCTTGTGCTTGTATTTTCCATGCGTTCATTATACACTTATTATCGGCAGAAAACAATCATAAATATGCAGAAATCCGGATACGGAAAATTAAACAAAAACCCTTGACAAGCGAATGGGAGGCGCGTATAATGCCTATAAACCTATTTGAAAGGTGGGTAATTTATGAAGCTGTGGCGGACCTTCCCGCTTCGTCTGGGGCACGGATGGCGGTGTCGGGGCTGAACCGAGGAATAAAAAACGGCCCAAACGCTGAAAGATGAACGACAGACCGAAGAGGAGGATAAAACAAAATGAGTAAGATCTATACTTCCGCGGACCAACTGATCGGCGGAACGCCGCTGCTGGAGCTTTCCCACATCGAACGGGAAGATAAGCTGGAAGCCAGGGTGCTGGCCAAGCTGGAATATTTCAACCCCGCCGGGTCGGTCAAGGACAGGATCGCCAGGCAGATGATCGACGACGCGGAGGCGAAAGGGCTGCTCAAGCCCGGCGCCGTCATCATCGAGCCCACCTCCGGCAATACGGGCATCGGCCTTGCCGCCGTGGCCGCGGCGCGGGGCTACCGCATCATCATCGTCATGCCCGACACCATGAGCGTGGAGCGCCGCCAGCTGATGAAGGCGTACGGCGCGGAGCTGGTGCTCTCCGAAGGGGCGAAGGGCATGAAGGGCGCGATCGCCAAGGCGGATGAATTGGCCGCCCAGATCCCGAACAGCTTTATTCCCGGCCAGTTCGTCAACCCCGCCAATCCCGCCGCGCACTACGCGTATACCGGCCCCGAAATCTGGGCGGATACGGATGGCCAGGTGGATATTTTTGTGGCGGGCGTCGGCACCGGCGGCACGGTTTCGGGCGTGGGCAAATACCTCAAGGAAAAGAACCCCGGCGTCTATATCGCGGCGGTGGAGCCCGCCTCCTCCCCCGTGCTCAGCGAGGGCAAGGCCGGCCCGCACAAGATCCAGGGCATCGGCGCGGGCTTTGTGCCCAAGGTGCTGGATACCCAGGTGTATAACGAAGTCATCCCCGTATCCAACGAGGACGCCTTCGCGACCGGCAAACGCATCGGCAGGGCCGAGGGCGTGCTGGTGGGCATTTCCTCCGGCGCGGCGGCGTTCGCGGCCTTCCAGCTGGCCAAGCGCCCGGAAAACAAGGGCAAGACCATCGTGGTCCTCCTGCCCGATACCGGTGACCGGTATCTGTCCACCCCGCTGTTCGCGGATTAAACGGTCATCCATCGCGGCAAATTGCAGCAGGCTGCCTCCTTTTGCGTGAGGCAGCCTGTTTGCTTGCTATTACAGATCGGATTCCGCCATTTCCGCCTGGGAGAGCATGATTTCCAGGTTCCCGTTGCGGGTGCGCAGCTGATCGATCAATTCTTTTTCGCGGGCGGCGTCCCGAAGCACCAGATCGTACCGGAGCTTAAAAAGCGCGCCCATGTTGGTGGTCTTCACCTGGTTCAGCTTCCACTGCTTGCAGTAGATGTTGAGGATGCCGTCGAAAGCGCCGCTGTAATCCAGATCCTCCGGCACGGTGATGCGCAGGGTCTTGTTCCGGCCTTTCGCGGCGGGGTCCAGGCCGAACGTGACCAGGAAGATCAGGCACAGCACCAGCGTGAACAGCACCGCGTAGGCCAGATACCCCATCCCGGCGATCAGGCCCGCCACCATGCTCAGGAAAATCAGCGCGATTTCCCTGGCGCTGCCGGAGGCGGAGCGGAAGCGGATCAGGCTGAACGCGCCGGCGGTCGCAACGCCCGCGCCGATGTTGCCGTTCACCATCATGATGACCACGCAGGAAAGCGCGGGCAGCGCGAGCAGGGTGGTCAGAAAGCTGAAGGAAAGGCGGCTCTTGCTTTTCGCCGTCAAGGCGATCAGCCCGCCGATCGCGAGCGAAACCGCTACGCACAGCAGAAATTTTTCCACCGGGATCACGCTGGCGCTCGCGCTGTCAAAAATACCTTTGAACAGATCATCCAGCATACTTCATGCCTCCCATCGCGTCCTCGCCGCGCAGCCATTGCTGATAGGCCGTGCCGTACTTGGAGAAGGACGTTTGATAAATCTTGTTTTCGGAAAGAAAATGGGTCATCCACAGCGGAATGCCGCCCGGCGTCTTGATTTCCAGCAGCACCTGATCGTTCCCGATCACGGGATTCCCGTACGCGAACGCGCCCAGATCGATTTCCTCCATGCGCCACAGGACGTTTTCATCCAGCGTCAGGCGAAAGTCCGCGCCGTCCACGGGGAAATACGCTTCGCGCTCGTAGGTCAGCAGCATGGCGGGCAGCAGGGTTTCGCCGTAAAATTCCCGAAAAGCGGCGATTTCCCGCCCGATCTGGCTGTCGATGGGCAAAGGCAGGTTATTTTCAAGCGCGTCCATGGCCTGCCGATGGGGCAGGATGAGCCGCCGCTTATACACCACGGATTCAAACTTCTTTTTCAGCTCCACGAAAACCGGCGTTTGGGGCCCCGCCTGCTGATAGCTGCGCACCCGCAGCTTCTCTTTGTACAGGGGCTTTTCAATGCTCCGGCGGACCAGGCGGAAGGTATCCGTGTCGAAATAGATGTTGCGGATGGTGCTGTGGCCGTACCGATCGAGGCGCAGACGCCCTTCCAATGCCCGCAGCAGCGCGTCCTTTTGCCGCCTCGTGAGCATGTATTTGAGCTCATACCGCTTGAATGTCATCTGTTCGTTCATGCTTCATCCCTCCTGACGCATACAGGATAGCGCGGCAGCCTTAAAAGAACCTTTAAGCTGAAATTTTTTTTTCAAAATTTGACTTCATCCGCGCGCGGGTATATCATGGGGAAGGAAAGGGGGAGACGCGTGAATAAGCTGCATGTTTACCGGGGCGGCGGCAAGGGAAAAACCACCGCTGCCATGGGCCTGGCCCTGCGCGCGCTTGGCCACGGGTTTCCCGTGCTGGTCGCGCAGTGGATGAAAAGGGGCGATTCCGGGGAGCTGAGCGCCCTGCAAACCTTCCCCCGCGCGCGGGTGCTCTCCGCCCCGCCCATGCGCGGGTTTACCTATCAAATGGACCAAGCGCTTCTCAGCTTGACCGCGAAGGAGCAAAGCGCCTTTGCGGCAGGGCTTTTGCCGGAAATCGAGCAAGCCCGGCCGCGTATGATCGTGCTGGACGAGTTGGGCGCGGCGCTCGTCCTGGGCCTGGTGGAAGAAGAAACGGCCCGCGCGCTGATCGACGCCGCGCTTCAAACGGGCGAAACCGTCGTGACCGGGTATCAGGCCCCGCCCTGGCTGGAAGCGCGGGCCGATTACCTGACCGATTTTTCCGCCCTGCGCCATCCGTACGAAACGGAGGGGCTTAAGGCCCGGCAGGGGATCGAGTGGTAACGCGGGCTTTCCCTTGACAGTGCTGCGCCGACCGATTACAATAAAGCCGTGCGCGAAATTTGCCGGCAAAGGAGGAAAAGGGACATGCTGTTTTCCAGCCTGACTTTCCTTCTCTATTTCTTGCCGGCGGTGGCGCTGATCCACTATTTTCTGCCGCGGAAGGCACAAAACCCCTTCCTGCTGCTCTCGAGCCTCCTCTTCTATGCCTGGGGCGATATCCGGCGGGTGCCGCTGTTCGCGGGGCTGCTGATCGCGGATTGGGGGCTGGGCCTGCTGATCGGGAAGACGGAACGCCCCCAAAAGCGCAGGCTGTGGCTGATCCTGGGCCTGCTTTGCAGCTTCGGCGCGCTGCTTTTCTATAAGTATACGGCGTTTCTGCTCGGGATCGTCGGCGTCAGGCTGCGCATGGCGCAGGAAATGAAGCTGCCCCTGGGCATCAGCTTTTTCACCTTCCAGGCGGCGGGCTACCTGATCGACGTGTACCGCGGCAAGGCTGCGCCGGAAAAAGACCCCGTCGCCTTCGGCACGTTTCTTTTTCTCTTTCCGCAGTTGATCGCCGGGCCGATCGTGCGGTATCAGGACCTGCAAAAAGCGCTGCACCAAAAGCGCCGCCCGGACGCGCAGGCCCTGGACGGCGGCATGTCCCTCTTTGCGCTGGGCCTTGGCGCGAAGGTGCTGCTGGCGAACCCGCTGGGCGCCATGTATACCGAGCTAAGCGCCTTTTCCGGCGATATGGCCTGCGCCTGGCTTTCCCTGATCGCGTACAGCCTGCAGATCTATTTTGATTTTATGGGGTATTCCGTGATGGCGGTCGGCATGGGAAGGATGCTCGGCTTTTCCTTCCCCCGGAATTTCCGCCACCCCTACGCCGCGCGCTCCGTGACGGATTTCTGGCGGCGCTGGCACATCACGCTGAGCGCCTGGTTCCGCGATTATGTGTACATCCCCCTGGGCGGCAGCAGGCGCGGCGCGGGCCGGACGGCGGTCAACCTGCTGTGCGTCTGGCTGCTCACGGGCTTTTGGCACGGGGCGGATTGGACCTTTATCCTCTGGGGGCTTTGGTATTTCGTGTGGCTCGCGGCGGAAAAATTCCTGCTGCGGGGCCGGGAAATCAGGCCCGCGTTCCTGGGAAGGGCGCTGACGCTGCTTTGCGTGTTCCTGGGCTGGGCGCTCTTCGTATCGGACGGGCTTGCCGATTTCGGGGCATATGCGCAAAGCCTGTTCTGCTTCCGCTCGGGCGCGGGCGCGCTGTTCTGGGCGCGGGAATACGCGCTTTTGCTGCTGGTGAGCGCCGTTCTGTGCGTGCCGAAGGCCGTGGAGGGCGTCAAAGGGCTGGCCCGGCGGTATCCCGCGCTCCGCTTTCTCCTGGTGATCGCCCTGATCGCGCTGTCCGTCGCGTCCCTGGCAAAATCCACGTTCAATCCGTTTCTGTATTTCCGCTTTTAAGGGGGTGGGCGCATGCGCAAAGCGCCGGTTTTCTGCGCCGTGATCGCGCTGCTGCTCGCGCTCGCCCTGGGCGGCCTGATATTGCCGGACCGCCAGGTGAGCGCGCTGGAAAACCGCGTCCTGTCCGCGGCCCCGGCCTTTTCCTTCGCGGGCTTCGCGGACGGGCGCTGGACGGACGCCCTGGAAACCTACACCGCCGATCAATTGCCGCTGCGGGACGCGTTCGTTTCCCTGTATACGGCCGGCGAAGCCCTGCTTGGCAAGCGGGCGTCCGAGGGCGTGATCCGGGGGGCGTACGGCAGGCTCTTTGACCGGACGGACGGCTGGAAGGAGCGCAACGTTGCCCTGAACGCCGCGGCGCTAAATGAGCTCTCCGCGCAGACGGGCCTTCCGGTACGTCTCCTGGCCGTGCCCTCCGCCGCGAGCGTGTACCCGGAGGCGGTGCCCGCCTTCGCCCCGATGGCGGATGAGGAGCAATTGCTCCGGACCGCGAAGGCGCAGGTCAGCCTGATCGAGATCAAAAGCGCGCTGCTTGAAAGCAGGCGGGCGGATGCCCCCCTGTTTTACAAAACGGATCACCACTGGACGGCGGCGGGGGCCCGGATCGGGTATCTCGCGGTATGCGAGGCGCTGGGCCTGACCCCGCTGGCGGAAGAAGCGCTTCAAGATTATCCCGGCTTTTACGGCAGCTTCTACGCGCGGTTTCCCCTGCCCTGGATGGCGGGCGACGTATTCGAGGCCCCGATCGAAGCGTCCCTGCGCATGGAGGTGAACGGCGAAGAAAAGGACGGCTTCCTGGACGCGGACGCCGTGCGGGGCCGGGATAAATACGCCGCGCTTTTCTATGGCAACCATCCCGTGATGGAGCTGACAAACGCTTCGGCCCCGGAGGGCACGCTCCTTGTCATCAAGGATTCCTACGCCAACGCGCTCCTGCCGGCGCTCAGCCGGCATTTCCGCACGATCGTCGCGGTGGACGCGCGGTATTATACGGGGAATATCGTGGACCTGGCGAATGAACGAAAAGGAGAATCGATCCTATGCGTGTACGGACTGAGCACCCTGGCCTCGGGGCGCACCATCGCGCTGCTCGACGGGTTATGATCGCGGCGCTGATGCTGCTGCTGCTTGCGCCGGACGCCCTGGGCGAAGTGAAAAAGGCGTACTGCGACCCCGTCCTTTTGCCGCCCGACGCCCCCATGCA
Source organism: Clostridia bacterium (assembly GCA_017541205.1). GTDB lineage: Bacteria > Bacillota > Clostridia > Christensenellales > Aristaeellaceae > RUG563. The sequence continues at coordinate 45,075 of JAFXZO010000107.1, read as the reverse complement.
CGAGCCCACCGGCGACGAATACTTCGACGACGCCGTGTTCATCGGCGATTCCATGATGGAATACATGGAAATGTACGAATTGCTGCCCACGGCCAGCTATGTCTGGCAGATCGGGATGAGCCCCATGTCGGTGGGCAGGAAGCAGTTCCGCGTCGCGGGCTCCAATGAAAAAATCACCACCTACGAGCAGGCGGCGCTGTACCATCCCACCAAGATCTACGTATGGCTTGGCGCGAACGGCCTGGACAACAAGGCCTCGGAGCCGGTGATCGAGGACTATGAAAAAATGGCCGACGAATTGATCGACCATTTCCCGAACGCCCTGATCTACGTCATCAGCCCGCCGCCCATGAGCAGGGAAAGGATGTCGAAGGAAAAATACGTGGTGCCGGGCCGGTACAGGAAGTTCGAGGGCCTGCTGCGCGAATTGGCGGCGCGGCGGAACTTCTATTATATCGATATGTACCACATGATCGCGGACGCGGACGGCTACATGCTCCTGCAGTATTCCATGGGCGACGGCTTCCATCTGAACCGCACGGCCCTGAGCATGCTGGCCGATTACATCCGCACCCACACCGTGCCCTATCCTGAAGGGGAGGAAAACGCGCAATGAAGAAAACCATCCGGAGCATCGGGCTGTTGATGGCCCTGGCGCTGCTGCTTTCCGCCTGCGGCAGCGCGGAAAAGAAGAGCCAGCCCGCCGACGCGCAAAAGGAAAGCCTGACCTGCGCCGCCTGGGCCGATTTGGTCTGGGCCGCCGCGGGCGGCGCGCAGATGACGGACGTCACCGAAAAATACCTCGAAAAAACGCTGCTGATCCAGGCTGCCGATCTGGCCGACTGGGTTTTCCGCCGGGACGGCGAAGGGGCCACCCCGGAAATGATCCTGGTGCTGAAGGTCAAAGACGCGGGCAAGACGGACACGGTCCGGCAGGCCGTGCAGGATTATCTGGAGGAGCGCACCCTCCAATACAGGGATTATCAGCCCGATCAGCTTTACAAGCTCGAAAACGCAAAGGTGCTTCAAAAGGACGATCTGATCGCCCTGTGCGTCTCGCCGGACGCCGAAAAGGCTTTGAAAGCCTTCGGGGACGGATGGAAATAGAAGCGCTTGACCGGACGGGCCGTCATTTGGTATAATCCGGATAGAAAAATTTACAAAAAATTTTTTTCGTATGCAAGAAATGGGAAAGGGAAATCGTTCTATGAGTGAGCAGGCACAGGCAGGCCGTATGGAGGAAGGGCGTTTTGAGGAATTATACGCTCAATACGCCAACGACGTCCTGCGGGTCAGCTACTTTTACCTGGGCGACCGGCAGCAAGCCGAGGATGTGACCCAGGATGTGTTTGTGCGCCTGCTGACGAACGCGCCGGATCTGGAGCCGGGCAAGGAAAAAGCCTGGCTGCTGAAGGTGGCGCTGAACCGGTGCCGGGATCTGTGGCGCGCCGCCTGGGTGAAACGGGTGGTGCTGGGCAGCCCGGCCATGGAATTGACCCCCGCCCCCGATCAGATGGAGGACCGGCTGGAGCGCCAGGAATTATTGGCCGCCATCCGCCGCCTGCCCGCTGATTTTCGGGATGTGATATTGCTCCATTATTATCAGGGATACGGCATCGCGGAGATCGCCCAAATGCTGCGTGTGCCCGAGGGCACCATTTCCAGCCGCCTGTCCCGGGGCCGCAAAAAATTAGAGGAAATTTTGAAGGAGAGTGGCACGCGATGAAGAACGTGGAGGAAAGGCTGCGCGCCTTGCCTGAAATGGCCGAATCCACCGGGCTTCAGGCGGATGAACAGCTGAAGAGGAAGATCCTGCGCGCGGCGCAGGAAAAGCGGGCTCCCCAAAAAAGCGCGGCCCTGCGCCGCCTGGTGCCCGCCCTGTGCGCCGTGATCGTGCTGATCGGCGCGCTTGGCGTTACCGTGCTGCCCGGCTTGCGCGAATCCGGGCCCCAGCCCACGACGGCGCCCCTGATCGATTCCCATCCCGCGGGGGATCCCGTACCCGGCGAAAAGCTGGCGCTGGATGTGCCCCCGGGCAGCATCACCATCAAGCGCTCCAGCAATCCGTCCTTCCGCAGCATCTGGGCGCCTCAGTCCGGGGCCAACTTCCCCCTGATCGGCGTGAACGGCCGCTATTACAGGCTGCTCACCAACCCGACCAGCATTTCGGGCGGCCTGCTGGGCCAGTCTCTGGGCACGGTTTCCAATTATACCAGCGAGCCGGCCCTCGCCGGACGGGACGGGATCTGCTCCAACGTGGTCGCCCAGGGCGAAACCGTGTACGCCGTCAGCGGCATGAACGGGGCCCTGGCCGCCGCGAACGTGAACGGCCAGATGCGCGTGTTCCAGCGCGTGTCCTTTGGCGACAGCGCCCTGGTCGGCAGCGAAGGCCTGGGCGATACGCTGCGCGCCTCCTCCGCCGTCGCGCTGGAGCTTTCCGGCGTCGGCACGGTGAACGATCCCGCCGCGGCGAAGCGCCTTGTGCAGATCCTGGTCAACAACGCTTCCTTTATCCGCTCCGGGGCCGCGGAAACCAACCAAAGCCTGCTGATCCAATTGGAAAACGGCATCGTGCTGCAAATGGCCGTCAACGGCGAGCGCCTGATCGCCTGCGGCACCTGGGCCTGCCCCGAGTTTTTCGACGCGTTCCAGGAAGCGCTGCAATAAAATCCACACAAAGCAAGCCGAGCTGGTTTTTGTGCCGGCCCGGCTTTTTCTTTTGCGTTTCAGTCCATACGCTATTCCGTCATGATCCGGTAAACCTGGACGTCGTGGGGCTCAAGGCGCGCGGTCAGGGGGAAGCAGGCGAGCTTGCCGCCCCAGATCTCCACGGCGAACACGGCTCCCGGCTCCATGGACACCATGGGCACGGTAACGGTGCGTTCCTCGTCGGAAAGGTTGAAGGCGGCGGCGTAATAGCCTTTTCCGTCCTTGCGCGGGGCGAACCAGATGCTTTCCTCCTGCGTGGTGCGGATGGGATGGGCGCACCAGGCGGCTTTCTCGATTTCCAGCAGCGCCGCGTTGGTGAGCAGCTTCAGGGTGAAATCGTCGTTCTTGGGCAGGTCGCCGCCGATCATGAGGGGCGAACGCATCATGCACCAAAGGGACATCATGGTGCGCTGCTCGGCATGGGTGAAGCGCGTCCAGCCGTTATGGCTGCCCTCGCCGTCCTGCGCGTAGCACTGCCTAAGCGCGCCCACGGGCAGCATGTCCGCGTCCGGCCAGTGGCCCGGCCCGGCGTGGATGCACCATTTTTCCGCGCGCTCGAACATCGCTTTGAGCAGGCGCCAATCGTCCCAGAAATCATCCGTGATGCGCCAGAGATTGGCGTATTGTTTCAGGTGCTCCGCTTTTTCGAGCGGCGCGGGGCCGGGCGACAGGCTGAGCGTGATGTCCCGCCCGCAGCGCTTGCACGCCTCGGAAATGATTTCGATTTCCCTTTCACAGCGCGGGTATTCCCGGGCGATATCGTCGCACTTGACATAGTCCACGCCCCAGGAAGCGTACAGCTTGAAGATGCTGTCATAATACGCGCGGGCGGCGGGCAGATCGCACCGCAGGCCGTACATATCCGGGTTCCACAGGCAGATGGAATTGGGGTCCGCCGCCTCGTCGCAGCGGCTGCCGCTTTCAAAGATCGGCAGCCTCCGGTGCGCCGCCATCCGGGGCAGGCCGCGCATGATGTGGATGCCGAATTTGAGGCCCAGCCGGTGGATCTGATCCGCCAACGGCCGAAAGCCCCTGCCGCCCCTGGCGCTGGGAAAGCGGTTTTCCGCGGGCAGGAGCCGCCCGTATCCGTCCATCGTCAGATCGGAAAACGGCTCGTAGGCGTGGGTGGAGGCCGTGGGCTGATACCACTGAATATCCACCACCACGTATTCCCAGCCGTATTTTTTCAGGTTTTTGGCCATGTACACGGCGTTTTTGAGCACCGTCTCCTCAGTGACCGCCGCGCCGTAGCAATCCCAGCTGTTCCAGCCCATCGGGGGATATTCCGCAACCATCCTCCATCCCTCCCGTTATATTTCCCGCCCCACGGTGAACACGTCGGGGAGCAGGAGAAAATTCTGCCCTTCGCTGCCGGGCAGGGAAACGAAATGGCTTTCCGGGTCCGCGTCCAGCCAGCCCCGGATCGCCCGGGATTCGCCCTCGTCCGTCCGCCGAATGTTGACGCAAGAGCGCGGCTCCTCAAAATAGGAAAACAGCACGTCCTCATGCAGGGCGATGGACATGTATTTATCGCCCCGGAGCAGGCCCTCCCGCACGATGGCGAAATGATGATAAACATATTCAAACATCGCATCGTGTTTGAGATACGCGATCCTGCCCCGTTGGCGCAAGGGCTTTTTAGGACGCCGCCAGTCCGCTTCGTCCTTCGGCTCGCAGTGCCAATAGATTGGGTACATTTTCGCCCAGCGCTTGGTTTCTTCCTTCTGCGGCCAGGGCGAAAGCAGGCCGTCCATGGGCCGCATGAACGCCTCGGGCCCAAATGCCTCGCCCAGCGCTTCATAGTACAGGAACAGCTGCCTGCCGTAGATGTACAGCCCGGCGGCCATCATGCGGCCGTCCCGCACGAGCTTTTGGGCTTCTCTCCGGCAGGCTTTCGCTGCTTCCTCCCAATCCGGCATCCGGCCTGGATCCTTTATCAGCTGCGCGCGGCTATGGCAGCGGTATACCGCGCGGCCTGCGGAAGACGGAAGTGGCATGTTTTTTCTCCTTTTTATACTTTCGGTGATAAAACCATAAATAGTAATAAATTAGAAAAATAATAGGTATAAAACCTTATACTCCAAAAACCTCCTTGGCGATCAGGGCGGCGGCGCGCGCGTCGCGGGCGTAGAAATCGGCCCCCGCGGACTTGGCCCACGCTTCTGTCACCACCGCGCCGCCCACCATGATTCGGGGCGGGTTTTCAAGCGCGCGCAGCTGCCGGATGGTTTCCTCCATCGCGGGCAGGGTGGTGGTCATGAGGGCGGAAAGGCCGACGAGCGGCGCCTTCCCTTCCTCCGCGGCGCGGGCGATGGTTTCCGGCGGCACATCGCGCCCAAGATCGGTCACGTCGTAGCCGTAATTCTGCAGCACGGTCTTGACGATGTTCTTGCCGATATCGTGGATATCGCCCTGCACGGTGGCGATGAGGATGCGGCCCTTGCTGACCGTTTCACGCTCCGTCCCGCCGAGCGCCTCCTTGATTTTCTCAAACACCGCCTGCGCCGCCTGGGCGGCGGACAAAAGCTGCGGCAGGAACACGGCGCCCTTTTCGTAATCCGCGCCGACCTGATCCAGCGCCGGGATCAGATGCTGCTCGACCAGGGCAAGCGGCGCATGGTCGGCAAGCATATCCTTGGCGATCGCGCCCGCCTCGCTCTTGAGCCCGCGGACGACGGCCTCGCGAAGCGAAAGCCTGGCGGCCGTCGGCGCGGGCGCGGCCTGCGCGGGTGCGCCCGCAAAGCGTTCGATATAGCGCTTGCTCTCCCCGTCCTCGCGGTTCAGCGCCCGGAAGGCGGCGACGGCGTCCATGATTTCCTTTTGGTTCGGGTTCACGATGGGCAGGGTAAGCCCCGCAAAAAGCGCGCAGACGAGGAACGTCTGGGTCATGAGCAGGCGGCTTGGCAGGCCGAAGGAAATGTTGCTGACGCCGAGCACCGTTTGCAGCCCCAGCTTTTCCCGAACCAAACGGACTGCGCCGAGGGTTTCCATGGCCTGCTCCTGCTGGGCGGAAACGGTCAGCGTCAGGCAGTCGATCCATACGTCCTCCCGGGGAATGCCGAGGGAAAGCGCGCGGCTTAGGATCTTTTCGGCAATGGCAAAGCGTTTTTCGGCGGTGTCCGGCAGGCCGTCGTCGTCCAGCGCCAGGCCGACCACCGCCGCGCCGTACTTTTTCACCAGCGGCAGGATGGCGTTGAGCGATTCTTCCTTGCCGCTGACCGAATTGACCGCGGCCTTGCCGCTGTATACGCGCAGCGCCGCTTCCAGGGCCTTGGGATTCACCGAATCCAATTGCAGCGGCGCGTCCACCGCCGCCTGCAGGGCCTTGACCACCCGCGGCAGCATTTCTTCCTCGTTCACGCCCGGATAGCCCACGTTCACGTCCAGGATCTCCGCGCCCGCGTCGAGCTGCTGGATGGCGACGCCCACGATGTAATCCAGGTCGTTTTCAAGCAGCGCCTGCTGGAAACGCTTTTTGCCGGTGGGGTTGATCCTCTCGCCGATCAGGCGCACTTTGTTCAGCGGCATCGGCTGCGTGGGCGTGCACAGAAAGGGCCCGGGCGCGCAGGGGGCCAAGGCCTCCCCGGCCGTGCCCGCGCACGCGGCGAGCGCCCGGATATATTCGGGGTCCGTTCCGCAGCAGCCGCCCACGATCTGCGCGCCCGCGTCTGTCAGCGCCCGCATATCAAAGGCAAAATCCGGGGCGCTCAGGCTGTAATGCCCGTCGACGGGATCGGGCAGGCCGGCGTTCGGCTTGGCGATCAGGGGCAGGGGCGTGTGCGCGCGCATTTCCTCCAGGATCGGCAAAACCTCCTTGGGCCCCAGTGAGCAGTTGACGCCGATCGCGTCCGCGCCGAGCCCCGTGAGCACCGCCGCGGCGGACGCGGCCGTGCAGCCCGTAAAGGTGCGGCCCGACGCGTCAAAGCTCATGGTGACGAACACGGGCAGCGCGCTGTTTTCCTTCGCGGCAAGGAGCGCGGCCCGGGCCTCGGCCAGGTCGGTCATCGTTTCGATGGCGATCAGATCAGCCCCCGCTTCGGCCCCGGCCCGGACCATTTCGGCAAAGAGCGCGTACGCTTCCTCAAAGGGCATCGTGCCAAGCGGCTCCATCAGCTGGCCCAGAGGCCCGACGTCCAATCCCACCAGGGCTCTCCCCCGCGCCGCTTCCCTGGCGATCCGGACGCCGGAAAGAATCACTTCCCGGGCCGTGTGCCCGGTCTTTTTGAGCTTTATGCTGTTCGCGCCAAAGGTGTTCGCGTAAATCACCCGGCTGCCCGCGTCCACATACGCCGCCTGGATATCGCGCACGGCCTGCGGATGATCGAGGTTCATCAATTCCGGGATCTCCCCGGGGCGCAGGCCCGCCTTTTGCAGCATGGTGCCCATGGCCCCGTCCAATAATAAGGGCAAGTCAAATTTTTTCACATTCGGTTCCTCTTTTCCGATAAACGCAGTCCCCGCGCAGGGCGCAAAAGGCACAGCCCCGGATGCGGGCGCGCTGGGGCTTTTCGCACAGTCCGATCACCGCCGTGACCGATTTGGAGGGGTTCATCAGGCATCCGTCCGTCACGTACACCCCAAGCCGCCTCTGGGCGTCCAGGGCGCTCAATAATCCGGGCTGGACGTTCAACGGCAGATCGCCGTAGCCGGGGCTGAACCGGTCGGTCAGATACGCGCCGGGAAAAAGCGAGCGGAGCGCTTCCTCCGCCTGATCGCACCCCGCTTCCACCAGCGCGCTTCCGCACGCGTCCAGCATCACGGCCCGCGCCATGTCCCGCGCCTGCGCAGACCGCAGCGCGGTATCGAACCCAAGGCCGAGCGTGCATAGAACCAGCGCCGCCTTCGGGGCCTCCCGCAGCATCAGCTCCGCCGTTTTTCCGGGCAAAAGCAGCCCCGCTTCCCGGAGCAGCACGCCCTCGCCCGTCATTTCCACCGTGCAGATGCGGTAGCGGAATCGGGGCGGGAACCCTTCCTCGGCGTACAGGGCGATTTCATGCATCTTTTCAAGGGCCGCCCGGTCAGGCGTCCTGATCCCCAGATACCGGAGCGCTTCTTCCTCCCTGATCCGCGTGTTGATCCCTCCTGCCCGCTATCCCCTGTTTTCCATGGCCTTATTGTATCCATTCCGGCTTTTCCTGTCAATGCCGGGGTGATATTTTGCTGGATAATGCCGGGCAATTGTGCTATACTGGAAAAAAACCGAAGGGGAGGGCGGACATGGCGGCGAAAAGCTTGATCGTGGGGCTTGCGGCCCACGTGGACGCGGGAAAAACCACCCTGTCCGAATCCATGCTGTTTCTGGCCCACGCGGTGCGCAGGCAGGGCCGGGTGGACCATGGCGACGCCTTCCTGGATACCGAGCGCATGGAAAAGGAGCGGGGCATCACCATCTTTTCCAAGCAGGCAGTTTTGACCCATAAAAAAACGGAAATCACCCTGGTCGATACCCCCGGCCATACGGATTTTACCGGGGAAGCCGAACGGGTGATGGGTATACTGGACGCGTGCGTGCTGGTCGTCAGCGCGCCGAGCGGCGTGCAGAGCCATACGCGCACGCTGTGGAAAATGCTCCGGGAATTCAGCGTGCCGGTCTTCCTGTTCATCAACAAAATGGATTATTTTGAGGGGGATTGCTTTTCGCTCCTGCAAAGCCTGGAAAAGCAGCTTTCCGAAAGAATCGTGGATTTTACGGAGCGGGACGATGAAAAGATCGCCCTGTGCGACGAAGCGGCCCTCGATTATTATTTGAAGGACGGCAGCGTGCCCGATTCCCGCGTCTGCCAATTGATCCGGCAGCGGCGTCTGTTCCCCTGCTTTCGCGGCTCGGCCATCAACAACGAGGGCGTGGAAGCGCTGCTCGACGCGCTTGCGTCGTTCGACCCGGAAAAAACGTACCCCGATGCGTTTTCCGCCCGGGTCTACAAGATCGCGCGCGACCCGCAAATGGCCCGGCTCACGTTCCTCAAGGTGCTGGGCGGCGCGCTCAGGGTCCGCGATCTGATCAGCCTCAAAGATGCGGGGGGCGAAACGCTCTGGGCGGAAAAGGCGGCGGAGCTGCGCGTTTATTCCGGGGCCAGGTATACGCCGGTGCAGGAAGCGCCCGCGGGCAGTCTGTGCGCCGTGGTGGGCCTGAGCAAGACCAGGCCGGGCGACGGCCTTGGCGCGGAAAAAGGAAAAACCGCCGCCCTGATCCAGCCCTGCTATTCCTGCCGCGTCACGATCCTGGACCATACGGACATCCATAAAGCCCTGGATTACCTGCGCACGCTGGAGGAGGAGGAGCCGCTTCTGCAGGTGGAATACATCGAGCCAAAGCGCGAGATCCACGTGCATTCGATGGGCGACGTTTATCTGGAGGTTTTGAAGCGCCAGTGCCTGGACCGCTTCGGTATGGAGATCGGCTTTGCGGATGAAAGCGTGCTTTACCGGGAAACGATCCTGACCAGCGCGGAGGGCGTCGGACATTACGAGCCGCTGCGGCATTACGCCGAGGTGCATCTGCTTTTGACCCCGGGCAAACGCGGCAGCGGCCTTACCTTCGCTTCCGCGGTATCGCTGGACGATCTGAAGGTGAACTGGCAGCGGCTCATCATGACGCACTTAAAGGAAAAGGTGCATGTGGGGGTGCTGACCGGGTCGCCCATCACGGATATGAAGATCACGCTCTGCGCGGGCAAGGCGCACTTAAAGCACACGGAGGGCGGGGATTTCCGCCAGGCGACCTACCGCGCCCTGCGCCAGGGCCTCATGAAAGCGCAGTGCCAGCTTCTGGAGCCGTACGTCAGCCTGGAGCTGACGATACCGGAGGAATATGTGGGCCGGGTCATGACCGACGTAAACGGCATGGGCGGGCAGTTCGACGCGCCGGAAAGCCTGGGCGGCGGCATGGCGGTCCTGCGCGCCCAGGCGCCGGCCAGCCGCTGCGCCGCATACGGCCGCCAGGTGAGCGTTTTCACAAAGGGCCGGGGCCAGATGACGGCGGAGTTTGCCGCTTATCTGCCCTGCGCGGATCAGGAAAGGATCGTGCGGGAGCGGGCGTACGATCCGCAGGCCGATCTGTACAACACCCCGGACTCCGTCTTCTGCGCCCACGGCGCGGGCTTTACGGTGCCCTGGGATCAGGTGGACGGATACGCGCATCTGCCGCTCTTAAAGGACGCGCGGCCCGATGTGAACGCCCCCGCGCCCTCCCCCACGGCCTCCCAGCGCCCCGCGTACCGGGGAACGGCCGAGGAAGACGAAGAATTGATGGCGATTTTTGAGCGCACCTACGGCCCCGTCAAATCCCGCCGGCTGTTCGCGCCGGTGCGGGCAAGGGCCGAACGCGCGCTGACGCAGAGCCCGGCGGAAAAGCCGCAGAAAGAGATCCTGCTGGTGGACGGGTACAACATCATTTTCGCCTGGGACGAACTCAAACGCCTGAGCCGGGACAGCCTGGACGCCGCGCGCGACCGCCTAAAGGACATCCTCTGCAATTTCAGCGGCGTCACTGGCAAGGATGTGATCCTGGTCTTTGACGCGTACCGGGTGCCCGGCAGCCAAGGCTCCGCAGAAAAATACCTGAATATCTTTGTGGTCTATACCAAGGAAGCCCAGACCGCCGACGCCTACATCGAAAAGACCACCTACCAGGCCAAGGGCGTATCCCGCATCCGCGTGGCGACGTCCGACGGGCCGGAGCAGGCCGTGGTGCTGGGCAACCAGGCCCTGCGCGTATCCGCCAGGGAATTCCTGCGCGAGGTGGAAGCCGTGCAGGGCAGCATGGCGGATTTTCTGGAGCGCATGAACATGATCCACGCCGTGCCCGCGCTGGAAACCGCCTATAAGAACGCCTGGAAAAAGAAGAAGACCGAGGCGGAGCCAAGAAACTGAAAAAGACGTCTATGCCCGCGCCTGCGCTCCTTTGCTCATGACTGATGAACGCGGCGCGGGCTTGCAGGGCCCGTCCGGCCCGGGAGAGGACGGGCCTTTTATTGTTTCCCCGGCATGTTGGGCATGGTAAAGTTCATCTTGCCCATGCCAAAGCCGCTGGTGAGGCCGGACAGATCGGCGTCGCTGGTATCCAGCAGCTTTTCCGGTTCGGCGGCCTGGCCGTCGCGGGTGGAGGGGATTTCACCGCCGATCTGGCCCAGCACGCTTTCGGCCCGCAGCTCCGCGGCATTTTGGATGCCCTTGGCGGTGGCGTCGAACTGGTCATAATCGCACAACGCGGTGGGATCGGTCTCCACGTAAGCATCGATCTGGCTGCGGATGCGCTCCAGGGCCGCCGCCAGTCCGCCGCTCAGGACGTACTCCTCGCTGAGCTTCCGCAGGTATTCATGATACTGCGCCAAATATGCTTCGTTTTCCAGCAGCGCCATGAAGAAATCCCGCTGGGACAGATCGCTCACGGTGAAGGGCGTGTCAATGGGGAAATTGACGTAATCGCTGCCATCGCCGGTAACGCTGAAGGACTGGTTCATGTCCCAGGGAATCAGGTTCAGCTTGCCATCCTGTTCATACAGATAATAGTTGTGCGTTTCCTCATCGGTCAGGCCGTCGTTGTTGTAGATGAAGGCCTGGATCGCCATATACTTCAGCACGTTGTCCACGTCCACATATTCGCCGATATCGTCCCGTTCGCTGACGTGTTTGAGCGCCTCCACCACCCGCTGGTGATCCGCATCGTCGCTCTTGAACTTGGCCGAATCCCAGATGCTCTGGTAGGTTTCCAGGTCGTCCCCCACGTAATTGAGGGCCCTTGCAAGCTCGGAATCGCTCTTGGCCCCGCTGCCGCCGCCCATGCCGGGCAGGGCGAAATTGAAGCCGCGTCCGCTTCCCTTCTCGCTGCCGTCCGTATCCGTGGGCATTTTTCCGCCAAAGCTGCCGCCGAAGCCGCCGTCTTCGCCCTGCGCATCGCCGTCCCCCTGGCCGGTGAATGCGGGGAAGCCGCCGTCCTCCGTCTGTCCGTTAAAACTCGGCATTTCAGGGAAGCCGTTTCCGGCCTTGCCGCCGAAGCTGGCGCCGAACCCGCTGTCTTCGTCCTCATCCAGGGCGTCCCGCTCTTTGTCGCGGTCGTCGCCTTTGCCGAGCTCCGGCTTGTACAGCTTTCCGTAATCTTTGCCATAATTGCGCCTGGCGAAGGATTTATCCACGCCCTCCAGGGCCAGATAACAGCCGAAGTATTCGCCGTTGTGGTACACGACGGCGTAATTGTACAGGCTGGCGTCCGCGCCCAGGAAAGAATACATATCGTAGGCGATGGCTTCCTTCAATTGTCCGGGGTCCTGGAAGCCGTTGTTGAGGATCAGCACGTCCAGCCCGTCGCAGGTGCGTTTTTTCTCGTATTTATCAAACTTGATGCGCCAGCTGAAGCGTTCCGAACCGCGGCTCGATACGCTGGCCAGGCTGGAATTCCCCTTGGGCCGGATCGCCACGTTTTCATACAGCACGCCGTTGACCACCAGCTTGCAGGAAGAATACTCCTCGCTGGATGCGTTGGCGATCATGCTGTTCCAGGCTTCGTCGTCCATCTGAATGTCGATTTCGATAAGCTTGCTTTGGTCAAAGAGCGTTTCCGCATATGCGCTGTCCTCCGCGAGAGCGGCGGGAAAGCAGGAAATCGCGCTCAAAAGCAGCATCAGCGCAAGCACAAAAGACATTTTCCTCATCATCGCTCCACCTTTCTTTTTAAGCCGAAACAAACGATCCGTTTGAAGGAGGATGATGCAATCTCCCCTCCTTCACCTGCCATGATATACATGAATCTTAATCGAAGCTTAAAAGCCTTTGTTTTTTATCGCTTCTTCATGAATTGCGTGAAAAAAAGCTGGAAAAAAAGCGCGGGATGCGATACAATAGGAGCAGCACCGGATCGATTTCATTCGGAAGGATCACATAAAGGAGTACGCTATGGGAAAGCTCGTCATGGGTTACTGGGATTGTCCATACTGCCAATATCAGGGGATCAGCGGCGATCAGGGCAAATGCCCGCAGTGCGGCCGGCCCCGGGGCGATGTAAAATTCTACATGAAGGGGTATGCCGAGGGGCAGACGCGCGAAGAAAACGAGCGGGGCGATATCGAGTACCTGGACGAAGAAAAGGCCAAGTACGTCAACCGCAATCCGGACTGGTACTGCTCCTACTGCAACACCCTGAACAGCGACAACGCCGAAAAGTGCTCCAACTGCGGCGCGACCCGCGCGGATTCCGAGGCCAATTATTTTGACCAGCTGAAAAAGCGCCAGCAGCAACAGCAGCAATCCGCGCAGGCCCAGCAGGCGCAGCAGCGCGCGCCCGAAAAGGGCGGCTCCAAAAAATGGCTGATCTTCCTGGCCGTCGCCGCCATCGCGATCTTCGGCATCGTCAAGTTCATGAGCGGGAACACCACCCAGGGCGATCTGAAGGTGACGCGGATCGAATGGGCCCGCAGCATCAACATTGAGCAGAATATCCAGTATTCCGAATCGGGCTGGACCCTGCCCGCAGGCGCGGAGCTGACCGCCCAGAAGGAAGAAGTGCACCATTACGACACCGTGCTCGACCACTATCAGAACGTGCAGGTGGAGCGCTCCCGCGAGGTGCTGGACCACTATGAAACCTACTATACCTACAAGGACATGGGCAACGGCTACTTTGAAGAAGTGGCCAACGAACGGCCCATCTATAAAACCGAGTATTACACCGAGACCGTGCAGCAGCCCGTCTACCGCCAGGTGCCGCGATACCAGACCAAGTATTATTACACGATCTGGCGATGGACGCCCGCGCGGGATGTGAAGGCCACCGGCGACGACCATAACGCGCAATGGCCCGAGGTGACCCTCAGGGAGAACGAGCGCGAGGGCCAGCGCACCGAAGCCTACGCCTTCCAGGTGGTGAACGAAAAGAAGAACACCACCGCCGCATATCAGCTTTCCGAGGCGGATTGGCGCAATATCAAGGTGGGCGATAACCTGTTCATCACCGCCCGCCGCACCGGAAGCGGCGCCTTTATATCCGATAAGGACGGCAATAAGATCGCGGACATCGTGCAGATCAAATAAACAGCATCGCCTCGCCGAGTCTTAAACGGCGGGGCGGTTTTCATACGTCCGGGCTTTGTATGTTTCTTTTCCGGCATGGTATAATAAGACGAGAAAAGGAGGAAGGGATATGTGTTCACAGCGTGAGGTGCGCAGGATTGTCGATCAGCTCAGCGTGCAGGTCAGCCGCCTGTATCCGCAGGAAAAGCCGGATGTCATTTTATTCGGCTCGTACGCACGCGGTGAAGCGCAGGAGGATTCCGATATTGATGTTTTGTATTTGGTAGACGCGCCTCGCCAGGAAATTGCCAGACAGAACTGGCAGATCGGCGCGGCGGCGGCAGATTTGCTCCTGGAGCATGGCGTCGTCGTTTCACCTATCATTGAAAACCGGGCGCTTTTCCTTGATAATGCAGATACGCTTCCTTTTTTCCGCACGATTCAAAGGGAGGGGGTTCGCCTGCATGCCTGATACGGCAAAAATCCATTTATCCCGTTACCGCTTGGAAAAAGCCAGGGACATGCTTGCCGCTGCGGAGCGCGATATACGGGAGAAAGATTATGCTTCCGCCAACAACCGCGCATACTGTTGCATTTTTCATGCTATGCGTGCGGTGCTCGCGTTGGATGGAGAGGATTATAAAAGCATTCTGCCGTGATCGCCCGGTTTACTTTGAATTATTTGAAAACTAACCTCCTGTCCCGCGAGTGGAGCGCTTTGATTACCAATGCGTCCCTGATCCGTAGCCGCAGCGATTATGAGGACTTTTTTGTATGTTCCGCCAGCGATACGGAAAGGTTAATGGATGGAGCAAAGCATTTTTTGTCAGATGTGGAAGGATACCTGGAAAAGCGATACCTCGAAGTGTAAAAAACATAGAAAAACCGCAGGAACGGCCCTATAAATGGGTTTTTCCTGCGGCTTTCTTCTGTTTTCCTGAAAATGGCTTATCCCAGCGTCACCGTGACCCGGTGGGTCTTTCCGTCGCCGAACGCGGGCAGCACATTGCCCTCAATGGCCTTGCCGTCCACGGTGACGGCCTTGACGCCGCGGCATACGTGCGCCGGGTTCTGGATGTCGATTTGGTAGGTGGCGCCCCGGAAGCGGCGGCTGATCTGATATCCGTCCCAATCATGCGGGATGCAGGGATCGATCTTCAGGCCGTCCCAATCGGGCTTGACGCCCAAGATGTAGTTGCTGATGACGTAGAAATTCCAGGCGGCGGTGCCGGTGAGCCAGGAATTCTTGGCCTGGCCGAAGTTCTTGGCGTCGATGCCGGCGATCATCTGGCTGTACACATAGGGCTCCATCTTATGCAGCTCGCTGATTTCCTCGCGGTAGGCGGGCGCGATCTTTTTGTACAGCTTGAACGCGCGGTCGCCATGGCCGACCACGGTCTCGGCGGCGATGATCCAGGGGTTGTTGTGGCAGAAAATGCCTGCGTTCTCTTTGTATCCCGGCGGATAGGAGGATACCTCGCCGAGCTCTATATGGTATTCCTTATAGGCGGGCTGCAAAAGCACGATGCCGTGCTCGGTCTCCAGCCATTTTTCCACGGATGCCAGGGCCTTTTCGGCCTTGCCGTCCTCAACGCCCACCCCGGCCATCACGCAATAGCCCTGGGATTCGATGAAGATCTGGCCGTCCTCGCATTCGTGGCTGCCGATCTTTTTGCCCATGGCGTCGTACGCGCGCACGAACCATTCGCCGTCCCAGCCCGCGGTCAGGATGCACTGCCGCATATCCTCGATGGCCTTTTCCTGCTCCTTTGCTTTGTCCGCATTGCCGCGGCGCTTTTCCAGGGCGACCAGCTCCGGCCCGATGGCCACAAACATCCCGGCGATCAGCACGGATTCGGCCACCCGGTCGTCCGGAGCGTTGGGGTTGGAGAAGGTCTGGAAGCTTTCGTCCGGGGTATCGGAGAAGCAGTTGAGGTTCAGGCAGTCGTTCCAGTCGGCGCGGCCGATGAGGGGCAGGCCGTGCGGGCCGCGGTTGTTGACCACGTGGCCGAAGCTGACCTCCAGGTGCTCCATCAGCGTTCCGCAGTCGTCGGGGTTGGTATCGTAAGGCGTCTTTTCATCCAGGATGCCGAAATCGCCGGTTTCCTTGATGTAGGCCGCGGTGCCGGCGATCAGCCAGAGCGGATCGTCGTTGAAGCCGCCGCCGATGTCGTTGTTGCCCTTCTTGGTCAGGGGCTGGAACTGGTGATAGCAGCCGCCGTCGCGGAACTGGGTGGCGGCGATATCCAGGATGCGCTCGCGCGCGCGTTCGGGGATCTGGTGCACGAAGCCCAGCAGGTCCTGGCTGGAATCGCGGAAGCCCATGCCGCGGCCGATGCCGCTTTCAAACATGGAGGTGGAACGGCTCATGTTGAAGGTGACCATGCACTGGTAGGGGTTCCAGATATTCACCATGCGGCCGAGCTTTTCATCGGGCGTGGTGAGGGTATAGGCGGAAAGCAGGTTGTCCCAGTGCTTCTTCAGGGCGTCGAACGCCTCGGCCACCTGCTGATCGGTGGTCAGTTTGGAAAGGAGCTCCCTGGCCGGCGCTTTGTTGATGACGCCGGGGGCGACGAACTTTTCTTCGTTGGGCAATTCCACATAGCCCAATACAAAATTGTATTTCTTGCTTTCGCCGGGCTTGAGGCGCGCCTTGATCTGATGCGCGGCCATGGGCTGCCAGCCGGAGGCCACGGAATTGCCCATTTTGCCGGTCATCACGCTCTGGGGGGCGTCAAAGCCGTTGTACAGGCCCAGGAACGTTTCCATATCGGTGTCAAAGCCGTCCACCGGCGCGTTGACGGCGTAGAAGGAATAGTGGTTGCGGCGTTCGCGGTACTCGGTCTTGTGGTAGACCACGCCATCCTCGACCTCCACTTCGCCGGTGGAGAAGTTGCGCTGGAAGTTGAGCATATCGTCCTGCGCGTTCCACAGGCAGAATTCCACGAAGCTGGTCAGGATCGCATCTTTTTCCTCGCTGCTTTCGTTGGTCAGGGTGATCTGGTGCACTTCGGCGTTGAGGCCGAGGGGCACGAAGGAAAGCTGGCTGGCCTTTAAGCCGTTCTTTTTGCCGGTGATCACGGTATAGCCCATGCCGTGGCGGCAGGAATATTCGTCCAGCTCGGTTTTCGTGGGCTTCCAGCCGGGGTTCCACACGGCGTCCCCGTCCTTGATGTAGAAATACCGGCCCCCGTTGTCCACGGGCATGTTATTGTAGCGGTAGCGGGTGATGCGGCGCAGCCGCGCGTCCCTGTAGAAACAATAGCCGCCGGCGGTATTGCTGATGATGCCGAAGAACTGTTCACAGCCAAGATAGTTGATCCAGGGATAAGGGGTACGGGGCGTATTGATCACGTACTCCCGGGCCGCGTCGTCAAAATACCCGAATTTCATGCCTGATCCTCCTCGCGCTTTTACTCCTGTAAATGATTTTTCAGAAAGGCCTTCTGCTGCGTTTGCCGAGAGAAATTATAGCATATTCACGATCGATAAGCAAGCGAATTCTTGCGCCGGGCTTGCCATCCGCTCCGCCTTGGCTTATAATAGCGGCAGCGTATATGCTGGGACGGAGGGAACCGAAATGGCTGATATCATCTTACTGCCTGGCAAGGAAAAAAGGGTCTGGGCGGGGCATCCCTGGATCTTCAAAAGCGACATTGCCCGCGCGAAGGGCGATCCCGCGCCCGGGGACACCGTGCGCGTGACCGCCAGCAACGGCCGCTTCCTGGCGATGGCCGCGTATAATCCCGCGTCCCAGATCGCCTTGCGGATCCTGAGCCGAAGGGACGGGGAAATCAGCGAGGCCTTTATCCGCTCCCGGGTCCGCCGCGCGATCGAATACCGCAAAACGTTTGCCGATCTGCGCTCCTGCCGGCTGATCTTCGCCGAATCGGACGGGCTGCCCGCCGTGATCGTGGACAGCTTTGGGGATGTGCTGGTGCTGCAATGCCTGTGCCTGGGCATGGAAAAGTACAAAGAAACGATCTGCGACGCGCTCATGGACGAAATGCGGCCGCGGGGGATCTACGAGCGCGGCGACGTGCCGGTGCGCGAATTGGAGGGCCTTAAGCAGGTGACGGGCGTTTTGCGCGGCGAGGTGCCGGACCGGGTGCGCATGGAGGAAAACGGCGTCCGGTTCTGGGTGGACGTAAAGCAAGGGCAGAAAACCGGCTTTTTCCTGGACCAGAAGGAAAACCGCGCGGCGATCGCCCCGTTCGTCCGGGGCAAGCGCGTGCTGGACTGCTTTTCGCATACCGGTTCTTTTGCCCTGCACGCGGCAAAATACGGCGCCGGCGAGGTGACGGGCGTGGATATTTCCGAATTTGCCTGCGAATGCGCCAGAGAAAACGCGGAATTGAACGGCTTTTCCAACGTCCGCTTCGTCGCGGCGAACGCGTTTGATTTTCTGAAGGAGCAATGCGCCGCCGGGGAGCAATACGACGTGGTGATCCTCGATCCGCCCGCCTTCACCAAGACCCGCGCCGCCGTGGAGGCCGCCGCGCGCGGCTATAAGGAAATCAACCTGCGCGGCATGAAGCTGCTGCGCGACGGCGGATACCTCGTCACCTGCTCATGCAGCCAGCATATGCTGCCCGGCCAGTTCCGCGATGTGGTGCTCTCCGCCGCCCGGGACGCGCACGTGCAGCTGTTCCAGGCGGAATACCGCACCCAGGGCCGCGACCATCCCATTCTCCCCGCCGCCCCGGAAACGCAGTATCTGAAGTGCGGCATTTTCCGGGTGGACAAAAACGGATGAGCACGGCGGGCAGCGTGATAGAATATTTCCAATCGCCCTTTGAACGATAAAGCGGGAGCAGATTCTGCCCGCCTTCGGCGGGCGCAGACCAACGCGGGCGCTAATCCATATAAGGCGTGGGGCAGAATGACAGGAAGAGCGAGTTTTTGCTCATAATTGTATAGCTCCCCATGTCATCCTGAGCATCACGGAGCGAAGCGGAGTGATAGCGAAGGATCTCATTGCAGCGACATAAACCATGCAGCATATACCCCAGCAATGAGGTTCTTCGCTCGCCGCATCCGTATAGCGGCGGCTCAGAATGACAGGAGTGGCACATCCGTATAAGGCGCGGGGCAGAATGACAGGCAAGGCCCATCCGTCGCTCAGGATAACATAGAAGGTGGATGACATGATCCACTCGCGCGAAGCGCATATCGAACGCGAAGCGTATCTTGACCCCGTAAGGGGATATCGAGGCGAAGCCATATCGAGCCCGAAGGGCATTTATAAGCGCCTGCGGCGCTCGAGATAACGCTTTCGCGTTTCGATATACGCGGACGCGTTCGATATGCCCCTTCGGGGCTCGATATGCGCTTCGCGCGATGGAGTTTGTGATGCCCCTTCGGGGCGTGATATGCGCTTCGCGCAAGACACGAAAACGGGCCCCGCTTTCCTGCGGGGCCCTGGTTTGGTCATCTATCGTCAACCCATTTGTTTGGGATCATGGTAATACGGAACCGATGGCGATTGGAGAGGGATTTACTTTTGAAAGGATCGCCCTGTTCCTGAAAACATTTCTTACATGGTTCATTTCATGTGCGATCGGTTTTCTTCCGTGATCCTGGGTCTGCGGCGGGGCGCTGGGTCTTGATCCGATGGGGGGTTTTTGAGGTTCCTTCTGCTTTTCTTATCGCTTATGCGTTGCTTGACGATTTTTCTTCTTTTTCTATCTATTCAAGCCTGTTTGCAGAATTTTTATTGTTTTCCGAGGTGATATTCAATTGTCGCGTTTTTTGCCCCCGCCGCCTCAAATGGTTGGGCCATGGGACTCGCCTCCTTCTCGGACAATCCGCTGAATCGCTTAAAGCAAGCGTTTGATGATCTATGTTTGGAAACCCGGTCGGTCGGAAATTGCTCTTCTCTGTTTCTGGCTATATCATACCAGATCGCACGTCCGTTGTCAATAGGTTTTTGCGCTATTTGGCAAATTTTTTTCCAGATATGCAGGGGGCGCAGGGTAAAAGCCGAGCAGACGCATAAAAACAAAGGAAACCGCGCATGCTGGCAAAAAAAGGAGGCGGCAGGATGCGCGAAAAGAGGATCCGGGCTTTGATCGCGGTGCTGGCGGCGCTGTGCGTATGCGGCACGGCGCGGGGCGAAGAAACGTGGTATATGCGGGTGATCGCGCGGGACGATACGGCTTTGGGCCAGACGGAAAAAGAGCGGGTGCGGGACGCGGCGCTTTCCGCCCTGCCCAGGCGCGCGGCGGATATCCCCGCCTGCCTTGGGCAGATCGCGCGGGCGGCGAACCGTATCGCGCCGTGCACGGCGGAGATTCGGCTTTGGTCGCCGGACGAAAACACCCCTGCCGCGCCGACGGTCTATCTCACCGTCGGAAGCGGGCAGGGGCATAACTGGTGGGGCATCCTGTATGAAGACGCGCTCGCGCTCGCCCGGGCGGATGCGGAAGAAACGCAAGGCGATGCGCCGGTGTTCCTGTGGCCCCTGTGGGAAAAGCTCATGCGCTGGCTGGGGCTTTAGCGGGGGGCTCAGGCGGTTTCCTCGGCGATGATCTTCCGCATCCCGTCCATTTTTGCCTGCATATCCCGCACCATTTTGATGTGGGTGCGCGCGCGCTGGAGGTTCTGTCCGGGCCGCGACGTGCGGAAATAAACGTCGCCGTTCAGGTAATCCGCAAGGAAGCGGACGCCGCATTCCAGCGTCATCAGCACCGCGCCCAGGGGCAGCGTTTCCTTTTCGAGCGCGGTCAGGCGCGTTCCGCAGGCTGACAGGAAGCCGCCCGCGTAGGCTTGGAACAGGCGCAGCGACGTGCCAACCTTATCCAGGTCCGCTTCGTCCTCCGGGGCGGTCGCCGCGCCGAAGCGGATGGAATCGCCGAAATCGTGGGCGACCAGGCCGGGCATCACCGTGTCCAGGTCGATCACGCAAAGGGGCGTGCGCGTGGCGGCGTCGAGCATCACGTTGTTGAGCTTCGTATCGTTGTGCGTCACCCGGAGCGGCAGCTCGCCGGAAAGCAGCAGGTTTTTCAGGTCCCCCGCGATGTGCTCCTGGCTCAGGTATTCGTCAATTTCCCTTTGCGCTTCCCGGAGGCGGCCCGCGGCGTCCCGTTCCATGGCTTCGTGCAGCTGCGCATAGCGCCTGGGCGTATCGTGGAAGCCGGGAATGACCTCGGTCAGCGTTTCCGCGGGGAAGAGCGCAAGCTGGTTTTGGAACGTGCCGAAGGCGAAGCCGCTCTGCCGCAGGTCCATTTCCGTTTCCGGCCTTTCCAGGCACAGGCTGTCCGTTACGAATTCGTATACGCGCCAGGCTTCCTTTTCCTCGTCCAGATAATACGTTTCGCCCGTGACGGTCGGGATCAGCGTGAGCACCCGGCGCGGATCGGGCGTTTCCCTGCGCAGGTATTCTGTGACGGCGGCGATATTGCGCATCAGCCCCGGCACGTCCGGAAATACGCGGCGGTTGATTTTTTGCAGGATATAGGCGTGCGGCGCGTCGGTCTCCACCCGGTAGGTCTCGTTGATGTGGCCGTTGCCGTACCGCGCGCATTGAACCGGCGTCCCTTCCAGGGTAAATTGGGCAAGCAGGCGTTCCAGCATCGGATCCCCTCCTTTGTGACATTCGTTCAAATCGGTATTTGCATTATACCGCAAACGCCGCGTTTTGTCATCCAACGGCGCACAATTTTGAAATTATTAAGAAATATTAAATATTTGTTTACAATTTTGAGAAGCACAGAGCTGCGCGCGCTATTGACAAGCTATTTTGAAAAGATTTATAATGAAATTCGACACGCGGAAAGGAGTGCACCTTCAGATGACTGGCAAAACACGAAAGCTACTGATACGCTTCGCGGCTTTTTTGTTGATATGGACCTTCGCGCAGGGCGTCCTGCCCGCGAGCGCGGAGGAACCCGCCGGGGAGCCCGCCGTGCTTCCCCTGGATTTCAGCGGCGGAATGGCCATGGACCGGAATGGCTTCGGCGGCGGCTGGTCGTATGAGGACCCCACGATCTCGGTTAGCATCACGCGGAACACAGCCAGTCTGGACAAGGGCAACTGTGTGTACTGGGTGGCCTCGATCAAGATCAAGCACGCCTCCCAGCTGCGCACCATGGCCGCCAACGGCTTTGAATTCAGCGGCGATGTGAACGGCAGCAAGATGGCCAAGCGCGTAAACGCCGTTCTGGCCATCAGCGGCGACTCCTACAACTATACCGGCCACGGCCTGATCGTGCGGCAGGGCAGGGTGTATTTGAACGCCCTGCAGGGCGACCGCGACGTGCTGGTGGTGGATGAGGACGGCGATTTCCATATCGTCACCCTGGCCAACCGCGGGGATATCGGCCCCACCATCAAAGGCAAAAAGGTCATCAACACTTTCTTTTTCGGCCCTGCCCTGGTGCTCAACGGCAAGGCGGTGTGGAACATGTCGCAGCTCAACCTCAACGACGATATGCGCGCCTACGACGGCCGCCAGCGCATGTGCATCGCCCAGGTGGGTCCGCTCGAATACAAGTGCATCTGCTGCGGGCCGCCCGAAAACGGCTCCGTCGGCATGACCATTCCGCAGTTCGCGCAGCTTGTCGCTTCCCTGGGCGTGCAGACCGCCTATAACCTGGACGGCGGCTACACCACCAAAATGTATTTTGCCGGCACCTTGGTCAACGATATCAGCAAGACGGACCGGCCCATTACCGACATCATCTATTTCGCCTCCGCCCTGGGCGCGGATTCCTCCGCCGCCAGCCAGTATTCTTCCGGCGGCGAAACGGGCGGGGAGACGGGCGTGATCGTGTCCGTTTATCCTCAGCCGGTTTATCCTCAAACAGAACAGCGCAATGATAACCTGACCATCATTCCTCAATAACGATGAACACAATGTATTGGATCTGTATCGCAGCCGCCGCTGCCCTGTGCCTGGTCCTGCTGGTGCTGCGGCTTAAGCAAAAAGGCATGAAGGCGTGGCCCGCGCTGATCGCCGTGCCGCTTTCCGCGGCGCTTTCGTTCGCGCTGGCCAAGGTGTTTTACGCCTGCCTCATGTATAACCGCACCTTTGCCGTCTACGGGCTCGATTCCCTTTTCCGGATGCGCGCCGAGGAATTTTCGTTTTTCGGCGGGTGCGTGGGCGCGTCGCTCGGCATGGCGCTGACGGCGAAGCTGACGGGCAATCACGCCGGCAAATTCCTGGACGCGTTCGCGCCCGCGGGGTGCGTATCCATCGCGCTCATGCGGTTCGCGGAAAAATACCTGGGCATGCTGGGCACCAGCAAATATGACACGGAAAGCGCGCTGCTGTGCCGTTTCCCCTTCGCCGTTTCCAACGAATGGGACGAATGGTATCTGGCCGTGTTCACGCTGGAAGCGCTGATCGCGCTGGTGATCGGCGCGGTGTTCGCGTTTCGGTCGCGGGAGGAAAAATTTCCCCTGCTCCTGTTCCTGCGCGTTTGCTATTACCTTTGCGTAACGCAGATCTTCTGCGAAAGCGTCCGCATGATGAGCATGCGCTGGGGCTTTGTCCGCGCGGAGCAATTGCTTTGCGGCATCGCCATCTTTTTCATCCTGCTGTACCATTGCCTTAAGACGCCCGAAAAGAACCCGCTCAAGCGCTTCTGGCCCCTGCTCGCCTGCCTTGGGTGCGTCGGCGCGCTGGTGGGCGTGGAATTCGCCTTGGACCGTACGGAGCTGCCGGACTGGTTCTGGTACGCGGTCATGCTGCTGATCCTGTTCCTCTTTGGCGTGGTGGAAGTCCTCTGCGTCCGCAGGCGCTGCCGGAGTGCGAAAAACTGAACCTTTCCCGAAAAAATTTTTGCCGATCCGATATTCGGGTCGGTTTTTTTCAGGTTCGTTTAAGGTTGCAGCGCTATCCTTTCCAGCGTAGGGTGAAAACCCGTGAAAGGAGGAATGCCTCTTGAAGCAAACGAAAAAGAAGGTCCTCAAATACCTGATGATCGACGTCGCCTGCGCGGCGGCGGCGCTGCTCGTATTCGCGCTGTTTCATCATGTGCTGCCAAGGCGGCAGCAGAGCGTCGGCATCGTGATCCCCAATCCGTATAAAACGAGCGCGCCGCAGGAGGGAGACGCATCCAGCCTCCAGATCCCCGAAGACGCGCTGATCCTGGCCGACGCGGGCGTAAGCGACGCGGGCCTTGGCAGTCTGTCCGCCAGGGGCGGCAGGAACAACCGCAATACGCCGTCTTACGGCGCGGGCTATAATTCCAAGGGCGGCTCCGCCCTGACGGAGGAGACGGCGGACGCCGAAGGGGCGCAGGCCGACGAAACGCCCATTTCCGAAAAATTTGCCGACAAGTACACCGATACCGTGGTGGTCACGGACAGCAGCTATTCCAGCCCGGATATCTCCATCACCGTAACCCGGGAAACCGCCCAAAACGGCCGCGTCACCTACTACCTGGCGGATATCTACGTGCGGGATATCACCTGCTTTCAATCCGCCATGGCGAAGAACACGTACGGCAGCGGCTTTCGGGACGACGTCCTGGATATGGCGGCGCTCAACGAGGCGCTGCTCGCCATCAACGGCGATTACTACGGCAATACCAACGAAGGCGTGGTCATTCGCAACGGCGTCATATACCGCGCCAACCGCACCAACTGCGATGTGTGCGTGCTGTATTACGACGGCACCATGCGCGTGATGCCGGGCAGCACCTTTGATATGCAGCAGGCCATCGAGGACGGCGCGTGGCAGGCGTGGACGTTCGGGCCCGCGCTCCTGGACGCGAACGGAGAAGCGATTTCCGCCTTTTCCAGCACCAACCGCATCATCTCCGCCAACCCGCGCACGGCCATCGGCTATTATGAACCGGGGCACTACTGCATGGTGGTGGTGGACGGACGGGGCGAATCCGCCGGGATCACCCTGCCCGATCTATCCGCGCTGTTTGAGCAGCTTGGCTGCGCGGCGGCCTATAACCTGGACGGCGGCAATTCCTCCGTCATGGTCTGGCAGGACGCCGTGCTCAACGATCCCAGCGGCGGCGGCCGCGAAAGCAGCGACGCGCTCCTGATTGCCGAGGTGAACAGCCATGAATAAGATCAGGAAGCTGCTGAGCCATCTGACGCTGATCCTGGCCCTGATGTTTTTGACGTTTCTGGTCCTGGATCAGTTCAATCCCCTGATGAACTTTGTGGACAACGATATTTCCCGCGTCCTGCTCGCCCTCCTGTGCCTGAGCGGCGCGCTCCAGAGCATCCTGGGATGGATCGCGGATACAAAAGCATAATGATCGCCGCCGCGGGAGGCTGATCCTCCCACGGCGGCTTGCTTATTATCGGATCTTATTGTTTTTCGCAGAAGATGATGACGCTGGCGCCGTAGAACGCGCTCATATCCTGGGCAAGGGTCCCGTCGGAAAGCAGGTAGAAGGGCAATTCTACCTGCTCGCCCACGCTGTTTTCCGCAATCATGACAAGCTCGCCATCCCTGAATTCCACGGGGAAGACGCGGCTGCCCGCCAGCGTGATTTCCTCAGCCTGCCCATCGGAAATCACATAGGTGCGGACGGTGTTCGACGGGCGGCGGCTGCCGTTGATCTGCATGGAGACCATTTTCCAGGTGCCATAGTATTCCGAGGCGTCGGCAGGATCCGCGCTGTCGGGCAGCGGATCGGCCCGGGACCGTTCGGACTCGGCCTCCTGCGTCGGCTCCGGCTCTTCTGTCCGCTTCCGCTTATCTGGCTCAGGGATCGGCTCGTCCGTGCGCTCAAAATACAGGATGCTGACGCCCAGCATATTCATCACGAGGCAGTCGTCCTCCAGGTACATCGTGTCCATATCGTCGATCAGCACCTGATCCCCTTCCATGCGCCAATTGTTTTCCGTCACGCTTCTGCCGATATCCTGCGCGATGGTGGTCACGGTCACGGTGCCGTCGCTGCGGAAATCGAGGTACATTTCGCTGGGGATCAGCGAAGGATCGACCTCGATGCCCAGGATTTTGGTATTCGTGTGCTTCCATAGGCCGGTGATATCCGGGGCCGGCTCCTCGGGCTGTCCGCCGTCCTGCTCCGTCTCCTGGGCGGGTTCCGGGCTGACTTCCGCCTGGGAGCCTTCCTGGCCCATGCGGAAGGTCAGTTCGTCGAAAACTTCGCCGTTGATGAACACCTTCAGCTGGAATTCGCCTTCCAGGGCAGCGTTTTTCTGGCCGGTATACTGCTTCATCATATCCGTCATGTTCTGCTGCCAGTGCGCATAATGGGCGTCGTCCGGGCTGATCGACCAGGTGGAGGAATGAACGAAAATGATCCCCTCCGGCCCGGTCATCTGCAGGACCATCGAAAAGCTGTCTTTTTCCTTCACCTCAAAATCCCAGGCCCAGCGATAGCGGATCTCCAGATCGTCCTGGTCGAGGACGGAGAGCGGGATCACGTCGTATTCCGTAAATTCCTCCACCGTCACGTTGCGGACGCCCACCGTGGAATCCTTGAGCGTATAGGGAAAATCATCCAGCGGCCCGGCGGCGGGAATGCGCATCTTGCGCGCGTCTTCCTTGCCCCACTTGGGCAATTCGCCGGTCTGATCCGGGTCGTACCAAAGCTCGATCTCATATTTCAGGCCGGGGGCGACATAGATGGTATAAGCGCTTTCGCCCTCTCCGCACTTATGCCGGCTGAAATACGGATTGCCGGAAACGGCGTAAAGAACGTAATAATCCCCCGGATGCTCCAGCGCGTATTCTTCAAAATCAACGATAAAGCAATCGCGCCCGGCGGTCAGGAGATAATCGTCCACCCACTCTCCGGCCAGGGCCCCGGCCGTCAGGAGCGTGAGCGCCAGCACCGTCAGCAGAAAAACAAGGGCCTTCCGCATGCACATTTCTCCTTTTCAAAAAATCAACTGTCGTATTGTCATCCATCTATGCACATCATATCAAAAAGACGGGGAAATGTCAAACCGGAGGCACGCAAAAAAGCCTGCGCATGGAGGCACAGGCTTTGTTTCTTGGGCCGGGATATACTTATTCGTCCAAAGTGGTAACGGAGCAATCCGAAAGCGCGCCGCTTTGCACCTTGCCCTGCAAAAGCACCGTCGTCCCGATGGCGGGGATGGTCTGGCCGGACTTCGCGGAAAAATTCACCTGCCAGCTGCCGTCATAATAGGGGTCCTGCAGCAGCTCCATGGATGCGATGCGGCCATACGCGTTGAATGCCTTGCCCTCAAAGTAATCGGCCTTGTAAATGATGTTCATGATCTGCACCCGCTCCAAGGTATCGCTCATGGTCCGCATGTTGAGCTCCCTGATGTCGCCGTCGTAGCGGGAGTGGACGGTGACCTCCGCGTTCACGATCCACAGGTCGTCCAGCGCTTCGTCCGCGGTTTCGTAGGTGCCTTTCACCGTGATGACGGAGCCCGGCGTCGGCAGCGCCGCCGTATCCTTGGGCACGAATTCCCATTGCCAGTCGCAGCAGCGCGTATTGTCCAGATACCCCCACACATAATAGCGGGTCATGCCGTTAAAGGCGTCCTGGAGGACGGCGAACACGCCCTGCTTCTCGGTCTCCGTGCCGTTGTAATTGGCCATGTAGTTGTTATAAAAGATGTTCTGGTAGAGCAGGTATTCCGCCTGGTTGAGGATGACCGGCACTTCCTTGGTGGCCGGGACGCCCGAATTGGCGGCGGAGGGAGAAGAGGATGCATTGCCGCAGGCGGAGCACAGGAGCGCCAGCACGGCCAGCAGCGCCGGGAGCAGGAAACGTTTTTTCATTTGTCCGTTCATTGTATCACGCCTTTCTTTTTCCAACGCCAGCCCAGGAGAGGATACAGAAGATGAGGAACGCCGCGATATCCACCGACACGATGGTGGAGCCGACGGGCGTGGAAAAAACAATGGAGAGCAGGATGCCCAGCACCGCGCAGGTGACCGACACCACCGCGGAGCAGATCGTGACGCCCTTAAAGGAGCGGAACACGCGCATGGCCGTCATGGCCGGGAAGATGATGAGCGCCGAAATCAAAAGCGAGCCCACCAGATTCATGGCCAGCACGATGATGACCGCGACCACCATGGCGATCAGCAGGTTGTAGCGGTCCACCCTGGTGCCGGTGGAATGCGCGAAATCCTCGTCAAAGGTGACGGCGAAAATCTTGTTGTAAAACAGCAGGAAGATCACCATGACCGCCAGGGACAGCACGACCGACAGCCACACCTCGGTGATGCTCAGGGTCAGGATGGAGGTGGAGCCGAAGAGGGAGGTGCAAACGTCGCTGGAGACGTTGGAGGATTTGGGGAAGAGGTTGAGCAGCATATAGCCGACGGCCAGCGTGCCAACGGAAATCATCGCCAGCGCCGAATCGCCCTTGATGCGGGTGTTCTGCCCGGTGCGCAGGAGCAGGATGGCGCACACGATGGTGACGGGCAGAATGAACATCATATCGTTATCGATGAAAAACTGTATCACGCCGGACAATTGCCCTTCCAGGCCCGCCTCGCCAAGGCCCGACTTGATCTCCTTGAGCACCGGGCCCAGCACCCCCGCCACGGCCATCGCGCCGAACGCCACGTGGGAAAGGCCGTCGCCGATGAAGGCGAAGCGCTTGAGCACCAGGGTGACGCCCAGCAGGGAGGAGCAAAGCGCGATCAGTACGGCCACGATCAGCGCGTACTGCACAAACGCCGCGGAAAGCATGCGAAGGTTGCCGATCATTTGGTTTTCCCCCCTTCGTCCGCCAGGAAGCGCTTGGCCATGCTGCTTTTGACGTATTCCTCCTTGGGCCCGAAGAAGGTCTCGTGCCCGATATGAAGGATGTGCGTCGCGTAATGCAGGGCGGCGGAAATATCGTGGGAAATCATGACGACCGTCACGTGCCCGTCCCGGTTGAGCCCTTCGATCAGCTGATACATTTCCAGCGTCACCTTGGGATCGAGGCCGGACACCGGCTCGTCCAAAAGCAGCAGCTTCTGCGTCGCGCACAGGGCGCGGGCTAGCAGGACCCGCTGCTGCTGCCCGCCGGACAGTTCCCGGTAGCAGCGCTTGGCAAACTGGGTGATTTCCATTTTCTTCATGTTTTCCAGGGCCAGGCGCTTTTCCGCCGCGCCGTAAAACGGCTTTTTGCCGATCCGGCCCTGGCAGCCGGAGAGAACGATTTCCCAAACCGTGGCGGGAAAATCCTTCTGCACCTGCGTCTGCTGGGGCAGATAGCCGATCTCGCTGGGCTTGAGCCCGTCCCCGAACGCGATGGAACCGCCCAGGGGCTTTTGCAGCCCCAGGATGGTTTTCATCAAGGTGGATTTGCCGGATCCGTTTTCTCCCACGATACACAGATAATCCCCTGCGTTCACCGCAAAATGAAGACCGGACAAGATCACATGCCCCTCATACCCGAGGGAAAGATCCTCAACCGACAGCTGCGCCATGATCTTCCTCTCCTTACTGCAGCGCTTCCCGGAGCACGCCGAGGTTCTCCGTCATCACCGCCAGATAATTGACGCCGGTTTTGAGATCGTTTGCCGTAACGGACTGCATGGAATCCATGCTCAGGATCCGTTGGTCCCGCGTCCTTGTGTTCTGCCTAATGGTCTGGGAAAGCTGGGTCCTGGGGTTTTCGATGGTCAGGATGACCTTCAGCCCCAATTCGTCTACTTTCTGGCTCAGGAACACGATGGTCTGGAAGCTGGCCTCCGTTTCCGCGGAGCAGCCGGTGAAGGCGGCGTAATAGGTCAGGCCGTAGTCGTCGGCCAGGTAGCGGAAGGGGAAACGGTCGCCAAAGAGGATGGTTTTCTGGTTCGCTTCCTCCACGGCCTTTGCGTACTCTTCGTCCAATTCGCGGAGCTTCTCCGCGTAAGCGCCCGCGTTGGCGGCGTACAGGGCGGCGTTTTCCGGATCGCATTCGCCCATCTTTCCCGCGATCTGCGGGACCAGGACGAGGGCGTTGCGCAGGCTCAGCCAGATATGCTCGTCGGATTCGGCCTCTTCCTCTTCTTCGTCCTCTTCTTCGTGCCCGTGTTCAGGCTCCATGCCTTCAATCACTTCTTCCGCCTTGACGGCGTCGCCCAGGGCTTCCATCAGATTCAGCTGCACCAGCGCCTGGTTCCCGGCGGTGGCGACCACCTTATCCACCCAGCCGTCGCTTTCGCCGCCGATGTACACGAACAGGTCGGCATCCGCAACCCGCAGGATATCCGCCGCGGTGGGCTGGTAATTATGCAGATCGGCCCCGGAATCCAGCAGCATCGTCAATTCGAGCTGATCGAGCTTTTCGCCCGCGATCTGGCGCACCCAGTCGTAAACGGGGAAAATGGTGACCACGATTTTGAGGCTTTTGCTTTCCGCAGGCGCGTACGGGGAAATCAGGCAGACAGCCGTCAGCACGAGGGCCGTCAGGGCCGCAAGCATCTTTTTCATGGATCGATCCTCCTCACAATTTTCAGGCTTTGCAAAAGGGCATAAAAATAGCAAGGCCATGCGTTTTGCCAAAGGGGCAGGCAAAAAACACGCTTGCAGGCAAAGTCTTTTTTAATTGTTCAGGCGGACCTTCCAGCCGACCAGGGTCAGCCCGCCACAAAGGAGCGTCTTCCTCCCCTCCGCGGCGAAGCCGCGCGAAAAGAGCAGAACCGCCCTGACCGACGCCGCCGCGGCGGCGTACAGGACGGCGCACAGCAGCGCCTTGACGCGCAGCACGCTCTTGCAGATTTCGCAGTTGGTTTTCTCGCAGCAATGGCACGACGCGCTGACCAGATAGGCGGAAGAAGCGAACAGCACCAGCATAAGCAGCGCGAGCATCATCAGCGCCGCAAGCCTTTTATGCTTTCTCATGTTCCCTTCCTCCTTTCCCCATTCACTTCCTGCATTTGTCGCAAACGCCGTAGAACACCGTTTTCCCGATCGTCCATTCAAACCCGTGATCCTCCAGCAGGTGGGTTTCCAGGCGTTTGAGCTCTTCGCAGTTCATGTGGATCAGCCTGCCGCATTTTTCACACTTCAGATGGAAATGGGCCGTGCAGCCCTCCTGGCCGCCCACGTATTCATAGCAGGCGCTGTCCCCCGTTTCCAGCAGGTATTTGCGGACCTTGCCATCCTCCACGAACCGCTCCAGCTGGCGGTAGATCGTGGCGGTGCCGATGTTTTTGTCCTGCCTGGCAAAGTATTCCTTGATCTGCGCCGCCGTGTGGTGCGCGCCCGGATGCTGCTGAAGGTAAGCCATCAATTCATCCTGCTGCTTGGTGCGGTAGGTCGTTTTCACGGATGTTCATCCCCTTTATTTGAAAACGCCCTTATTGTACCACACCACAAAAAAATGTCAATATGATAACAGTTATCATTTTATGAAGTTTTTCATTTCGCGCGGCAAAACGCCGATGCGGCCGCGCTTGTCAAGCGGCGGAAAAAGCGCTACAATATCAGATAAGAAAAAAAGAGGGAGGCGCGGACATGCAGTGGACGCAGGCGCAGCAGGCGGCCATCCGGGCGCGCAACGACAGCGTACTGGTCAGCGCGGCGGCAGGCTCGGGCAAAACGGCGGTGCTGGTGGAGCGGGTGCTTTCCATGCTCCGCGAGGGCGGCAGGATCGACCGGATGCTGATCGTCACCTTTACGCGCGCCGCAGCCGGCGAAATGCGGGACAGGCTTGGCCGGCGTTTGGAGGATGAGGGCGTCGAAAACGCGCATCTGAGGCTCCAGGCGCTCCGATTGAACCGCGCCGCCATCTGTACCCTGCATGTGTTCTGCGCCCGGGTGCTCCGGGAGCACTTTCAGGAAGTGGGCATCGATCCCCTCGCCCGGATCGGCGATGAGGAAAAGCTGAACACCCTGCGCCGCCGCGCCCAGGATCAGGTGCTGGAGGACGCGTACGCCGAACCGGACGAGGATGAACGCGCGCTGTTCAGCCAGTTTGAGGACGGCCAGATCGTGGAGCTGATGGACCGGCTCTATACGTTTTTGAAAGCGCAGGAGGAGCCGTTTGCCTGGGCGGAGGAGCAGTGCAGGGCAGAAAACGCGGGCCTTGCGCATTGGCTGCCGCTGCTGTTTTCGCTCGCGCGGGTGAAAATCGAAGCGGCGCAGGAGCTTTTGGACGAAATGCAGGCGATCCTGAACCAGCCGGACGGCCCCGCCCGCTACGCGCCCACCTGGGAGGCCGACAGCGCTTTCACGAAGCAGCTGATCCGGGAAGCGGAAAACGGCAGCCTCTCCGGCGGCAAGGTTTCCTTCGCCCGGCTGAGCACCAAAAAAGCGTCGGCCGAAGAAAGCGCGGACGCCGCTGCGCGCTTCAAGGACCTGCGCGAACAGTGGAAAAAGCGCGTCGCCGAAGCCCGTTCCCTCTTTCCCGAAGACAGGGAAAAGGCGGAAAAAGAGCTTTTGCATCCCTTGCCCGCCCTGCGCGCCCTGTGCGGCCTGGTCAAGAAAATGGACGAGGCCTATTTCGCCCTCAAGCAGGACAAGAATTATCTGGATTACAGCGATCTGGAGCATCTGACGCTCCGCGCGCTGAAAAACCCGCAGGTATGTTCCGCCGTCGCCGGGGGCTTCGACGCCCTGTTCATCGACGAATACCAGGATGTGTCCGGCATCCAGGAGGCCATCGTGCGCGCCCTGCACGCGGGGCAGAAAAACACGCTGTTCATGGTGGGCGATGTAAAGCAGAGCATCTACCGCTTCCGCCTGGCCGATCCAACCCTGTTTCTGCAAAAGTACCGGGATTACAGCCCGGATGAGGACGCGGAGGAACGCAAGATCCTTTTGCAGCAGAATTTCCGCTCCGACGAAAACGTGCTGTTGGCCGTGAACGAGGTTTTCTCCCACGCCATGCGCGAGGAAGCGACGGAAATCGAATACGGCGAAGACGCCATGCTGCGGCCCGGCAGGGGCCAGCCCTTCGGCGCGCCGGTGGAGATCCACCTGATTTCCTCCGCGGACGACGAGGGCGACGAGGACGGCGAGCTCACCCAGGGCTACCGCTACGAAGCCGCGTTCGTCGCAAAGCGCATCAAGCAGCTGATGCGGTTCGCATCGGTGCGGGAAGGCGAAGGCGAAAGGCCCCTGCGCTTCCGGGACATCGCGCTCCTGGTCCGTTACGCGCATGAGCGCGCGCCTTATATCGCCCGGGCCCTGCAAATGGAGGGCATCCCCGTGTACAGCGACGCGGACGCCCAGTTTTATGAGCTGCCCGAGGTGACGGATATCCTCAGCCTCCTGCGCGTGATCGATAACCCGCTCCAGGACCTGCCGCTGCTCGCCGCGCTCCGCTGCCCGTGCTTTGGGTTCGTCGAAGAAGAGCTTGCCCGCATCCGCCTGGTAGACCGCACGCCAGGCACCCCCTTCTTCCAGGCGTACCTCGCCGCCATGGAGCAGGACACGGCCCTGGGGCGCAAAGCCCGCGAGGCATGGGAGCGGCTGGCCCGGTGGCGCTTTTGCGCCATGAACAGGCCGGTGGATCAGCTCATCTGGCAGCTCATGGAGGAAAGCGGGCTGTACATGCGCGCCGGCGCGCAGGAAGAGGGCGAACTCCGCCAGGCCAACATGCGGCTGCTGATGGAAAAAGCGCAGGGCGAAAACGGCCAGGAAGGGCTGGGCGCGTTCCTTAAGGATATCGGCCGGCTGCACGCGGCAGACGACGGCAAAACCGCCAAGACCCTGGGTGAAAACGAAGATGTGGTGCGGATCTTAACGCTGCATAAATCCAAGGGCCTGGAATTCCCGGTGGTGTTTCTGCTGGAAGGGGCGCGGGCATTCCGCAAGCGCGACGGCGGGCAATTGTTCATGCACGCGAAATACGGCCTGGCGCTGCAATACATTGACAGCGAGCGCCGGGTCACGCGCGAAACAAGCGCGTACAAAGCCCTGCGCGGCATCGGCGAAAAGGAAGCGCTGGCCGAGGAATCCCGGCTGCTCTACGTGGGCATGACCCGCGCGCGGGAGCGGCTCATCCTGGTCGGCTCCCCGCGGAAGCTGAAAAACGCCATGGCGCTTTGGCGCAGGCCCGCCACCGCCGCCGCCGCGGGATCGGCCGGCTGCATGCTGGACTGGGTGATGGAAAGCCTGGGCGGCTTTCAGGAGGGCGAGCATATCGGGAAAAACGGCAGCGTATGGCGCATGAGCCTGGAAAAGGCGGAGGAGCTGACCGTGCCGGCGCCGGCGCGCATCGCGCCGCCGCCCCTCGCGCTTACCGGCAGGCCGAGCGATCAAACCATCCGGCGCATGACCCGCGTGATCGAGCAGCGCCCGCCGCTCAAAACCTCCGTGACCGCCATCGCCAAGCGCCTGCGCCAGGATTCGGACGATTGGGAATCGCCCGCCGATAAGCGAAAGCTGCCCGAGGAAGCGCCCAAGCCCGCTTTCCTGGAGGAAGAAAAGATCAGCGCCGCCCAGCGCGGCACCGTGACCCACCGGGTGCTGGGCCTGATCGATTACGATCTGGCCCGGGAAGGGCGTTTCGAGGACGCCCTCGAAACGCTCACGGAGCGCGGCGTCCTGTCCGCGGAGGACAGAAGGCTGGTGCGCGCGGAATGGCTCAAAAGCTTCTTTGCGTCGCCGCTTGGCAGGCGCGCCTTATCCGCGCAGACCGTCAAACGGGAATGGGGCTTCAACCTCAAAGGCGAAAAGGGCCTCATGATCCAGGGCGTGATCGACCTGTGCTTCCTGGAAAACGGGGCGTGGGTGCTGTGCGATTATAAGACGGACGCCGCGGGCCGGGAGGAATTGCTGGAGCGCTATGCTTTGCAGCTCCATTGGTACGGCCGCGCGCTTTCGCGCATCACCGGCATCCCCGTCCGGGAAACGCTGATCTTCGGCCTGCGCGCCGGGGAAGCGTACCGCGTGGAGCCGGAGCAAGGAAAGGAATCATAATGCTTGCATCCCTGTTATTGGCCTGGTACGATACGCACAGGCGCGTCCTGCCCTTCCGCGGAACGAAGGACCCCTACCGGGTCTGGATCAGCGAAATCATGCTGCAGCAGACGCGCACCGAGACCGTGGGCGCGTATTACGAGCGCTTTCTTCTATCGTTCCCGGACGTGTTCACGCTCGCGGACGCGTCCGAGCAGGACGTGCTCAAATGCTGGGAGGGCCTTGGGTATTATTCCCGCGCGCGCAATCTGCACAAGGCGGCGAAGGCGGTCGTATCCGCGTACGGCGGCGTGTTTCCCGCGGACGTGGAAAAGCTGCGCGCCCTGCCCGGGGTGGGCGATTATACGGCGGCGGCGGTGGGCTCCATCGCTTTTGGCCTGCCCGCGCCGGCCATGGACGGGAATTTGACGCGCGTGCTCTCCCGGGTGCACGGCGTACGGGAGGATGTAGGCGCGCCGTCCGTCAAGCGCAGGCTCGCGGATCTGGCGCAGGCCGATATGCCGCCCGTCCGCTGCGGCGATTTCAACCAGGCGCTGATGGATCTGGGGGCCACCGTCTGCGTGCCGGGCACGCCGGAATGCGAAAGCTGCCCGCTGCGCCCGCTGTGCGACGCCTATAAAGCCGGGGACGCGGACGCCCTGCCCGTCAAGACCGCCGCAAAACCGCCCGCGGAAATCCCCGTTTCGGTCGCGCTCATCACCTGCGGAGGAAAAATCTACCTGCGGCAAAGGAAGGAAACGCTGCTGGGCGGCCTGTGGGTGTACCAGCTGACGGAGCGCGCGAAGGACGTTTTCGATATCGAAAAGGCGCAAAAGGCGCTGGGCATCCGCGCGCATCCGGTCAAAGCGCTGGGGCCCGCCCGCCACGTGTTCACCCATCGGGTGTGGAACATGACGGTGTACCACTATGAGGCGGAGGACACCGCCTGCCGCGAAGGCCGGTTTTTTACCCTGCGGGAGATGGAAAAGCTGCCCATCCCGACCGCCATGCGCGCGGCCCGGGCGTTCGCCCAGGAGCTGCTGACCCCCGCGGTGCTTCCCCTCAGAGAAGAAACGCTGCTTCCCATCGCCAGGGCGTATGCCGAAAGCTGGCAGGACAGCCATCGGGCGCACTGCACGGAGGCCTTTTGGCGGGCGCACACGCCGGAAAGCATGGCGGACAGGCTGCGCGGGCATCTGGCCGCCGGACGGCAGGCGTACGGCCTGTATCTGGCAGGGCAGGCAGCGGGCGCGCTGGTGATCGATCCCAGGGAAAACGAGCTGAACGTCCTCTATGTCCGTCCTGAAGCCCAGGGCGCTGGGGTCGGCCGCGCGGCTACGGCGTTCGCCGTTTCCCATCTGGACCGGACGCGGGACATGCGGGTGACCCTGCTTGAAACCAACGCGCGGGCCCGGAGCCTGTACCAAAAATTCGGGTTTCTGGAAAGGGAATCCCTGCGCGTACTGGACGAAAAAAACGGGCTCTGCGAGGAAACGCTGATCCGAAGGGCGGACTTTGAGGAGGAAGAATCATGAAGCTGAAGCTCCTGCCCATGGAATTTACCGTATGCCAGCTGCCTGAAGGCGCGATGATCGATTTCACGGCGCCTTATTGCTTTTTCGCGAAGACGGACGAGGAGACGTCGCTTGTCTGCCCGACGGCGCTTTGCCCGAAGCATACCCTGAACCGGCGGGACGGATGGCTGGCGCTTAAGATCGAGGGCCCCCTGGATTTTTCCCTGATCGGCGTCCTGGCGGGCGTCGCAGGGACGCTGGCGGAAGCGGGCGTGCCCATTTTTGCCGTGTCCACCTACGATACGGACTACGTGCTGTTTGAAAAAGAGCACAGGGAAAACGCCCTCAAAGCGCTCGCGGACGCCGGGCACCGGATCGGGGCGTGACCGCTTTTCACGCGCGGATTGTATATCGCGGCAGGCGTGTGATATAATGGTATTGGTTCCAAAGCATTGCAAGGGAGGGCGCGGGATGAAGCGCATCGTATTGACGGGCGGCGGCACGGCGGGGCATGTGACGCCCCATCTGGCCATATTGCCGCATTTGCTTAAGGAAGGGTATGAGGTGCATTACATCGGCACCGAGGAAGGCATCGAGCATAAGATGATGACGCTGGAGGGCGTACAGTATCACGCGGTCAAAAGCGGCAAGCTGCGGCGGTATTTTGACGTAAAGAATTTTACCGATCCCTTCCGCGTGATCTTTGGCGCGTTCCAGTCCGCGCATCTGATGGGCAGGATCAAGCCCGACGTCTGCTTTTCCAAGGGCGGGTTCGTATCCGTTCCGGTCGTGATCGGCGCGTGGCTGCACCGGGTGCCCGTCGTGTGCCACGAAAGCGATCTGACCCCCGGCCTCGCCAACAAAATCTGCTCTAAGTTCGCCAAACGCATCGCCACCACCTTCCCCGAATGCGCCGACACCCTGGGCGAAAAGGCCGTCTGTACGGGCACGCCCATGCGGCCCCAGCTCTTTTCCGGCAGCCGGGAAAAAGGGCTCGCGCTGACGGGCTTTTCGGGAAAAAAGCCGGTGCTGATGATGATGGGCGGCTCCATCGGGGCGCAGCGGGTGAACGAAGCCCTGCGCGCCGCCCTGCCGCGGCTGCTGGAAAAAATGGACGTGCTGCACCTGACGGGCAGCGGCAACCTGGAAAAAAGCCTGAACACCCTGCCCGGGTATCGGCAGTTTGAGTTTCTGTCCGCGGAATTGCCCGACGCGCTCGCCTGCGCCGATCTGATCCTCTCCCGCGCGGGCAGCAACGCCATCTGCGAATTCCAGGCGCTCAAAAAGCCCATGCTGCTGGTGCCCTATCCCAAGGGCGCCAGCCGGGGCGACCAGATCCTCAACGCCGAATCCTTCCGCAAGCGGGGGCTGTGCCACGTGCTTTTGCAAGAGAACATGACGCCCGATACGCTGTACGACGCCATCCTGAAGCTCATGGAGGATCAGGACAGCCTCATCCGCGCCCTCACCGCCGCCCCGCCCGCCGACGGGACCATGAAGGTATTGCAGCTGATTCACGAAGCGGAAAAGAAGGGAAAAAAGTAGGCTGATCGGCGCGCAAAGCGCCTGCCGAACGCCGCAAGGCGCAATGAAAAAAGAGCGTGACGCCCGGCCTTTTACGGCAAGCGGTTCACGCTCTTATTTTTTTATCTTCCGACTCGCATTACTTGAAATAGTAGCCGTCGTCGGGGATCTGGCCGCCCACGGAAGCGGGGTTGGCGCTGAAGAGGATCTCGTACAGGGGCGAGGCCTGCGATTGCATCTCCTCGCCGGCCACGAACACCAGCCGGCAGGAGGGCAGCGCCCGTTCGGCCACCTTCGCGGCGGGAATGATGCCCAGCTCGGCGATTTCCTGCGCGGCCTCGGCCACGTTTTCATTGGCGAAAGCGATGGAGGCTTCCAGATCCCGCAGGAAGGCGGCCACCTGATCGGGATGCTCCTGGGCGTATTCCTTGCGCACG
This sequence comes from Clostridia bacterium, assembly GCA_017541205.1. Lineage (GTDB taxonomy): Bacteria > Bacillota > Clostridia > Christensenellales > Aristaeellaceae > RUG563. The sequence goes on along the minus strand of JAFXZO010000107.1, from coordinate 7,131 downwards.
ATCACCACGGACATGGAAAGCTGGGCCTCCTCGCGGCCGTTCTGGCGGGCGGCGGCGGCAAATTCCTCGGTGATATCCAGGGCCACGCGGAAATCTTCGCTCTTCATCAGCACGTTGGTCACCATGGGTTCGGGGAGCAAAAGGATATCCGCCTTGCCCTCCAGGCCCAGGGAAGCGGCGGTTGCGTGCTCATCCTGGAAATCGAGCGCGGCGGAAACACCGGCGGTATCCAGGATATAGTTCATCACGTAATCCGGGGTCGCGCCCTGGCCGGCGGTGCAGATCGTTTTGCCCTCCAGATCGGAAACGCTGTGGATGGTATCGCCCTTTTCGAGCACATAGAGCATGCCGCGGGTGATCAGGGACAGGGCCTGCACGTTCTTTTCGGTCTTGCTGTACAGCACGGCGCCCGCGTTGATCGGCACGGCGGCGATATCCACCTGGCCGGAAATCACCAGCGCGTTCACCTCCGCGGGCGTGGCGACGAGGTTGAATGCATAGCGCTCCGGGTTTGCCGTCACCAGATGGGCAAAGGCCATGCCGGTGGGGCCTTTCAGCGCGCCGACGCGCACTTTTTCGTTATCCTGCGCCGTTTCGGCGAAGCATACGAAGGTCAGGGACAGGATCAGGGCCGCCACGGCCAGGAGCTTCATCGTCTTTTTCATGTTTCTTTTCCTTCCTTTTTTGATTTTTTACGCTTTCGTCATCGCGCTTTTCACCTGCACGCCGGGGATGTTGCCCAGCTTCGCGGTGAACGCGCCCACCGTTCTATCGTTTCCCCGCACCAGCAATCCGATCACCGCCATGCCGCGCTCATGGTCCGGCACGCCGATCCGGCCCGTCACCGTATCCTGAAATTGGGATATGACCTGGTTCACGCGGCTGGCCTGGCTCAAATCTTCGATCACGATGCCCAGGAAACCGATCCGTTCGTCTTCCATTTTCCTTACCCTCCCGTTCGATCCATGAAAAAAGCATGACGGAAAGATCCGCCATGCGTCCGAACAAAGCGATTTGCAGCCTCCTTTCGCTCTCGGGCCCGGACGCGTCCCTGCCCTCAAGAGAAACATTCTTCCGCGCCGTCCGCCGGCCCTCATGGCACGCACTCGGGTTCGCAATTGCGGCGCTAAAGGCATTATACACGATGCCTGTCAAAAAGAAAAGAGGAAAAATTTATTTGTCCAGGTTCAGCCAGGGCCGGATCTCGATCATGGCGTTTTCCACCCGCAGGTTCACATCGCGGCCCATGGCGCCCTTGGGCGTTCCGTTCATGACGAAAACCAGCACGGTCTGGCTGATCGGCTCATAGAACAGATCGGTAAGCAGCCCCATCCAGCGGCCCTGATGGCCGTACCAGGTAACGCCTTCGACCTCATAGCGCAGGGTGCACAGGCCGTAGGGGCTTTCGCCGGTCACGGAGGAATCGAGCAGGGTCGATTGATCCATGCGCATCGTGAACACCGAATCGGCGGACAGGATCCTCACCCCGTCCACCTCGCCGTTGTTCGCGAGCATGACGCCCAGCTTTTCCATGCCCGAAAGGCTGATGAAGAGGCTGCCGACGGAATAGCGGTAATGCTTGTCCGGGTTGCAGGTATCGTCGTAGTTTTCCGCGTCTTCCTTCAGATACTTATTGGCGGACATGTACACCATATCGTCGTAATCGTAGGTATTGGACAGCGTCGAGGAATCGGGCAGGAGGGTGGAGGCGTAGGCCGCGTTGATGCCCAGAGGCGCAAACACGTTTTCGGTCATGAAGGTGTTGAAGCTCTGGCCCGAAACCCTTTCGATCACGCTGCACATGATGCCGCCGTTCAGGTTGGCATATTCGTAATGCGTGCCGGGCTTATACTTGGAAAAATATTTTTCATCGTACTTGGTCAATTTCGTCCAGGGCACGGAGGACTGGTACGGCGCGCTGCCCAGCAGGCCGGAGGTATGGCTCATGCACTGGCGCAGCGTCACGGGCAGATCCCTGTATCGGGGATGGACGATCGTTTTCTTGTTGCCGATATCGATTTTTGCGTCCAGGTCGATCTTGCCCTCGTCCACCAGCTTCATGATGCCGATGGCCGAGATCATCTTGGTGACGGAGGCGATCTTGTACACCGTTTCGTCGTCCACGGGCCGGGTGTTCTTTTTATCGCCGGCGCCAAAATAGAAGGAATAGATCCTTTCGCCCTTCTGGTTCACCAGCACCGCGCCGCCCACGGCGGTCGCCCGGTTGAACATGTCCGTGAAATACTTGTTCGCCTGGGTGATCTGCGCCTGAGAAAGCTCCGCGCAGCCGCAGGCCGCCCAGCAAAGCAGCATGACCAACGCCGTCAATGCCGCGATCCACCGCTTCATGACCATCCCTCCAGTTTTTCCAGGCATTGATACAGCCTGTCCAATTCTTCCTCGCTGTAATACTGCAATACGATCCTGCCGCGCTTGCGCGTCCCCTTCACTTCCGTACGCAGGCCCAGGGTTTCCCGCATGCGGTTTTCCATGTCCTTTAGTTCGAGCGGCAGCGGCCGGGGCGCGGCCTTGGGACGGGGATCGGGCGCGGCGGGCTGCGCGGCCAGCTTTTCCAGGGCGCGGACGCTCAGGCCCTCCCGCACGGTTTTCTCGGCCAGGGCGAGCTTTGCCTGTTCGTCCTCCAGGCCCGCCAGCACCCTGGCGTGGCCCGCGGTCAGCCTGCCCGCGATCACGTCCTGCCGGATGGAATCGGGCAGGGAGAGCAGCCGCAGCAGGTTTGCCACCGCCGGGCGCGATTTGCCCAGCTTTTTGGCCGCCTGCTCCTGGGTATAGCCGCAGGTATCCATAAACTGCTTGACGGCCGCCGCTTCCTCGATGGGGTTCAGATCCTCGCGCTGGATGTTCTCGATCAGCGCGGCTTCCAATTGCTCTTCCGCGCTGAAATCCCTGACGATGCAGGGCACCGTGTCCAGCCCCGCGATCCGCGCGGCCCGAAAGCGCCTTTCCCCAGCCACGATCTGATACCGCCCGCCTTTTTCCACCACCAGCAGCGGCTGGAGCACGCCAGCCTCCCGGATCGAATCGGCGAGGGTTTGCAGGGAAGACGGATCAAATTCCCGCCTGGGCTGATCCGGGTTCCGGTCCAATTCCGTCACGGCGATCATGCTCACCGTGTTTTCCAAGGCGCTGCTGTCGGGCAGCAGGGCGTCCAGGCCCCGGCCCAGGCCTGTTTTTTTCATGCTTCCTCACTCCATTAGCGGTTTCCCGGCCGCGGCGCGGGCTGCGCGCGGCCCATGCATATACTGGGAAAACGTATCAGCGCTTATTTTTCTTGATGACCTCTTTGGCAAGGGACATATAGGCTTCCGCGCCCGTGCTGCGGGGGTCGTACTGGTGGATGGGCAGGCCGTGGCTGGGCGCTTCGCCCAGGCGCACGTTGCGCGGCACGGTGGTCAAAAACACCTGCTGCCGGAAATGCCGCTTCACCTCGGCCACCACCTGAACGCCCAGGTTCGTGCGGCCGTCCAGCATGGTGAGCAGCACGCCCTCGATTTCAAGGCCCGGGTTCAGGCCGCGCTTGACCCGCTGCACGGTGTTCATCAGGGCGGTGACCCCCTCCAGGGCGTAGTATTCGCACTGAATGGGGATCAGCACGCTTTCGGCCGCGGTCAGGGCGTTGATGGTCAGCAGGCCCAGGGAGGGCGGGCAGTCGATCAGGATAAAATCGTAATCCTGTTTGATGGGCTCCAGCGCGGCGCGGAGGCGGTATTCGCGCCTATCGATCGAAGCCAGCTCCAGCTCCGCCCCGGCCAGGCGGATATCCGCCGGGGCGACGGACAGTTTTTTCTGCCTGGGGTTTTCGATCACGCTTTCCAGCGTGCACTGGCCCAGCAGCGCTTCATACACCGTCTTTTTCCCCGCCCGGATCCCCAGGCCGCTGCTCGCGTTGCCCTGCGGGTCCAGATCGGCCAGCAGCGTCTTTTTCCCGTTTTCGGCCAGGCACGCCGCCAAATTGACCGCCGTGGTGGTTTTGCCCACGCCGCCCTTCTGATTGGCGATACAGATCACTTTACTCACGGTTCATAATCCTTCTTAATCTTTGTCATAATCCTCTGGGATCATCCAAGCCAGCTCTGCCAGCGGAAAGGCCGATAGCAGTCCTTGGCGACGGAAGCGATGGCGGCCAGCTCCTGCGCGGACTGGAAGGAGCCAAAGCGCGTATACAGCGTGCGCAGCGCGGCCAGGCTCGGATGGTGCACAGCGTAATCCTTGAGGAACAGAAAGTGGCGGCTGTCCACGGGGAATTCCTCGAACACCAGCAGCATCATTTCATCCGCCATATCGGCAAAATCCTCCAGGCGGATGCGGACGAAGCCGCCGTCGTCCATCTGGGCCAGCAGGCTGCCGGCCGTAGCGTAGCGAACCGCGCGGAACAGCAGGCTGTCCAGCTCCTGGGCCATCCTGTCCGCGTCCCGTTCCTTGGAAAACCCGTTCAGCCTTTCGGCGATTTCCCCGGGCAGGGCCGGCAGGGCCGCCAGCAGGGGCTCGCCGAGCCAAGGCCTGAGCGCGACCATCACCTGGGCCTGGGCAATCATGTTGTACGCCCCCTTCCTGATCCCTCCAAAGATACCACACTCTGCCTCTTTTGTCCAGCGCTGCCAGGAAAACGGCGGGAAAAATCCAAAGCCCCAAAGCTGTCGAAAAACGGCGTATCGGCCTGTTCCCGCTGTCTTTTGGGCGATGCGCGGGCGTATAAAGAATATATTTCCAATTTCTAAAATGTTTGTGACTTTCTTTGTATATTATGCTTTTTATTGCATATTTACCCTTTCGCCGCCCCTGCCGGCTTCCATGGCTTGTGCGTGCGCGTCTTTCCCTCCACAACCTGTTGGGGAGGAAAGTTATCCACAATTTTCCCGGCTGCATGAACCCGAAACGGAGGGCGTTTTCGCCGCATCCCTTGAAAAATCCGCGGAATGATGCTATGATAGCGCTGTGGCTGGCGGGAATAGGAGTTTTCCACAAAAAGTTATCCACAGCGCAGAGGCGCTTTTTTCCGGCAGGCGTTCTTTTTTCGCCCTTTTCCCGGACCAAGGCCGCAAATAAACATGCAGCGAACGTACGCAGAAGCGGAGAGAATACAGTGGACAAACAGGCTGTTTGGGATCAGGCATGCGTAATCATGCACACGGAAATGACGGAAGTGACCTATAACACCTGGATCAAGACTGCCCTAAGGCCGCTGGGCTATTCCGGCGACGAGTTTTACATCGAGGCGGTCACGGATTTTTACTATACTTTCGTGGTGCCGCGCTACGCGGTGCTGATCGCCAATTCCCTGTCCGAAGCGGCGGGGCGGCCCATCAAGGCCCAGATCCTGACCCCTTCGCAGGCGGACGAATACCGCGCGGGCATCATGCCCGCCGAAAAGCCCGCGGACGAAACCAGCCTGAACCCCAAATATACCTTTGATTCCTTTGTGGTGGGCAGCAACAACCGCTTCGCCCACGCGGCGGCGCTGGCCGTGGCCGAATCCCCGGCGGACGCCTATAATCCCCTGTTCATTTACGGCGGCGTCGGCCTGGGGAAAACGCACCTGATGCACGCGATCGGGCATTATATGCTGGGCCAGAAGCCCACCCTCCGCATCAAATACGTGACGTGCGAGCTGCTGATGAACGAAATGGTCGCCTCCATCAACAAAAAAATGCAGACGGAGTTCCGGGAAAAATACCGGAATATCGACGTGCTGATGGTGGACGACGTGCAGTTCATGACCGGCAAGGCGGGCCTGCAGGAGGAATTTTTCCACACCTTCAACGCCCTGCATACCGCCGGGAAGCAGATCATCCTCTCCTCCGACAAGCCGCCCCGCGAGATCGCCAAGCTGGAGGACCGTCTGCGCAGCCGCTTTGAATGGGGCCTGATCGCCGATATCGCCAAGCCGGATCTGGAAACCCGCATCGCCATCCTGCAAAAGAAGGCGGAGGACGAATTGCTCAACGTGGACGGCGAGGTGCTTTCCATGATCGCGGAAAGGGTCTCCAACAACGTGCGCGAGCTGGAGGGCTGCCTGACGCGCCTGGTGGCTTTTTCCTCGCTGACCGGAAAGCCCGTGGACAAGGCCCTGGCCGAGGACGCGCTGCGCGAAATCTTTGCCGAGGCGGAGCCCCGGCACTTGACGTGCGAGGACGTCATGGAGGCCGTCGCCACGTATTACAGCGTGGAGGTGGAGGATCTCAAAGGCCCCCGCCGCAGCCGCGACGTGGCCGTGCCCCGGCAGATCGCCATGTATATTTCCCGCGAGATCGTCGGCGCGCCGCTGACCCTGATCGGCGCGGCCTTCGGCGGGCGGGACCATTCCACCGTCAACCACGCCTGCCAGAAGGTCTGCCAGGATATGAAGGCCTCCCCCGCGCTCAACACGTTAATCAGCGACCTGATGCAGCAGCTGCAGGAAAGATAAATGATTGCATTTTTATTATTTTCGCTGTATAATAGGGCTACTGACTGAATTTGGGAGGGAATTTTCTTGGAAGACCCGATAGGCCGATGGTTGGTTGAAATCGTATTGCTGATCCTGTGCGCGCTGCTGGCCATGTGCCAGGCGGCGCTGACAAATGCAAACGAGGGCAGGCTGCGCGCCGCCGCCACGGACGGCGACGGCAAGGCGAAGAAGCTGCTCAAATACGTGAACAAGCCCGAACCCGTGATCGCGCTTCGCGGGCTGCGGACGCTTTTTTTGCTGTTCTTCGCGGGGATCGGCGTGAAGCTGTGCCAAAGCCTGGGGCTTTCCTTCACGGGCGCCGCGCTGATCTTCTGCCTGGCCGTGGCCCCGGCCGTGATGATCCTGTGCAAGCTTGCCCCGGAAAAAATCGGCAGGAAGCGGGCCGATCACAACGCGCTGGCGCTGCTGCCGCTCCTGTCCTTCATCACCTGGGTGATGACGCCGTTCACCTTCCTGGAAAAGGCGGCGGCGAGCGGCGTGATCCGCCTCTTCCGGGTGGACCCGCAGGCGCAGGACGAGGTGACGGAGGAAAAGATCCGCGCCATGGTGGATATCGGCGAGGAAAAGGGCACGATCGAAGCCGATGAAAAGCAGATGATCGAAAACATCTTCGAGTTCAACAACCTGGACGCCGAGGACTGCATGATCCACCGCCAGGACAT
>JAFXZO010000106.1 GCA_017541205.1 Clostridia bacterium | reverse complement strand
CGGTGCATGCCTTGCAAAATGTGACGTTGACCTTTGCGCAGGGTTCCTTTACCGCTGTCACGGGGAAAAGCGGCAGCGGGAAATCCACCCTGCTGCACATGCTCTCCGGGCTGGATCGGCCCACGTCCGGCAAGGCGATCTATCAGGACAATGACCTTTCCAAATACAACGACAACCAGCTTTCCGTTCTGCGCAGGCGGCGGTTCGGCTTCGTGTTCCAGAGCTATAATTTAGTGCGGGAGCTGACCGCTCAGGAAAAGATTCTGCTGCCGGTAATGCTGGACAGCCGCAAGCCTGACGAAAACCACCTGAACCGGCTCATTGAAATCCTCGGCATCGGGGATCGCCTGTCCCATCTGCCGGGGGCCTTGAGCGGCGGGCAGCAGCAGCGGGTGTGCATCGCGCGGGCCCTGGCGAATAAGCCCGCCATCCTCTTTGCAGACGAACCCACGGGCAACCTGGACGGAAAGACAGGGCGGGAGGTGCTGACCCTCCTGCGCACAGTTAGTCAGGAACTGGGCATCACCATGATCCTGGTAACCCATGATTTGGGCGTAGCGGAACAGGCCGAGCGCATCATCCGCTTGGAGGACGGACAAGTCGTTGATGATAGCGGGGTGACGGTGCAATGAAACGCCTCACCATGAATCAGGTGGCAAAAGCCAGCCTGAAAGCCAACAAAAAAGCCTATCGCAGCCTGGCTGTCGGCATTTTCCTTGCGGTGTATCTGTGCACGGCGGCGGTGCTTGGGGCTTACGGCACGATCCAGGCGAACCAGCAGAAAATCATTGATCGTGTGGGATTTATCGATGGCTTTTTCCTGAACAGTGCCAGCGTATCGGATGAAACCGTGCGCAGCAGCGGATGGTTTGCCCGCGTCGGCAAGGTATACGTCACCGCCCAGATCGACAAAACGGGGCAGTATGTGGGGTACTACGACGAGGAAGCATTATCCTTGATGCCCAGAACGTGTGTGGAAGGCCGCATGCCGGAGAATCCCGGCGAAATCGCCATGGAAGAAACCGCCCTGGCCCAGCTTCGCTTGGATATCGGGGTGGGCGATCAGGTCACCTGCACCATGCAGCCCGTGGAAGGACTGCCGGAGGAAAGAACCTATACCCTGGTGGGCGTGCTGGCCGATCAATCCCCCTATATGGAAAGCTACGGCTCCATGCTGACAGATCACGGCACCCCCGAATGGCCTAACGCCCTGGTATATCCCCAGGATGCGCCTTTTCAAACGGGCGATCCCGCCGTGCACCGCGTAGTCACTTACGCAACCCTGGTTACCTATAGCCGGTTCACAAATTCCGACGCTTACGAAGCGTGGGGCTATAACTTCATTGCCGTCAGCCGTTCCACCGGCCAGGCTACCTGGTACGACCCAGCTCTGGAGGATCTGGAAAAATACGCCGGGCAGTCCATGATCTGGTGGATCATGGGCGGAGCGCTGCTGTTGACTTGCGGCATCGGCATCTCCAGCGCCATGGAAAGTATGCTGGCGCAAAAGACGGAGGAAATCGGAATGCTACGGGCGGTGGGCGCTACCCGGCGGCAGATCCGGCGACTGTTCGGGCGGGACGGGTGGCTGCTGTGCCTTATCGCCCTGCCCATCGGCATGGGACTTGGCATCGTGACCGTGTGGGTCATATCCCGGTTCGCGGAAGGGACGATCCTGTTCCGGCTGAACGGCTGGCTGTTGCTGCCTGTGGCGGCACTCTCCGCCCTGTGCGTGCTCCTGTCCTCAAGACTTCCACTGAAACGAGCCTCCCGGCAAACGCCCATGGGTGTGCTGAGGGATACGGGGACACTGCGCAAAGCCAAGCGATTCCAAAGCAAAAAGCAGTTCCGGGCCACCCGGCTCATCGCTTCCCGTCAAACCCGGTTGCATCCCCTGCGGCAGGCGGGCGCTTCGGTGATGGTGGCGCTGACCTTGTTGCTGACCGCTATCGAGTTGGATGGATTTCTGTATCAATCAGATTATCAGCCCGCCTACGACTTTTATATCCAGCCCATAAACGGACATTACACCACGATTACGTTGGATTCTATGCATTTTGCCAATCAGGTGGCTAAAGAAAACGTGCTGACGGAGCAAGACCTTCAGCAAATCCACGCGATTGAAAAGGTGCAGTCCGTCACAGTGGAAACCTCGGCGACTATCCTGTTGGAGTTGAATGAAGAGGAAGTGCCCCAATACCTCCGGGATTACTATACGGAGGAGCGGCTCGTTCCCGGGCTTCGTAACGGCGATGTGGCTTCGCTTCATTACAGCTTTCATAATGCGGTCATGCCCTTTATCTTCACGAATTCTTTGGCTTATCTGCTGGAGGACACGCCTGACCAGGTAACCGATTTAACGGACGAATACCGTGCCTGGAACGCGAAAGCCTTTCAGGAGATGCGGGCGGCTCAAAAGGGCTACGGCATTACGGGCAAGCTGATCCCCCTGACGATCGAAGTCGTCGATGTGAACGGTCCCTCTTTCCAGCAAGGTATCGTGGATGGAAGAATCAATATTGCCGCCCTGGACGCGGGGCAGGAGGTACTGGTCTATGCCCCGTCGCTGGGCTACTGGGAAACGGTGGAGCACGGTGAAACCGTGGGCAACGTCGCCGGAGCCGACTTTGGAGAATATCACCCGGATGCCAGGCTGAAAGGCATGGCTGTTAACGATTATTTCAAGGCCGGGCAATCCCTGTCTCTGCTCCAGGCGCTGACGGAGCCTGATAACGGCCTCATGGAACGCGGCTCCGCGCCCTATACCCAGACGGAATTGGAAGATTTGGAGCAATCCTATCGCAGTATTCATACCGATGCTGCGTCCGTGTTGGTGGGTGCGGTGCTGGAAAGCGCGCCTTTGGGCAGCAACGGCTTGTGCCTGATCACTACGGAAAAGGGCCTCCGGGCTCTGGGCTTTGCGCCAACCCAGCCCACCTACGTCCGGATCACCCTGACAGGCGAAGTAGATCAAGCAACGGAGGAAGCCATTCAGCGCCGCCTGGAAACCATCGCTTCCCGTGCCGGGATGGAGGTAAAAAACCGCATGGCAAACGCCCGGGAGAACGCCCAGCGGCAGCGGCAGACTGAAATCGTTTTCCTGGGCGTCATCATCCTGTTCTTCGCCGTGGCTGTGTCCATGCAGGTAAGCAATGCTGGACGCCGCATCCGGGCGGATCAGCGCATGATCGGCACCCTCCGGGCCGTCGGCGCGGATGAAAAAGCGCTCATGGGCTGCTATCGCCTGCCCATGCTTGTAACGACCGCTGCGGGGCTGCTGCTGGCGCTCTGCCTGTTCATTCTCATGGGGACAGCGGCATATCATTATTTCCTGGCGAGCCATCACCTCGTCCTGATGCTTCCGCTGATGATCCTCACGGCCGCGCTTTGCGCCTTGTGCTGCTTGATCGGCGTGAAGGCACGGCTTCGGCAGTTGTTGAACAAGAGTGTGGTCGAAAACATAAGGGAGCTATAAAAAGCATGAAAAACATATACAGAATCGCGGTTGTGATGACCGCTTTGCTTCTGATACCCATTTTCGCCGTCCGCGCGGAGGAAACCCCAGCGTTTTCCATCGACCAGCGCCGGGTATTACAGGGCATGAACCGCTCCTGGCTGCAAGGGTATGAGCCGAAAATATCCAACAACGTCCTATCCCTGGTGCTGCCCATATTGTCCGATCAGGCAGAAGGAGCCATACAGACAGAATTGCTGATGCCGGACGAAAGCATTTCTCCCTTCAAGCCCCAAACCATGTTTATCAAAACCCAGCGATCGGAAAGCGGAGTGTACGCGGTGCGGCTGAACCTGGAATTGTACTCGGACAGGAAAAACGGCGATTACGCATGCACGATCCGCGTTTCCGGCAAGACCAGGCAGGGAAATGCCCTTCAAACGGATTTTCCATACACCATCCAAATCCGGGACGGCGCGCCGAACACGGAAATCAAGCGCATAGAAATTTCGGACATGCAATCGGATTTCACCGTGGGCGAGGATGGTTTCATCCGTGCTTCGTTTCATAATCCCTGCCGGACGGTTCCCTTTGAGCAGATCGTCCTGCGGGTCAGCGATTCCAGTGGTGAAATCATCCCCCAGGGCGCAGACGTCCTATACCTGCCCGATCTGGGACCCGGCGAAAGCGCCCAAATTACCTTCCCCATGACCGTCTTAAAGAAAGCCGCCGTGTCCCCGCACAGCCTGAAATTTGATCTAAGCTGGGCGGCGCTGGGCCAGACCGTCACCCAATCAGAGAGCTTTACCCGGCAAGTGACGCAAAAAGCCCAGCTGGAGCCGGGCGGCATCCAGGTGGAGGGGTCCGTGACGGCAGGAGAAAAATGGACGGCTGCGCTGCCCCTGATGAACCCCGGCAACGCGGAAATCCACAGCGTGATGGCGTCGCTGTCGCTGCCAGGCCTGGTAGAAAAGCAGGCTGTGCTGGTTGGAAATATCGCTCCCGGCGAAACTAAAGAAGCGCAGTTTGCTGTGATCCCCGGCAAAGGCGTGTCCGGCGATTTCAGCGGTACGATTGCCGTCACCGGGACGGATGGAAACGGCAACCCCGTCGCCTTCTCTGTGCCCGTCAGCCTGACGGTGGAAAAGCCGTCGGACGTGCTGACTGTTTCTCTGCGGATGGACGTTAGCCAGGTGCAGGGGGATTTGAAGGTGGGCGAGAACGGCGTTCTGACCGCCACACTTACCAATCCCGACCCGCTGATCCCATACGAAAGCATCACCCTGCGGATCACGGACAACAGCGGCGATATCCTACCCCAGGCGGCGGATACGGTGTATATCCCCGCCCTGGCTCCAGGCGCGTCCTATTCGCTGTCCTTCCCCGTCACGGTGCTGCCCAAAGCCTCCGTGTCCCCCCACATCCTGAAACTTGAAATGAACTGGATCGCCCGGAAACAGACCGTCACCCAGACCGAAAGCTACACCCTGCCGGTCCGGCAGGAAATCCGACTGGAGCAGGGGGGATTGAAAATGGCCTCCAGCGTCATCGCCGGGGATTCCGTCACCCTCTCCCTGCCCCTCATGAATATGGGCAAAGCGGATATTGTCAATGTATTAGCAACCGTGTCCCTGCCCGGCATAACGGAACGGCAGGCCGTGCTGGTGGGCACGATTGCTCCTGGCGAAACCCGGCAGGCGCAAATCACCCTTACCACTGGCAAAGACGTATCCGGCGATTTTCATGGAACACTCACCGTGGAAGGGGAGGACAACGACGGAAATCCTGTTTCCTTCTCTCTGCCAGTCAGCCTGACGGTGGAAAAGCCTGTCAGCCAAACCGCAACCACAGGCGAAACGACACTGAAAGATGAAAAAACGCCGCTGCTGGTTTACGGGCTGGCCGGAGGATGCGGGTTGTTTTTTGCGGCCTTTCTCCTGCAAGGAATCTTGTTGAGAAGGAAGATTCGTCGATTGGAAGAAGAAAAGCTATAACAAAACTTAGAAAGCAACCTCTCCAGATTTTTCTTTCTGGAGAGACTGTTCGCATTCCTATGAAATCATTTGAAAATGTTTTAAAGCATCCTCAATCGCTTTTTCTTTCTCTGGTGGGCATTGGGGAATGCGATTTCCCTCAGATTTGGGCTTGTTATAACACGCTCGTTCGATGATACCGTTCTTTGCTTTTACCTGGGCGATATACAGGCAGGAGACTTTCAGGCCGGTGTGCTGGAACACATAATCCTTAATCTCGCCGTAAGACGCCTTGCTTTCAGCGGGTGTTATATCCATATCATCCAGGTCGATCCCCACCTGAATTACATCGTCTGGTTTTTGTTGGGACAACGAAAGTACCGTCTCTATGTGTCCCGTCCAGCAGAACATATCCACGGGCTGGCAGGCTTCCGGGCGGAAGCCGGAGGCGCAGAGGAGCTTTGCGTCGCGGGCGAGGGTGGCGGGATCGCAGGAGACGTAGACCACGCGGCGGGGGGCGGCCTGGGCGATGGCGGAGAGGACGGCGGGCTCGCAGCCTTTGCGGGGCGGGTCGAGGACGATCACATCGGGGCGGAGGCCCTGGGCAATCAACTTGGGCAGGAGCTCTTCGGCGGGGGCCGCGAAAAATTCCGCGTTCGTAACGCCGTTTGCGCGGGCGTTTTCCTCGGCGTCGCGGATGGCCTGGGGCACGATCTCCACGCCGATCACCTTTTTGGCGCGGCGGGCCAGGAGCAGGGAAATGGTGCCCGCGCCGCAGTAAAGGTCGCAGACGGTTTCGCCGCCGGAAAGCTGCGCGAAATCGAGGGCGGTCCGATACAGCTTTTCCGTCTGCACGGGGTTGATCTGGAAAAAGGACTGGGGCGAGAGAAAATAGGACAGGCCGCACAGGGTATCGCGCAGGCGTTCCTCGCCGAAGAGCAGGCGGCTTTCCGGACCGAGGATCACGTTGTCCCCGCGCTTATTGATGTTCAGATACAGCGAAGCAAGCCCCGGCACCCGGACGCGGAGCATGGCGGTCAGCTCCCGCTCGTGGGGGAGGGTTCCCGTGGCAACGACCACGGCCATGACCTTTCCTTCGCGCGATACGCGGCTCATGATATGGCGGACCAGGCCCTTGCGCGTCTCCTCGCAGTAGGGCGGGACCGCGAATTTTTCCATCCATTGGCGCAGCACCGCAGATGCCTCGTCGCTCTCCTTCCGGGCGATCAGGCAGCCGTCCACGTCGATGATCCGATGGCTGCGCGGCGCGAAAAAGCCGATCTGCGGCGCGCCTTTTTCGCCGCCCACGGGGAGGGCGGTTTTGTTGCGGTAGCGCCAGGGATCGTCCATGCCGATAACGGGCGAAACCTGGATGTCCAGCCCGCCGATGCGGCCCAGCGCGTCCCGGACCCGTTCGCGTTTCATTTGCAGGCTGGCTTCGTACGTCATATGCTGGCAGACGCAGCCGCCGCATTTTTCATAGTACGGGCAGGGCGGGGCAGTCCGATCCGGCGATGGCGATATGACCTGCAGGGTCTTAAGGAACGCGTGGGTCTTATCCACCTTCTGCGCGCGGGCAAGCACGGTCTCCCCGGGCAGCGCGCCCTGCACGAACAGCGTCATGCCCTCCAAATGCGCAATGCCCATTTCCCCGCCGAAGCGCTCGATGGTGACAGGGATTTCATCGTTTTTTCGCAGCATTTTTAACTCTCTTTTTGCAAATTCGTTGCAATGAATACAAAAAATACTTGCTTTCTCGGAAAGGGGCTTCGGGGGAAAACCGCTCCTTGGCATCCAAAAAGCGGTTTTCCCCCGAAAAATCACTCCCTTGTAATCCTTCGCGCTTCCATATAATAGCGCTTTTCGTTGGCTTCGCCCATGGAGAAGGTTTTGCGGGGCAAAGGGCCGTTCTTCTCTACGGCGGGGAACAGGGTGGCTTTATCCATGGGCGGCAGCAGGATGCCCACGTTCTGCCCGGCCGCGACCAGTTGGCGCACCGCGTCCTCGCCATGGACGTAATCAAGCTTCAGCTCCTTCTGCCGGTCCAAAAGCTTTTGCACCGTGCCGACGGGCAGGGAATGCAGCGGCTTTCCGATGCGCAGCGGGATATCGCCCGCCTTGCAGACCAGAATAAGGTCCGGCTGCTCGCCGTCCTGGCGAACGTCCGCTTCCTTCAGCATATCCAGCGCTTGCCGCCCCGTCACATCGAACAGCACCCGATGGATGGGCTCGAAAACCAGCGCGGCGTCATAAATATTCATCAGCTCCACCATCGCGAACCGGGCCGGGTGATCGGCGCGCTCGCTTTCGGGCAGCCGCGCTTTCACTTCCTCCCAATGTGCCTTGGCGGTGGCCAGGGAATGGTTGCCGTCGCCCACGGCGAACAGGATGCCGTTTTCGGGCAGGCTGTCTTTGAGCGCGCGGATGGCGGACGCGATCCGGGAGAGCGTCTCTTCGTCCTCCACGGCCCAGCCCTGAGCCCGGCCGCCGCCCAGCAAAAGCTTCGTATCGTACAGCGGCCGAAGCTGATCCCGCATTTGATCCACCGGCTCGATCACGGTGCGGTTTGGATCGTCGCACAGCAGGAGCACGTGGGAAAGCTCCACCTTCGCGCCGCGCCGCACCTTCTGCCTGGGGGGGATGCGGGATACGATGGTGCCCTCCGTGGGCCGGATCAGGGAATGGGAAGACGGGGAATAATCATAGCATTCCAGATCGACGGTCATCACCAGGCCCAGGCGCGTGCCGGACTGCGTGGTGCGCCGCACCAGCACCATGCCATCGACCGCCTGACGCAGGACGCCGGAGGACAGATAATCCTCCATCGCGGCCTGTGCCTCGGGCACCCGCCGATCGCTTTCCTCCAGGAACGCTTCCGGGATGATCAGGCGCAGGGCGGATGGGCTTCGGCCCACCGCCTTGTCCGCCTCCAGCCATTTTTCCTTCTGCGCCGTATATTGATCACAGGCCACCATGGCCCATTTTTCCATGCTTTCTTCCGCCCGGGGAAGATAAAAAATTCCGGGCCGCGCGCACAGGCTTTCAAACAAATCCTTCACTGCAATCGCCTCCGGCCTCCATGATACCAATTCGCGGGACGTTTCGCAAGGGGATGGGCAAGATTATTCCGTTTTTTTCATATCGCGCATGTTGCAAGCCGAGGATAAGCGGATATTCCGTTTGGAAAAGCCGATTGCGCGGGCAAAAACGCAAAAACAGAGTGGACTTTTCTATATATCTATGATACAATCATTTCTGCTGGACAAGAGAGAAAACGCGCTTGTCCGGCTTTTGCGGCAGCGCCCGCGCTTGAACAGCGTTTTCCCCAGGCGATGATTCAGGGAGGAATCAGCCGGGAGACATAGAGAGAGAGGATGAAAGGCAAATGGAAAAGAAAGGGTTGACTTCCCAGCAAGTGGAGGAAAGCCGGAAAAAGTACGGCAGTAACTCACTGACCCAGATTCCGCCGGACCCGCTTTGGAAAAAGATCCTGGAAGGGTTCAAGGATCCGATGATCATGATCCTGCTGGTGGCGCTTGCCATCCAGGTGGTGCTGTGGATCATGCACAAGGCCGAATGGTACGAGCCCGTGTGCGTGCTGGTCGCCATTTTGCTGGCGAACGGCGTCGCCTCCTTCTCCGAGCACAGCCAGGAGGGCAAAGCCAGCCTGCTGAAGGCCGAAGAAGAATCCAAGGAAATGACCAAGGTGCTTCGCGACGGCCAGCTGCATGAATTGCACGTAAGCGAAGTGGTCGTGGGCGACATCGTGTATCTGCAGGCCGGCGACAAGATCCCCGCGGACGGTGAAATCATCGAAAACGAAGTGATGGTGGACCAGGCCGCCCTGAACGGAGAAACCGAGGAAGCCCGCAAGCAGCCCAACGAAAAGAACGAATCCTACGACATCAAGGACCTTTTGAACACCCATTACGCTTACCGGGGCACCGTGGTGGTTTCCGGCGAAGCGTACATGGAGGTCAAGGTGGTCGGCGATAAAACCTTGTTCGGCGAACTGGCCCTGGAAGTGCAGGAGGACACCCGCGAAACGCCCCTGCAGGTGAAGCTGGGCAAGCTGGCCAAGCAGATTTCCACCTTCGGCTACATCGGCGCGGTCGCCATCATCCTGGGCGTGATCCTGATCAACGTGTTCAACGGCACCGTGTCCAGCGCCGAATTCCAGGCGGACGCCGTTTCCAACTGGATCAAGCTGATCATCGAGGCCGTCACCGTGGCCGTCACCATCATCGTGTGCGCGGTGCCCGAAGGACTGCCCATGCTGACCAGCATCCTTCTTTCCTTCCAGAGCATCCGCATGATCAAGGACAACGTGTTGGTCCGCAAGATCAACGGTCTGGAAACCGCCGGCAGCCTGTCCCTGCTGTTCACCGATAAGACCGGCACCATCACCAACGGCCGCCTGTCCGTGGTGGAACTGGCAACCGGAAATCAGCGCATTTTCACCAAGCTGAGCGAGCTGCCCGCCAGCATGCGCGCCGACGTGATCACCGGTATCGGCATCAACAACTCCGCCACGGTCAGCGGCAAGGAAATCATCGGCGGCAACTCCACCGACCGCGCCATGATGGCCTTCCTGCTGGACGAGAACGTTACCAACGCCCTGAGCCGCGAGGACGTGACCTCCTTCAATCCCTTTAACTCCACCAAGAAAATGTCCGACGTGACCGTGACCCGGAACGGCAAATCCATCACCTATTTGAAGGGCGCGCCGGAACGCATCGTCGAGCGCTGCTCCCACTTCGTGGATGAAAACGGCGAAGTGAAGCCCCTGAATTATGAAGTGCAGTCCTCCCTGATTACCTATATGGACGCCCAGGCCGGCCGCTCCATGCGCCTGCTCGGCGTCGCCAAGACCGAGGGCGATCCGGACGGAAAGGACCTGACGCTGGTATGCGTTCTCTCCATCCGCGACAACGTGCGGCCCGAGGTCATTCCCGCCATCAAGGAAGTGCAGGACGCCGGCATCCAGGTGGTCATGGTGACCGGCGACCGCAAGGAAACCGCCGTCGCCATCGCACGGGAAGCCGGGCTGCTGCGTGAAACCACGGACGTGGCCATGACCTCCGCTGAGATGGCCGAAAAGAGCGACGAGGAACTGAAAAAGATCCTGCCCAACCTGCGCGTTGTGGCCCGCGCCCTGCCCACCGATAAGAGCCGCCTGGTGCGCATCGCCCAGGAGCTGAACCTGGTGGTCGGCATGACCGGCGACGGCGTGAACGACTCTCCCGCGCTCAAGAAGGCTGACGTGGGCTTCGCCATGGGCAGCGGCACCGAGGTCGCCAAGGAAGCCGGCGACATCACCATCCTGGACGACAACTTCACCTCCATCGACAAGGCCATCCTGTACGGCCGCACGATGTTCAAATCCATCCGCAAGTTCCTGATCTTCCAGCTGACCGTGAACGTGGCCGCCGTGCTGACCTGCTTCCTGGCCCCCTTCTTCGGTGAAAACGAGATCCTCACCGTGGTGCAGCTGCTTCTGATCAACCTGGCTATGGACACCCTGGCCGCCATCGCCTTCGGCAGCGAGCCCGCGCTGAAGGAATACATGAAGGAAAAGCCCATTGCGCGCGACGCCTCCATCGTATCCAAGTCCATGCTGATCGAAGTGATCGTGTCCGCGCTGTACATCACCGCGGCCTGCCTGTGCATCCGTTTCGTGCCCGCGATCATGCGCCTGATCGGCGCGCCGGAAGCGGCGGTGAACAGCCTGCTGTCCGACGCCGGCAAGGTTTACCTCAATTCCGCCGTGTTCGCCACCTTCATGATGGCCATCACCTTCAACGGCTTCAATGCCCGCACCACGCATATGAACGTGTTTGAGCATCTGGGCCGCAACCGGAACTTCCTGCTGGTCATGGGCGGCATCCTTTTGATGCAGTTCGTGTTCGTCACCTTCGGCGGCAAGATCCTCAGCGTTCAGGCCCTGACCGCGACCACCTGGCTGGTGTGCCTGCTGATCGCCTTCCTGGTGATCCCCATCGAATTGATCCGCAGGGGCATGTTCCAGAAGAAGGGCTGATCCCCCGCATAACGCATCGCCCCCATTCCCGGAAGCACCCGGCGGATGGGGGCGCTTTTTCGGGCAAAAACCCTGTTGGAGCGCAAAAAAACCGCTTGCATTTCCAAAATGATTGTGATATACTATTCAAGCTGTCAATGATGAATGCATGACCGCATGGTTGTGTCAGCAAATGACCAAATCCCCCGGGGAGGTAATTTCAATGGGCAAGTTTTGTGACGTGTGTGAAAAGGGCTTGATGACCGGCCACAACGTGAGCCACTCCAACCGCAAGAGCAGCCGGAAATGGGCGCCCAACGTGCAGCAGCTGCGCGTGATCGTCGACGGCCGTCCCCTGCGCCTGAATGTGTGCACCCGCTGCATGCGCACCATGCGCAAGCAGGGCTTCATGCAGAGCGCGCTGGCCGCTCCCGCCGTGGAAACCGCCGCGGAAGAAGCCTGATTCTTTTCAGCACCGCAATAAACCACCTGAAAAGGGTGGTTTTTTGCGTTTTATGCTTCTTTTCAGATAGTTAAGAATATGTCATCACAAACTTCATCGCGCGAAGCGTTCGATACGCGCTGCGCGCAGGATGGATTCGTGCACAAGATTATTTGACGGTCAACGCCTGAAATGATCGTGAAAAGCAAAAAAACCATGCCGGTCCATCGGCATGGTCATGAAGCGAATTCTCTGTCAAGCGTCGGCGCCGGCGTTATCCTTCGTTTCGTCCCGATCCCCGACCAGGGCTTTCAGCTCCTGCATGAAGGTGGGGATATCCGTGAAGGAGCGGTACACCGAAGCGAAGCGGATATAGGCGACCTCGTCCAGGCTCCGCAGCGCTTCCATCACCATTTCGCCGATGCGGCGGGTGGTGATTTCCTCCTGAAGATTGTTGTAGGCCATCTGCTCCACGGAGCTGACCACCTTTTCGATTTCCGCGGCGGATACCGGGCGCTTATGGCAGGCGGCAATGATGCCGCTGCGCAGCTTCCGCGGATCGAACAATTCGCGGGAATTATCCTTTTTGACGACCAGCAGCTGCTGTACCTCCACCTTTTCATAGGTGGTGAACCGGCGGCCGCAATTGATGCACTCGCGGCGGCGGCGGATGGAATTGCCATCGTCCGTGGGGCGGGAATCCACCACGCGGCTGTCGGCACAATTACAGAACTGACATTTCACAGCGCATCACCCTTTGAGGACGGAAAAATCCCTCTTTTCCGCCCGTTTTTTTTCGCCGGTATAGAAATGCTCGGACGCTACGGCACTGCATTATTATACTGTTTTTGTTTCAATTTGTCTATTCTTTTTTGCAATTTTATCACAAATTTTTCACATTTCTATTGCAAAAAGGAAGGCTATGCCAGATCGTCCAGATCCAGATCCACCAAAATCACGTTTTCGCCGATCTTGCAGATATGCTGCCACGGGATCACGACGCCGCATTTTTCGCCCCGCAGCATGCTGGTCATTTTGAATTCGCCGGGCACCACCAGCGCCTCCACCTGGCCTGTGCCCTCGTCGAATTCGATGTCCATCACCTTGCCGAGCCTTCTGCCGTCCAGGGTGTTCACCACGTCCTTGGTGCGCAATTCGGATAGGCTCATCGCATCACCCCCCACAGGGGTATTCTATGCTTCGTTTCGCTAATTCGTGCCCGTGGATTCGATGCCGCGCAGGATCTCCGGCTCGCGCACGTCGCGCACGGTGGTGAACACCTTGCGGGTCAGCAGCGCGCCGGAACGGTACCACATGCAGATAAACGGGCAATCCTGGGCGAACTGCTCCTGAATCTGCCAGAGCAATTGCTGATAATTGCCGAATTCGCGTTCCTCGCGCAGCTTTTTGAACAGGTTATCCATGGCGGTGGATTTATAGTTGCCGTAATTGCAGGTGTTGCCGCTCATGAGCAGGAATCCGGGGTCTGGCACCACGTCCATCTGGAACGCGGCCAGGCACATGTCGAAGTTGCGCGCGTTCAAGCGCGCGGCGATCGTGGCGAAATTCGCCGTTTCCACCGGCGCGCTGATGCCCACGGCGGCCAGATAGTCTTTTATCATGCCGGCCACCTGCACGCGCACGGAATTGTCCTGCTCCTCATAGACATAGATGCGCAGCTGCAGCCGCTTCATTTTGCCGTCCACCACGGTGTTGAGGACGCCGTCGCCGGTCATGTCCCTTTCCCAGCCCGCCTGGGCCAATAGCTCTCTGGCCTTGTCCGGGTTATATTCCATGCCGTCCAAATATTCCCGGTACATCCAGGTGCCGGCGGGCATGGGCGTATCCGTTCGCCTGGCCATGCCCATATAGACGGTGTTGGCGATCGCGTCAAAATCGATGGCGTATCGGATGGCTTTGCGGACCAGCTCGTTTTCCAGGGGGAATTCGCGGTAATTGAACAGAAGCGTTTCCAGCTGCCGGGTGCGGTAGGTGATGTTCAGGTTGGAGAGGCCCGTCTGGTACTGGCCCGCGGACGCGGAACGCGTGATGGCTGCGTCGATGTTGTTGTATTCGTAGTCGGAAATCAATTCCCGGTTCGTCGCGCGGAAGGTCACGTTGATGTTTTTTACCTTCGGCGTGCCCTTCCACCAGTTTTCATTGGCGGAAAGATACAGGTAATTCGCCGGATCGAACCGATCCACCTTGAAGGGCCCCGTGCCGGACGGCATGGCGGACTGCACCTGATCCTTGGGCAGGATGGGGAAGGTGAGGGCGAATTTGATGCCGTAATAGGGGCGGCTGACGACGATCTGCAAGGAATCCGCGCTGTTGACGGACACGCTGGAGATCATGTATTTGAGCTGGTTATACTGCCCCTTTCCCTCATCCGCCAGGCGCAGGATCTCTTTGATCGTCGCCTCCACGTCGTAGGCGGTGCAGGGCGTGCCGTCGTGGAAGGTGGCGTCGGGACGCAGGCGCACGGTCCAGCGCTTGCCGTCGGTGGTGGATTCGCATTCTTTGGCAAGGCAGAGCTGGGGCATATATTCATCGTCCAATTGATACAGCCCTTCATAGATCAGCGCCGTGAGGGATTGAAATTCCCTTTCCTCCGCCGTCAGCGGATTGAGCGAAAAGGTCTTTACCGAGATCATGCCCAGCGAAAGCGTATCGTCCATCGTGGTTGCCAGGGCGGGCGGGCAGACCAGGCAAAGCGCCAAAAACAGGCAGGCCGCCTTAATAATAATGCTGTAAGTAGATCGCATAGGAATTCAACACCCTTCCCGCGTAGGTACGCGTATCCGCTTTGGGGATCTGGGACACCTGGAGGGTTTTCCCGTCGGTGGAGTAGTTTTCGATCCAGCTGGGCACCGTGCCCCAGCCCGCGTGATACGCGCAGGCCACCAGCACGGGGTCGTCGCTGCCGATCTTCCGAATGATGTATTTGAGCAGATAACAGCCCATTTTGATGGCGTTTTCCGGTTCATACACCGCGTTGACATCCGATTTGCTGATACCGCAGTTGGGGGCTACCCAATCGAAGGTATCGGGCATGAGCTGCATCAGGCCCATGGCGCCTTTGTCGCTGACGGCCTTTGGATCGAAGCTGCTTTCCTGCTTGATGATCGCGGAAACGAAGGCGGGGTTCAGGCCGTATTCCGCGGCGTATTGCTCGATCAGATCGCGGTAGCGCACCTGATGGTTGCGCACCGTCTGTTCGTATTTCTGCTGCGCCGCCAGCCTGTCCGCCTGCAATTGCCGCATGCTGACCCCGGCCTGGCCCAGCCGGATCGCGGCGTATGCCACCGCGGCCGCTAAAAGCAGCAAGGCCAGCGCTTCCCAGCCTGTCAGGCTCCAGGGGCTTTTCTGCTTGTGGCGGCGGCCCTTGCCGGTCCGCGTCCTGCCCGCGCGGGGATTGCGGGTGATTTCCCGCGTCACCTGCGGCGCGGGGATGGACGGACGCGCCGGGGCGGGCGGAGGCGCCGGCGTCACTGACGGCGGCGCGGGATAGGGCGAGGGGCGATAGCTATTCGTTTGTGCGGAAGGAGGGGGATAATTCATGCTTCTTTTTCTCCTTTGGCTTCCGCCCGGCGCAGGGCGTCCTGCCACAAGGCCAACGCCTTGAGGCCGCTTTCCTGCTTGGTGCCCTCGGTTCGGATCACATGATCGGCTTTTCGGCGCTTTTCAAGGGTGGGCATTTGGGAATGGATGCGCTGGAGGGCCTTGCGCACGGTGAGCCCTTCGCGCTTTTTGAGCCGCCTGATCTGCTCCTTCTGGGGTACCCAGGCGCACCAGATTTCATCGCACCAGTCTTCCATGCCCGCCTCAAACAAAAGGGGCACGTCCAGCACCACCGCGCCGGGAACAAGCGCCATTTGCCTGCGCATTTCCGCAAAAATCAGCGGGTGCAAAATGCCGTTCAGCCTTTCCCGCGCGGCGGGCTGTGCAAAAATCACATCCGAAAGCGCCCGGCGGTCGAGCGCCTCCCCGTCGAACACTTCGCTGCCGAACGCTTCCCGGATCAGGGGCAGGGCCATGCCGCCCGGGGCTGTCATCGCGCGGGAAATCTCATCCGCGTCCACCACGGGCACGCCGTTTTCCCGCAGCGCCCGGGACAAATTGCTCTTCCCGCAGGCAATGCCGCCGGTCAGGCCGATCACATAGCTGCTCATTTGGTTTCATACCAGCTTTCGCCTGTTTTAACTTCCGCCACCAGGGGCACCTTGAGATGGAACACCTGCTCCATGCACTCGGTCAGGATCCGTTTGACCGTTTCTTCCTCTTCCTTGGGCGCTTCGATCAAAAGCTCGTCGTGCACCTGCAGGATGAGCTGCGCTTTGAGCCCTTCCTGCCGGAGCCGCTCGGAGACCCGCACCATGGCCAGCTTGATGATATCCGCCGCCGTGCCCTGCACGGGCGTGTTCATCGCGGCGCGCTCGCCGAAGGAGCGGATGTTGGCGTTGCCGCTCTTGAGCTCCGGCAGCTGCCGCCGCCGGCCCATCATGGTGACCGCGTAGCCCTGGTCGTACCCCTTGCGCACGGCCTCGTCCATGAAGCGCTTGACGCCGGGATAGCGGTCAAAATACTTCCTGATGAAATCCGCGGCCTGATAGCGGCTGACGCCGATGTTCCGCGCCAGGCCGAATTCGCTGATGCCGTAGACCAGGCCGAAATTGACCGCTTTGGCGGAGGAACGCATTTCCCGCGTCACATCCTCCATCGGGACGCCGTAAACCTCCGCCGCCGTGCGGGTATGGATATCCTGGCCGCGCCGGAAAGCGTCCACCATGGCGTCGTCGCCCGAAAAATGCGCCATCACGCGCAGCTCGATCTGGCTGTAATCCGCGTCGGCCAGCACGCAGCCGGGGCGGGTAATGAACGCCTTGCGGATCTCGCGGCCCATCTCCGTGCGCACGGGGATGTTCTGCAAATTGGGCTCGCTGGAGGAAATGCGGCCTGTGGCGGTGCCCGTCTGGTCAAAGGAGGTATGCACCCGGCCCGTTTCGTCCATTTTGCGAAGCAGGGCGTCGATATAGGTGCTGTTCAGCTTCACGACCTGGCGGTATTTCAGGATCGGCGCGATGCAGGGGTGCTGGCCGATCAGCTTTTCCAGGGTGTCCGCGTCGGTGGAATAGCCGCGCTGGGTCTTTTTGCCGTGCGGCAGGTTCAGATCTTCAAACAGCACCTTGCCAAGCTGCTGCGTGCTGTTCAGGTTAAAGCCGCGCTGGCCCGTCAGGCGGTAAACTTCTTCTTTCAGCTCCTCCGCTTCCCGGGTGAACTGCGCGCCAAGCGCGGAAAGCACGCTTTGATCCACCTGGAACCCCGCCTGCTCCATATGAAAGAGCACATAAAGCAGCGGCATTTCCACATCCCGCATGAGCGGGAGCATGCCGTCCTCCTGCAGCTGCTTTTGCTGCCTGCGGGCCAAGGCCAAAACGCCCTGGGCGTCCTCGCGCGCGAAATGCGAAAGCGCGTAGGTTTTTTCCTGGGGATTGTGCAGATACGCGCCCAGCATCGTATCCCAGGCGAATTCGGGCAGGGGCAGGCCGCGGGCCGCCAATTGATGCAGGAGCCATTTGCCGTCGTGCACATACAATTTTTCCGCCATGAGCGGCCTGAGCGCCTGCCAGGCGTCCTCGGGCGTCATGCCCTCGGAGAGCATATCCAGCTGCAATTGGATTTCGGCAAGCTTCCCGGGGCAGGCCAGCGTCATGCGCGTGGGCGATACGTGCAGCGCCGTGGGCAGCCCCTTCGCGCTGTTCAGGAAGGCCGCGATTTCCGCCGGGGTTTTGAGCGCCTCTTCAAGAAACTGTTCGTCCGCTTCTTCCGTTTCCTCCGGATGCGCCGCCGCGTCGGGGATCATTTTTTCCAGCCTTCCCGCGATGCCGTTGAGCTGGTATTTGCGCAGGGCTGCAAGGCCGTCGGCGACATGCGAAACGTCAAACGACGGAAGGTCAAAGGCGATCGGCGCGGTGGGCCGGATGGTGGCCAGATCCTTGCTGAAAACCGCCAATTCCGCGTTGTCCCGCACCTTTTCACCGAGCTTCCCCTTGATTTCCGCCCCGTGCGCAAGCACGTTCTCCAGCGTGCCATAATCGTTCAAAAGCTTCAGCGCCGTTTTTTCGCCGACGCCGGGGATGCCGGGGATGTTGTCGCTGGCGTCGCCCATCAGGCCCTTCCAGTCCGTCACCTGCTCGGGGGTCACGCCAAAATATTCCTTGACGCCCGCCGCGTCAAACAGCGTGCTTTCGGTGATGCCCTTGCGGGTAAAAAGCACCTGGGTGCCGCCGCCCACCAATTGCAGGGCGTCCCGGTCCCCGGTCAGGAGCACGCAGTCCAGATCGTTTTCCCGGCATTTCCGGCTCAGGGTGCCCAGGATATCATCGGCCTCGTACCCCTCCGCCGTCAACACGCCCAGCTTCATTTCGCCCAGGATCTCCTTGATGATCGGAAACTGGGGCCGCAATTCCTCGGGCATGGCCCGCCGCCCGGCCTTGTAATCGGCATACGCCGTGTGGCGGAAGGTGGGCACGGGCAGATCGAACGCCACGGCCACATACCGGGGCGAAAGATCCTGCATGGCTTTGAGGAGCATGGATAAAAAGCCGTGCACAGCGTTGGTATAGATCCCGTTCGTATCCATCAATGGCAGGGCGTGGAAGGCCCTGTGCATCAGGCTGTTGCCGTCCACGGCCAGTAAGGTTTCCCGCATCGTATCACCTCGCCGCCGGTGAGCGCGTCCCGGCATACTGTTTCAATTCAGTATACCACAAATGGCGGCAAATGAAAAGAAATTGCTTCGTAATTGTTGCAATTTGTTTACAAAAGCATGGATGCATGCTAAAATTTATGTATCCTAAAAGACGCAGGGAGGCCATCATGACCGCGGAAAAGGTATTATTGGCGCTGGCGGCGATCCGCGCGCCACAGACCCAGGATGAATACGATCTGCATGGCCTGGCGGCGGACGCCCTGCAAAAGGCGGAGATCGAATTCCACCATGAAGCGCCCCTGGCCCCCCGGTGCCGCATCGATTTTCTGTGCGGCCGCGTCGGCATCGAGATCAAGCGCGGCAGGCCCGACCGGGTGCCTGTACAGAAGCAATTGCTCAAATACGCGGAAACGGGCAAGCTGGACGCGATCATCCTGCTGTCCGAAAAAACGCTGTCCTCGCTTCCCGGCTTCATAGGCAGCGTCCCGGTTTACCCCGTGAGCCTGTATAAGCTATGGGGCATCGCCACGGATACGGGCGAGGAAGAAGCGCCGCCGTCCGCCGAATATCTGCCCGCGGCGGAAACGGAGCCCGCCCCGCCGGCCCAAATCGCGGAGCCCTTGGCGGCGGCTCCCGCGGCGGACGATGCGCCGATGCCGGAAGCATACGGCCCCGCGCTGGAGGACCGCATCCTCTCCGATCTTCGGCAGGAGGACGTGCCGCCCTTCCTTCGTTCGGCCGAGCCCGCCCCCTATCCCTACGGCACGCTTTCCTACAACGCGCGGCGCAAGTGCTGGGTCATCAAGGGCGATCCGGCGGTGACCGAGCTGGCCAAGCGCCTCTTTCCCGGCAGCGATGCCAAGCGCGGCGAGGCCCGCTTTACCGCGCACAAGCGGATCATCGGCGACGTCAACTGGCTGATGCTGCGCTATCCCCTCGAAATCGCCCCGCGGGACCGGGAACGCTGGGCCCAGGCGCTCACGGACGCGCGGGATTATTACCGCGCCCGGGAGCAGGCCCGCACCGCGCCGCCCATCGGGCAGCTGAGCCCCGCCGAGTTCAGCGGGGAGCTGCGCCCCTTCCAGCAGGCCGGGGTGGCCTGGCTGCTGCTGACGCCGCGCGCGCTGCTCGCCGATGAAATGGGCCTTGGCAAAACCGTGCAGGCGCTGGCCTGCGCGGCCAGGGAGGGCATGTTCCCGCTTTTGATCGTGCCGCCGCCGCACCTTTGCCGAAACTGGCATTCGGAAACGCGGCGCTTCCTGCGCGTGCGGGGGAGGGAACCCCGGGTTCATATCGTCAAGGGCCTAAAACCTTACGAGCTGCCGCCGGCCGACGTTTACATCCTGCATTATCTGCTGCTGCGCGGCTGGAAGCAGGCGCTGCCGCAGATGGGCTTCCATACCGTCATCTTTGACGAAGTGCAGGAGCTGCGCCGCACCGGCACCGAAAAATACAGCGCGGCCAGCCTGCTCTCCGAAAGCTGCGAGCGGGTGATGGGCCTTTCCGGCACGCCCATCTATAATTATGGCAGCGAGATATGGAACGTCATCAACATTCTGGATTACCATTTCCTGGGCGATTTTGAGACCTTCACCCGCGAATGGTGCATGGGCTACGGCAACCGCATTGTGGCAAAGCCAGAATTATTGGGCGACCATCTGCGCAAAGAAGGGCTGATGCTGCGCCGTACGAAGCAGGAGGTCCTGCCGGAGCTGCCCGAAAAACGGCGGCTGGTGCAGGAGATCGACGCGGACGACGCGCTGTATGTGCATCTCATGGCCCCGGTGTGGGAAAAACTGTACCGCTGGCGGCAGGACCAGGCGCTGTCCGCCTCCGCCCGCGCGATTTTAGAGGATCAGATTTCCCAGGAAGCGCGCCAGGCGACGGGCCTTGCCAAGGCGCCCTATGTGTGCCAGTTCGTCAAGGCGCTGGTGAACGCCGGGGAAAAAGTGCTGCTCTTTGCCCACCATCACGCCGTTATGGATCTGTACAAAAAGGAGCTCAAGGCCGAGCGCCCCGTCTTCATCACCGGCCGTGAAACCGCCGCGCGCAAGGAAGAGGCGGTGGACAAATTTATGACCGGCAAAAGCGACCTGTGCTGCATCTCCCTCCGCGCGGCCAGCGGCCTCAATCTGCAGCGCGCCACCTGCGTGGTGTTCGGAGAGCTGGATTGGAGCCCCGCCGTGCATTCCCAGGCCGAGGACCGCGCCCACCGCATGGGGCAGAAGGATTCGCTGCTGTGCTATTATCTGGTTTCGCCCCGCGGGAGCGATCAGGATATGCAGGAAGCGCTGGGCCTCAAGGTGAGCCAGTTCCAGCTGCTGATGGGCGACAGCGGCCCATCCGCCGCCCAAACCCAGGCCCAGGCCAACTACGCCCGCCGGCACGTGGAAAAACTGATCTTGCAAATGAAATAAAGCGCGGGGGAGGGGAATGCTTCCTCGCTTCGCCATCATCACGGCAGCGCAAGCGCAACGCTTTTTCTTATCAAATTTATTGCAGCAGCTTCCTGTCTCCCTTCTCCGTTTCGTCGATGATTGACCCGGCTCGGCTCAATTATTTCAAAAAAAATGAAAAAAAGTATTGACAAACGTTCCTGCGCTGCATATAATAATACACGTCGCTTGCACAGAGCGATGTGACCTTCGGGGTGTAGCGCAGTCTGGTAGCGCACGTGCTTTGGGAGCATGGGGCCGGGGGTTCAAATCCCTTCACCCCGATTTTTTCGGCAAGGCGGGGGGATGAAAAAGGGACGATCGTGGCCCTGTGGTCAAGTGGCCTAAGACACCGCCCTTTCACGGCGGTAACTCGGGTTCGAATCCCGGCAGGGTCATTCCCTTTTGAATGGCGTTTCACGAAGAATCCCTTGGGCCTTTAGCTCAGTTGGTCAGAGCAGTCGGCTCATAACCGATCGGTCCGGGGTTCAAGTCCCTGAAGGCCCACCAAATACGGCCCGGTAGTTCAGTCGGTTTAGAATGCCAGCCTGTCACGCTGGAGGTCGAGGGTTCGAGCCCCTTCCGGGTCGCCATTT
>JAFXZO010000010.1 GCA_017541205.1 Clostridia bacterium | reverse complement strand
GGGTTGTTGTTCACGATCACCACGTCATAGCCCATTTCCTGGAGCGTCCATACGCAGTGAACCGAGCTGTAGTCGAATTCGATGCCCTGGCCGATGCGGATGGGGCCCGAACCGAGCACCATCACGACCGGCTTTCCGCTGCGCCTGAGCGTCCGGGATTCGCAGACGCCGCCGGGGCAGGAATAGAAATAAGGCGTTTCGGCGGCGAACTCCGCGCCGCACGTGTCCACCATCTTGTAGCTGAATGAAAAAGCGGGCAGGGATGCTGCACGGAACAAACGCCGGATGGCGCTGTCCGGATAGCCCAGGCGTTTGAGCGATACGTAATCCTCCGCCTGCATCCCGTTCATTTGGATGCGGTTTTCCACTTCGGCCAGGCCGAGCAGCTTTTCAAGGAACCAGCGGTCGATTTTCGTGATGGAGAAGATTTCGTCCACCGATACGCCCGCTTTCAGGGCTTCAAACACGGTGAACAGCCGCCGGTCATCCTGGGCGGCCAGGCGCTCCCGAAGGGGCTTATCGCTCAGCGGCTCAGCGTTCAGCGTGTCCAGCCCGATTTCCGCTCCGCGCACCGCTTTCATCAGCGCTTCCTCGAAGCTCTGCCCAATGGCCATCACTTCGCCGGTGGCTTTCATCTGCGTGCCCAGGCGGCGGGAGGAGCCCTGGAATTTGTCAAAGGGCCACTTGGGGAATTTGACCACGACATAGTCCAGCGCGGGCTCAAAGCAGGCGCAGGTTTTGCCGGTGATGTCGTTGGCGATTTCGTCCAGGGAATAGCCCAGGGCGATGCGGGTGGTGATTTTGGCGATGGGATAGCCCGTGGCTTTGCTGGCAAGGGCGGAAGAACGGGAAACCCGGGGATTGACCTCGATCACCGCGTATTCAAAGGAATCCGGGTTCAGGGCGAACTGGCAGTTGCAGCCGCCCACGATGCCGATGGCTTCGATCATCCTTAGGGACGCGGTGCGCAGCATTTGGTATTCCTTGTCGGACAGGGTCAGCGCCGGGGCGACCACCACGCTGTCCCCGGTATGCACGCCCACGGGGTCGATGTTTTCCATGGAACAGACGGCGATACAGTTGCCAAGCCCGTCCCGCATGGTTTCAAATTCGATCTCCTTCCAGCCGGAAATGCACTTTTCCACCAGGATCTGCGTAATGGGAGAGGCATCCAGGCCCGCCTTCGCGATGACGCGCATTTCATTTTCATCCTGGGCGATGCCGCCGCCGCTGCCGCCCAACGTATAGGCGGGCCGCACGATCACCGGATACCTGATCTTTTCCGCCGCCGTAAGGGCGTCCTGCAGGGTCTCCGCGATTTCGGACGGCACGCAGGGCTGGCCGATGGAACGCATCGTATCCCGAAACTGTTCCCGATCCTCGGCCTTTTCGATGGCCTCGATCGGGGAGCCGAGCAGCCGAACGCCGTATTCTGCCAGCGTTCCATCGCGGCTCAGCTGCATGGCGAGCGTTAAGGCGGTCTGCCCGCCCAGGCCTGCCAATAAGCCGTCAGGCCGCTCCTTTTCAATGATGCGCCGCAGAACGGCGGCGTTCAGGGGCTCCAGATAGATTTCATCCGCCAGATGCTGGTCGGTCATGATGGTGGCGGGATTGGAATTGACCAGCACCACATTGATCCCTTCGCTTTTCAGCACGCGGCAGGCCTGCGCCCCCGCGTAGTCAAACTCCGCCGCCTGGCCGATCACGATGGGGCCGGAGCCGATCACCAGCACCTTCCGAATGGACGGATTTTTAGGCATGGCTGTTCCCTCCCATCATGTCCAAAAAACGGTCAAACAGAAAGGCGGTATCCTGGGGGCCGGCACAGGCTTCCGGGTGGAACTGAACGGTGAAGCAATGCAAATCGGGATATGCCATGCCCTCGCAGCTTCCGTCGTTGGCGTTGACAAAGGTTTCGATCCCTTTTCCCTTCAGGCTGTCTGCCACCACAGCGTAGCCGTGGTTCTGGCTGGTGATCCAGGTTCGTCCCGTTTGCAAATCCTTTACCGGCTGGTTGCCGCCCCGGTGGCCGTATTTCAGCTTCACCGTATCCCCGCCCAAGGCCAGGGCGGTCAGCTGATGGCCCAGGCAAATGCCGAACACCGGCTTTTTTCCCAACAGCTTGCGGATCTCCGCGATACAGGCTGTGTTTTCCTTGGGGTCGCCGGGACCGTTGGACAGCATGACGCCATCCGGATCGTCCGCCAAAATCGTCTCCGCTTTCGTGTCCGAAGGCCATACAGTCACCGCGCAGCCGCGCTTTTGCAGGGAACGGATGATGTTCCGCTTGGCCCCGTAATCCAGGAGGGCCGCCCGATATCGTTCTTTTCCTTCGGCGGGGAAATGCCGCTTTTCCCCGCAGGTGACGGAAGGAACGGCGTTTTTCACCTGATACGCCCCAAGAAAAGAAAGATCCTTCGGCACTTCATCGCAGATCAGGGCGTTCATCACCCCTTCTTCCCGGGTGAGACGCACGATCTCCCTCGTGTCCACCCCGCAAAGGCCGGGGATGCCCGCCCGGACCAGATATTCATTTAAGGCATACTGGCTGCGGAAATTGGAGGGCTTATGGCAGATTTCCCGCACGATATAACCGAATAAGGCGCTTTTCCCTTCAAAGTCTTCCTCAATAACGCCGTAATTCCCGATCAGCGGAAAGGAATGGGTTACGATCTGTCCGTAATAGCTGGGATCGGTCAGCGTTTCCAGATACCCCTCCATGCCCGTTGTGAACACCAATTCCCCCACACGGTCAACAGGGGCCCCGATGCGGAGCCCCTCGAATACCTGTCCGTTGCTCAATATAAGGTAAGCCATCGTATCTTCTCCGATTTGGTCTATTTTTGCAGCGCCGCATGGACGAAGCCCAAAAACAGCGGATGCGGCTTGTTGGGGCGGCTTTTGAATTCGGGATGGAACTGGACGCCGACAAAGAAAGCTTCGTCAGACAGCTCGATGGTTTCCACCAGGCGTCCGTCCGGGGACAGGCCGGACAGGCACAATCCGGCGGCGGTCAGCGTGTCGCGGTATGCGTTGGCGAATTCGTAGCGGTGGCGGTGGCGCTCGCTGATCTCGGGTTTGCCGTAGCAGCGGGCGATGACGGTGTTTTCTTTCAGAACGCAGGGATATTTGCCCAGGCGCAGGGTTCCGCCCTTGTCGATCTCATCGTTCTGGCCCGGCATAAAGTCGATGACCTTGTTGGAAGCGTTTTCGTCAAATTCTCGGGAATTGGCGTCCCTGAGGCCGACGGCGTGCCGGGCGTATTCGATGACGGCAATCTGCATGCCCAGGCAGATGCCGAAGTAAGGAACGTGATGCTCCCGGGCAAACTTCGCCGTCAGGATCATCCCCTCGATGCCCCGGCCGCCGAAGCCGCCCGGTACGATCAGGCCCTGCATGGGCGAAAGGATTTCATCGATGTTTTCTTCCGTCAGGTTTTCCGAATCGATCCACGCGATATCCACCCTGGCATCCAGGGCATAGCCCGCGTGGCGCAGGGCTTCGGCCACGGACAGATAGGCGTCATGGAGCTGCACGTATTTGCCCACCAGGCCGATCTTCACCGTTTTGCTTTGGTGCCGGATGCGCTCCACCAGCTTTTGCCATTCGGTCAAATCAGGCGCAGGGGCGTCGATCCCAAGCTCCCGGCACACGATGCCGGACAGATTGCTTTTCTCCAGCATCAGCGGCGCTTCGTACAGGGTGGGCAGGGTCAGGTTTTCGATCACGCAGTCCGGCTTCACATTGCAGAAATGGGCGATCTTGGAAAAAATCGTTTCATCGGTGATCTTTTCATCCACCCGCAGCACGATGACGTTGGGGGTGATGCCCATGCCCTGCAATTCCTTGACGGAATGCTGGGTGGGCTTGGATTTGTGCTCCCCGCTGGCTTTCAGGTAGGGCACCAGGGTCACGTGGACGTACAGGGCGTTTTCCCTGCCCGCCTCCAGGCCCACCTGGCGGATGGCCTCGATGAAGGGCTGGCTCTCGATATCGCCGATGGTGCCGCCGATCTCGGTGATCACCACGTCGGCGTCGGTCTTTTCGCCCACGCGGTAAATGAAGCGCTTGATTTCGTCGGTGATGTGCGGGATGGTCTGCACGGTGGAGCCCAGATACCCGCCCTGGCGCTCCTTATGGATCACATTGGAATACACCTTGCCGGTGGTCAGGTTGGAATACTTGTTCAGGTCCTCGTCGATGAAGCGCTCATAGTGGCCCAGGTCCAGGTCGGTTTCCGCGCCGTCCTCGGTGACGTATACTTCCCCGTGCTGGTAGGGGCTCATGGTGCCGGGGTCTACGTTGATGTAGGGGTCCAGCTTCTGGGCCGCCACCTTCAGCCCCCGGGCTTTCAGCAGCCTGCCCAACGACGCCGCCGTGATGCCCTTGCCCAGGCCCGATACCACGCCGCCGGTGACAAAGATGTATTTCGTCATGCCTTCGTACCTCCCGGTTTACTCCACGGTCACGCTTTTTGCAAGATTTCTCGGTTTATCCACGTCCAGGCCCCGGCTGACGCTGGTGTAATAGCCCAATAGCTGCAGGGGCACCACGGCCAGGGACGCCACGAAATGTTCGTCCGTTTTGGGAACGTATACGGTGAAGTCCACGGAATCCTCCACGGAGAAATTGCCGTTGGTGGTCAGGCCCATCAGGTACGCGCCGCGGGATTTGCATTCCATCATGTTGGACACGGTCTTTTCAAACAGCCGGCTCTGGGTGAGCACGCCGATGACCAGGGTGTTGTTTTCGATGAGGCTGATGGTGCCGTGCTTCAATTCTCCGGCGGCGTAGGCCTCGGAATGGATGTAGCTGATCTCCTTCATTTTCAGGCTGCCTTCCAGGGAGATGGCGTAATCCAGGCCCCGCCCGATAAAGAAAATATCGTGGGCGTTCACGATCTTGGAGGAGAACCACTGGATCCGTTCTTTTTCTTCCAGGACGCGCTTGATTTTGTCCGGGATGGTGGAAAGCTCCTCCAGCATTTGGGCGTACTTTTCCTGGGAGATCACGCCGCGGACAAACGCCATCTGCACCGCCAGGGCGTCCATGGCGATCAGCTGGGCGCTGTACGCCTTGGTGGTGGCCACGGCGATTTCCGGGCCGGCCAGGGTATAAAGCACGTGATCCGCTTCCCGGGCGATGGACGAGCCGATCACGTTGACCACCGCCAGCGTCTTTGCGCCGCGCTCCTTGGCCACCCGCAGGGCGGCCAGGCTGTCGGCGGTCTCGCCGGACTGGGAAATGACGATCACCAGGGTATGCTCGCCCAGGGGGATGCTGCGGTAACGGAACTCCGACGCAAGCTCCACCCGAACGGGGACGCACGCCAGGTCCTCCAGCACGTACTGGGCCGCCATGCCCACGTGCCAGGCGGAGCCGCAGGCCACGATGTCGATCTGGGTGACGGCGCGGATGATCTCGTCGGTCAGGCCCGCGTCGGAAAACGACACGCGGCCCTCCTTGACCAGGCTGTTCAGGGTATCCCGCACGGCGGCGGGCTGCTCGTGGATCTCCTTGAGCATGAAATGCTCGTAGCCGTCCTTTTCGGCCGCCGCCGCGTCCCAGGTGATCTCCGACAGGGGCAGCGTTACCTCGTCGCCGTTCAGGTCATAGAATTTTACCTGACCGGGGGAGACCCGGGCGGCCTGCAGATTGCCGATATAATAGACGCTGCGGGTATATTTGAGAATCGCGGGAACGTCGGAAGCCAGATAGGA
The DNA here is from genome assembly GCA_017541205.1 of Clostridia bacterium. Lineage (GTDB taxonomy): Bacteria > Bacillota > Clostridia > Christensenellales > Aristaeellaceae > RUG563. The sequence continues at coordinate 14,209 of JAFXZO010000010.1, read as the reverse complement.
AGCGTCCTTCGCCGTGCCGATGATCAGCGGCGAATCCTTCCGCGCGGCGAAGATTTCTCCCGGAAAATCCTTGAACATCAGGGCCAGGGCATAGCTGCCCCGCACGCGTACCATGGTGCGCGTGATGGCGTCCACCGGGCCGATTTTGTATTTCTTGTAATAGTAATCCACCAGCTTCACCACCACTTCCGTGTCGGTGTCGCTGTAAAACTCATAGCCGTGATGGAGCAGCTTTTCCTTCAGCTCCGCGAAGTTTTCGATGATGCCGTTATGGACGCCTACCACATCCGATTCCACCTGCCCGGAGCCGGAGCCCGAGCAGTTGCCGCTCACGTGGGGATGGGCGTTCACCATGCTGGGGTCGCCGTGGGTGGCCCAGCGGGTGTGGCCGATGCCGCAGGTGCCGGGCAGAGCGCGGCCCTGGTCGGTCTTGTCCGCCAGGTGATACAGCTTGCCCGTGGCCTTGACCACTTCCGCCAGTTTTTCGCCGTCCCGCACCGCGAGGCCCGCCGAGTCATACCCCCGGTATTCCAGCTTCGCCAAGCCTTCCAGCAAAATTGGCGCTGCCTGCTCATTTCCCGTATAACCTACGATCCCGCACATGGCTCCCTTGCCTCCCGCCTGTAAGCTTTACCAAAATATTATGCTGTCCGGGCCTTGTCCTGTCAATTCATATCCTGCTCAAAAGCTGTATTTTTGCAAAAACGCGTGAACCTCTTTCGCCGCAGCCCTGCCGTCCGCCAGGGCCCGCACCACCAGCGACTGGCCCGTGCGCATATCGCCGGCGGAAAACAGTCTGCCGCCCAAATGATGGCTCCCGTCCTCGGGCAGCAGCCTGCCCCGGGCATCTTTGGCCAGGCCGAAGGCCTGCGCCGTTTGATCCTCGCAGCCAACGAAGCCCGCCGCGATGAGCAAAAGATCGCAGGGCAAGCGCTGCTCGGAGCCCGGGATGGGCCGGGGCTTTCCGCCCGCAAACTGCAGCCTGACCGTTTCGATTGCCGTGATCCCGTTGGCCGCGTCGGTAAGGATTTTGCTCACCGTGGTTTCGTACGTCCGGGGATCGCAGCCCTTCACGGCAATGGCCTCCGCCTGCCCGTAATCGGTGCGCAGGACGCGGGGCCACTGCGGCCAGGGATTGCCGGACATCCGCCGGGAAGACGGCTCCGGCATCATTTCCAGTTGCGCCACGGAAGCGCATCCCTGACGCAAAACGGTTCCGACACAGTCGTTCCCTGTGTCCCCGCCGCCGACAACAACCACGCTTTTTCCTTCTGCGCAAATCGACGGCGCCGTTCCCCGCAAAACGGCTTTCGTGGCCTCCGTCAGAAAATCCACGGCGAAGGATATGCCATGGGCATCCATTCCCGCCGCATTCAGCGAACGGGGTTTCCTGCTGCCGCCACACAGAAGGACGGCGTCATAAGCATCGGCAATATCCGGCCCTGCTTCCGTATTCAGCAGGAAGGAGATGCCCTCCGCTTCCATCAGGCGGATGCGCCTTTCTATGATCTCCTTGGGCAGCTTCATGTTGGGAATGCCGTACATGAGCAGGCCGCCGGGGCGATCCGCCCTTTCGATCAGGGTGACGTGATGCCCCATTTGGTTGAGCAAGTCCGCCGCGGCCAATCCGGAGGGGCCGCTGCCCGCCACGGCGATTTTCTTTCCCGTGCGCACGGCAGGGATTCGCGGCTTGATCCAGCCCTTTTCAAAGCCCGTTTCGATGAGATACAGTTCGTTGTCCCGGTTGGTGACGCCATCATCAGCCAGGTTGCAGGCTTTTTCGCACAAGGCGGGGCACACCCGGCCGGTAAATTCCGGGAAGGGAGCGGTCATCAGCAGCCGGTTCAGCGCCTCTTTTTCCTGTCCTCGATACAACAGATCGTTCCATTCCGGGATCAGGTTATGCAGCGGACAGCCAAAATCGCTTTGGCAGAAGGGCACGCCGCAATCCATGCACCGGGAAGCCTGGCAATGCCTTTCATGGTCGGGCAGGGAAGCGTGCAGATCGTCAAAGTCCAGCAAACGCTGCGCCGCGTCGCGGTACGGGTTTTCCATGCGGGTATATTCCATGAATCCTGTCGGCTTTCCCATGCGCTCACGCCCCTTTCAGGAAGGACAGATATTCGTCCGAAATCACTGTTTTGAACAGCGGCAGCATTTCGCCAAAGCGGGCGAGAACGGCTTTCGCCTTTTGGGAGCCGGTGGCGTTTGCATGCATCGTCAAAAGCCGCTTCAGCTCCCCGGCTTGGCTTTCCGTTACGGGATAAGCCCGCACGTGCCCCGTATTCAGGCGGTCCTTGAGCAGGCCCTCTTCATCCAGCACCCAGGCGATGCCGCCCGACATACCGGCGGCGAAGTTATCGCCCACCTTTCCCAGCACCGCGACCCTTCCGCCGGTCATGTATTCGCAGCCGTGATCGCCCACGCCTTCCACCACGGCCCAGGCCCCGGAATTGCGCACGGCAAAGCGCTCGCCCGTCCTGCCGGCGATAAAAGCATAGCCAGAGGTAGCGCCGTACAGCGCCACGTTGCCGATGAGGGTATCCTCCTGCCGCCATACGCTGTCCACCGGCGGACAAACGGCGATCGTACCGCCGGATAAGCCCTTGCCCAGGTAATCGTTGGCCACGCCGTAGAGGGTGATTTTTTGCCCTACCGGCAGGAACGCCCCAAAGGACTGGCCGCCGCAGCCCTGCGCCTGGATGACCTGATCGCCTTTGAGCATCGTGCCGAAAGCCCGGTCGGTGGTCATGAGCGTCACATGGGACTGGAACAGGCGCACGTCGGTGCGTTCAGCCAAGTGGAAATCGTGTTTTGCCGTCGGCTGGAAGTGGGTATTCCGGGAAAAGCCGATGAGGTCGCTCAGGTCCATTTTCGCGTCCGGCTTCATTTTCAGCAGATCGCTGCGGCCCACCAGCTCGTCGACCGTGCGGGCGCCCAGCTTTGCCATGATCTCTCTCAGCTGCTCCGCGATGAACAGCATGAACCGTTCCACATATTCGGGCTTGCCGATAAAGCGCCGTCTCAGCTCCGGGTTTTGCGTGGCGATGCCGAAGGGACAGGTGCCCAGCTGGCACACCCGCATCATCCGGCAGCCCATGGTGATCAGCGGCGCGGTTGCAAAGCCGAATTCCTCGGCCCCCAGCAGCAGGGCGACGGCCACATCGTGGCCCGTCATGAGCTTGCCGTCCGTTTCCAGCGTCACCTTCTGGCGGAGCCTGTTGCGGCACAGCACCTGATGGGCTTCGGCCAGGCCGATTTCCCAGGGCAGGCCCGCGTGATGGACGGAGCTCATGGGGGCCGCGCCGGTGCCGCCCTCGCCGCCGGAAATCAGGATGCCCCCCGCCCCGGCCTTCGCGACGCCGCTGGCGATGGTGCCAACGCCGGTGGAGGATACCAATTTCACCGTGATCTTGGCCTGCTCGTTGGCGCATTGCAGGTCGTAAATCAGCTCCGCCAGATCCTCGATGGAATAGATATCGTGATGGGGCGGCGGGGAGATCAGGGAAATGCCGGGGGTGGAGCAGCGGGTTTTCGCCACGCTGTCCGTCACCTTGGCCCCGGGCAGATGCCCGCCCTCGCCGGGCTTGGCGCCCTGGGCCATCTTGATCTGGATCTCTTTGGCGGAAAGCAGGTATTCGCGCGTTACGCCGAAGCGCCCGGAGGCCACCTGCTTGATGGCGGAATTGAGGTCGGTGCCATACCGCATGGGCAGTTCTCCGCCTTCGCCGCTGTTGCTCCTGCCGCCCAAATGATTCATGGCCTGGGCCATGCATTCGTGGGCTTCCTGGGAGATGGAGCCGTAGCTCATGGCCCCGGTACGGAATCGGCGCACGATCTGGGCCGCGCTTTCCACCTGCTCCAGGGGGATCGCCCGGCAAGCGTCAAAATCAAAGGTCAGCATGGAACGGATGGTGCGGGGCCCCTCCCTCTCCACCCGGGCGGCGTACTGATCGAACAGCGCCGCGTCGTCGGTCCAGACCGCCTGCTGCAGCAGGTGGATGGTCTCGGGAGAATACAAATGCTCCTCCGCGCCTTCTCCCGTGCGCAGCTTGTGCACGCCGATGCTGGGCAGACCGTAAGGCTGCCCGGCAAAAGCGGCCTGATGGTGGAAGCGGCTGTCCGCCTCCACCTTGCTCAGATCCGTTCCGCCCAGGACATACGGCGTATTGGTGAAATACGTTTCCACCAGCTTTCCGTCCAATCCGACGGCTTCAAACAGCTGGGCGCTTTGATAGGCCTGCAATGTGGAAACGCCCATCTTGGAGGCGATTTTCAGCACGCCCGCCGTCAGCGCCCGGTCATAATCGGCGATGGCCCGCTCGGGCGTCTTGCCGACCTGTCCCTTTTCGCACAGGGCGCGTACGCAGTCATGCGCCAGATAGGGGTTCACCGCCCGCGCGCCAAAGGCGATCAGCAGGGCCAGGTGATGCACGTCCCGGGGTTCGCCGCTCTCCAGGATCACGGAAACCGCCGTACGCTTTTTAATATGAATCAAATGCTGCTCCAGCGCCGACACCGCCAGCAAGGACGGGATGGCCAGATGGCTTTCGTCCACGCCCCGGTCGGAGAGGATCAGGATGTTGATTTTGTCCCGGCAGGCCTGATCGCATACCTCGAAAAAGGCGTCCAGCGCATACCGGAGAGAGCCGGTTTTTTCGTACAGCAAAGAGACCGTCCGAACGGAAAAGGCGGGATGGGAGAGGGAACGGATGCGGGAAAGCTCTTCTCCGGTCAAAACAGGCGAAGACAATTCCAGCACGGTGCAGTTGTCCGGGCCGTCCGAAAGCAGGTTCCCGTCGTCGCCGATATAGATGGAGCAATCCGTTTTGATCTCTTCCCGAAGGGCGTCGATGGGCGGGTTGGTCACCTGGGCAAAACGCTGCTTGAAATAATCAAAGAGGGAAGGATGGGTCTTGGACAGGGCCGCCATCGGCTCGTCCGCGCCCATGGAAACGATCGGCTCCGCGCCGTTTTTCGCCATGGGCAAAAGGATATTCTGCATGTCTTCCTGGGTGTAATGAAAGGCTTTGCACAGCCGGACGCCTTGGCCTTCGTCCAGGGCTTCCGCTTTTTCATGGGCCTTTGGGAGATCATGAAGCTGGATCAGATGCCGCATCCATTCGGAATACGGCTTTTTTTCGGCGTAGCGGGTCTTGATATCTTCGCTTTCCAACAGCGTCCCGGTGCGCAGATCCGCTTCCAGCACCTCGCCGGACGTCAGCTTCCACCGACGGAGGATATGGGCGTTTTCCTCAAACAATACGCCCGCTTCCGAGGAAAGGATCAGCCGCTTATCGTCCGTCAAAGCGCACCTTAGGGGCCGCAGGCCGTTCCTGTCCAGGGAAGCGCACACGGTGTCGCCGTCCGAATACAGGATGGCCGCCGGGCCGTCCCAGGGCTCCATCATGGTGGCGTAATAGCGGTACAGATCGCGCCAGGGCGTTTCCTGTTTCGATCCCTGCCAGGGCTCCGGCAGCAGGATCATCCCGGCCAGGGACAGGGGCAGGCCGTTCATGTGCAGGAATTCGATGGTGTTGTCCAGCATCTGGCTGTCGCTGCCGCCCTCCTGCACGACGGGCAGTACCCGCGCCATTTCATCGCCCATGACCGCCGAACGCATGGTTTCTTCCCTGGCCTTCATGCGGTCGTGATTGCCCCGGATGGTGTTGATTTCACCGTTGTGCAGCAGGCACCTCTGGGGATGCGCCTTGCTCCAGGATGGGAAGGTATTGGTGGAAAAGCGGGAATGCACCATGGCCATCCGGGAGCAGTAGCGCACGTCCTGGAGGTCGTCGTAAAAGGAGCGCAGCTGGCTCACCAGCATCATGCCTTTATATACGACGGTGCGGCAGGACAGGGAGCAGATATAGGTGTCGGTATCCTGCTTTTCAAAAATCCGGCGCAAAATGTAGAGCCGCCGGTCAAAATCCTGTCCGGCGGCGATCCCCTCGGGGCGTTTCAAAAAGCATTGCCGGATGCGGGGCATGGCGCGCCTTGCCCCGGGTCCAAGCTGGGCGGGATGGCAGGGCACGTTCCGCCAGCCGAGAACGGGCAGGCCTTCGGAAGCGGCCAGCTGCTCAAAAATCCGGCAGATGTTTTGAACCCCTACCTCGTCCTCCGGCAAAAAGAACATGCCCACGCCGTAATCCCCGGGTTCGCCTAAGGCGATGCCTTCCTCCTGCGCCCAGGAAGCAAACAGGGCGTGCGGCAGCTGGGTCATGATGCCAACGCCGTCGCCCGTGGTGCCCAGGGCGTCGCTGCCCGCCCGGTGGGCCAACCGCTCCACGATGGACAGCGCCTGATCCACGGTGCGGTGGGTGACCTTGCCGCTCAGATCCACGATCGCCCCCACCCCGCAGCTTTCGTGTTCCAGTTCTTCATGATAAAGGGGATACTGTCGGTCCTTCATGGTCAATCCTCCGCAATTCGCTATTGCCGCGATGCTGCGCTTTGCCTGCATCGCTCTGCAGCTCATTGGGACTTGGATTCGCTGTTTCCCGCACTGCGGGCGCTCATCTCCGTCCCCCTTGACGATGCTGTGATTTCTTTCGCATACTCCGCCATCTTCATGCCGTGGTTCATGGCGTACTGCTGCATTTCCCGATGGGCTTCCGGCTCGGTGATTCCAAGGGTGCGCATCAGGATCTTTTTGGCCCTCTCCACGATTTGTTTTTCACTGCCCATCCGTTTGGGCAGCCGCATCTGATGCAGCTGGGAAAGCATGTTCATGGCCCCGATCAGCGCCTGGCCGGACAGCGGAAGCGGCATGCGGAAGATTTCCGGCGATTCGATGCCTTCCAGCACCGAGGGCTTGCCGATGAAAAGGATCTGAAGGCGCTCGCCATAGTCCCATTGCAGCTCGTCCGGACTGCATCCGGGCAGATTGCCCAACAGGATCACAATGCCGTCCTCGCATTCGTTGATCGTTCTTCTCAGCTCGCTTCCCGACGCGCAGCCGCGGAACACCGAAAAACCGGAGGAAACCAGCAGCCGGTTCAACTGCTCACGGCTCGCTTCCGACGCGCTGGCAATGACGATCCTGGCCACTGGTCATCCCTCCTGTCAAAAATTTTCCTTTTTTGTTTTCCGTATGCAATCAGTACATCACGATATACCGATCGATCTCCCATTTGCTCACGTGGGTGCGGTAGGCGTCCCATTCCTTTTCCTTGCCTTCCACATACTGAGAGAGCACGTGCTCGCCCAGAGCGCCGCAGATCACATCGTCCGCCTTCAGGCACTCGATGGCGTCCTTCAGTGTGCCGGGCAGGGATTTGATGCCCTTCGCTTCCCGAGTAGGCGCGTCCATGGCGAAAATGTTCTCGGTGATTTCGTCCGGCGGAGTCAGGCCCTTTTCGATGCCGTCCAGGCCTGCCGCAAGGCACACCGCCATGTTGAGGTACGGGTTGCAGGCGGGATCGGGGCAGCGAAGCTCCACGCGGGTCCCCATGCCCCGGGCGGCGGGGATGCGGATCAGGGCGCTGCGGTTGCTGGCGCTCCAGGCCAGGTAGCAGGGGGCTTCATAACCCGGCACCAGCCGCTTATAGCTGTTCACCAGGGGATTGGTGACGGCCGCCATGCCGCGCACGTGGGCAAGGATGCCGGCGATGAAGGCGTAGGCTTCCTTGGAAAGGCCCCGCTTGTCGGAAGGATCGGCAAATACGTTCTTGCCGTCCTTGAACAGGCTCATGTTGGTGTGCATGCCGCTGCCGTTGATGCCGAACACGGGCTTTGGCATGAAGGTGGCGTGCAGGCCGTTCTTCTGGGCCAGGGTCTTGACCGCCAGCTTGAAGGTCATGATGTTGTCGGCGGCCGTCAGCGCGTCGGCGTATTTGAAGTCGATCTCGTGCTGGCCCGCGGCCACCTCATGATGGCTGGCCTCGATTTCAAAGCCCATCTGCTCCAGCGCCATGCAGATTTCGCGCCGCGTGCTTTCGCCGTGGTCCAGGGGGCCCAGGTCGAAATACCCCGCCTCGTCGCCGGTCAAGGTGGTGGGACGGCCCTGCTCGTCCGTCTGGAAGAGGAAGAACTCCATTTCGGGGCCAACATTGAAGGAATAGCCCATTTCCGCCGCGTGGGCCAGCACCTTCTTGAGGACGCCTCTCGGATCGCCGGCAAAGGGCGTGCCGTCCGGATTGTACACATCGCAGATCAGACGAGCCACCTTGCCGTGCTGGGGCCGCCAGGGCAGGATGGCGAAGGTGTCCAGATCCGGGCGCAGGTATTGGTCGCTTTCGTTGATGCGCACAAAGCCTTCGATGGAGCTTCCGTCGATCATGATCTCGTTGTTGACCGCCTTTTCGATCTGACTGGCAGTGATGGCAACGTTTTTCAGCTGGCCGAAAATATCGGTGAACTGCATGCGGATGAACTCCACGTCGCCTTCGCGCACCATGCGGATAATGTCTTCCTTGCTGTACTTACTCATGACTGACAGCCTCCTTCAAAATCAAAATAATAAAAAGGGCGAGGGAACCGAATGAACCGAGGCTCCCTTGCCTTGTCGAAGCTATGATAGCACCCCGTCAGCGATAAGTCAATAACTTTCAAACAGAAAAATTGTTCTGCAATTGTTTCTCTGTTTTCTGATTGTTTTTCTATTTTTTCCCTCTTGACAACAAGCGGACCAAAGTGCTACAATGCCCGCAAATTTCACATGAAAGCGTTGCGGAAGCAAAGTAACCGGGTGCGCGGCAGCACAGAGAGCGGGCGATGGTGGGAATCCCGTATGAGCGATCCGGCAAAGAACCCTTCCAAGCCCAAGCTGAAAGCGAAAGCAAGTAGGGGCGGCGTGACAGGCGGCACGTTACAACCGTCAGGGCTTGATAGAGCCCGGAAAGAGAAGCAAATCAGGTGGCACCACGGAGCGGCGGCCTTCGTCCTGAAGGTCGTTGCGCCAACGAGATCACGAATCGTCTTTGGGCGATCAATCCCTCCATCCTGCGTCATCCGGCCTTGACGTACCTCCGGTACGCCTGCGGCCTCATTCCTTGCCCGGAGTGATTGCTCATCCCAAATCCAGCTTCGCGGCCTCATTGACGCAGCGGCATCAGAGAGGAAAGCCGCCCAATAAACGGAGGTGCCATTTATGTGTTCCATTTTCGGCGTGACCAGTAAAACGATCCCCGTGGAAACCCTGAAAGCCTGCTTTGACCGCACCGTTTCCAGAGGCCCGGACATGAGCCGGTTTGAGAAAATCCCCATCGGGTACCTGGGCTTCCACCGCCTGGCCATCATGGGCCTGGACGATCGGGGCATGCAGCCCTTCCGGATGAACGGCGACGCGGTGGTGTGCAACGGCGAATTGTACGGCTTCCGCCCGCTGCGGGACAGATTGCTTGCCAAGTACGAATTGCACAGCCAGTCCGACTGCGAGATCCTGCTTCCCCTGTATCACGAATACGGCATCGAAATGTTCAAGACCCTGGACGCGGAGTTTGCCCTGCTGCTCTACGACGGAACGCAGAAAAAGCTCATCGCCGCCCGGGATCCCATCGGCATCCGGCCGCTGTATTACGGCAGGCTCCCCGACGGGGAATGGGCCTTCGCCAGCGAACCCAAAAACCTGATGGGTCTGTGCGAAACCGTCCTGCCCTTCCCGCCGGGGCATTACTGGATGGACGGGCAGTTCATCCAGTACGCCGATCCCGCCTATGTGGGCTATTTCACCATGAAAACCGAGGAAGAAGTATGCGCGAAGCTGCGAAGGCTGCTCATGGACGGGGTGGAAAAGCGGCTGGACGCCGACGCGCCGGTGGGCTTCCTTTTGTCCGGCGGGCTGGATTCCTCGCTGGTGTGCGCCATTGCGCAAAGGATGCTGGATAAGCCCATCCGCACGTTCGCCATCGGCATGGATATCGACGCCATCGACCTGAAATATGCCCGCATGGCGGCCGATTTCATCGGCAGCGACCATACGGAGGTCATCATCTCCGAAAAGGATGTGCTCGACGCGCTGCCAACCGTCGTTGAACTGCTGGGCACCTGGGACATTACCACCGTCCGCGCCTCCATCGGCATGTACCTGGTGTGCAAGTGGATCCATGAGCACACGGACGTGCGCGTGCTGCTGACCGGCGAAATCTCCGACGAGCTCTTCGGCTATAAGTATACGGACTTTGCTCCTTCCGCCGCCGCGTTCCAGGAGGAGGCGGAAAAGCGTATCCGGGAATTGAACGTATATGACGTGCTGCGGGCTGACCGGTGCATTTCGGTCAACAGCCTGGAGGCCCGGGTGCCCTTCGGCGACCTGAAATTTGTCCGCTACGCCATGAGCATCGACCCCGAGCTGAAAATGAACCGCCACAGCATGGGCAAATACCTGATCCGCAAGGCCTTTGCCGACGACCGGATCCTTCCGGACGAGATCCTCTGGCGGCAGAAGGCGGCCTTCTCCGACGCCGTGGGCCACTCGATGGTCAACGACCTCAAAGCCCTGGCGGAACGCACCTATACCGATGAGGAATTTGCGCAAAAGGCGGCAAAATATGATTACCGCAGGCCTTTCACCAAGGAAAGCCTGCTGTACCGCGAACTGTTTGAATCGTATTACCCCGGCCAGGCCGCCATGATCCCCGATTTCTGGATGCCCAACAAAACCTGGCCCGGCTGCGACGTGGACGATCCCTCGGCCCGGGTGCTTTCCAACTATGGGGCCAGCGGGGAGTGACGAAAGGGGAGGCGTGTACTTTCCTGGAGCCCAGGAAAGTACCAAAGGAGGCATATCGGGATTCAAAGAGAGAATAGTGCATGGGCCTTGCAAATCCATGTAAAATCCTGTATAATTACGCATGCAATGATGATCTTCTCTGCGAACATGTGTAGCATGATCGGCTGTATGGAAGAAAAAAGCGGCTTTTGTCGTATGCAAAGGAGCATGTATGAAGACAAAAGACGCGGAAAACAGAAAAGACAGGATCCTGATAAGCATATATTCTTCATCCATGAAGCTTTCTTTGATCGCGCTTTCTGTTGCGGCTGTTCTGGAGATCTTCATGCTCGCTTACACATTTGCCAATTCCGAAATGTACGGCCCCTATCTGTGGAGATACCGCGGCTTTTATCTTTCGCTTCTGACCCTGGCGATTGTCGCCATGGCCTTGAGCGGCTACGTCAGAAAAGACGTCCCGCACAGATACAAAGCTGAATTATATGAGCCCCATTTATGCGGCTTTCCTTTTCGCCTGGGCGCTTGCCATCACCTATTCTGATTATACGGTTACCGGAAAAGTCGACCCGACGGTGTTCATGACCTTTTCACTGATCGTTCCCTTAAGCGCTTTTCTCTTCCCTTCCGTTTACGCGGTCATCGTTACGGCGTCGAATGCCATCCTGCTTTATCTTACCCTGTCGTCGGGGGGCGGAGTCGGTCAATTGATCAACAGTTTTATCTTCTTCATTTTCCAGATCGTGCTCGGCATCAGCTTCCTGCGCCTGAAGATCAATCTCGCGGAACGCATCGTAGAAGAGGAGGAGAAAGCCCGTTTCGATGTCATGACGGGCTTTTTGAACCGCCGCAGCTACGAGGAGGACCTGCAAAGCTATCTGGCCGCTCCGCTTCCGAAAGACCTGACGTATATTGCCATCGATATTGACGGGCTGAAGGATATCAACGACAGATACGGGCATGCTGCGGGGGATACAATGATTATCGGCGCCGCGCGCTGCATTGAGCAATGCTTCGGTGACAAGGGCCGGGCGTACCGGATAGGCGGCGATGAATTTGCCGCGATCCTCACGTCTGCGCAGGCGGGATCGGAGGCGCTCCTAAGCGCCTTTGAAGAAAGCATGCGCGATTGGTCCAAACGCAGCGGCATACAGCTTACCGCCTCGTTCGGCTGCGTTTCCGCCTCCGAGCTTCCCGGGGAGGATATTACCGCCCTTGCAAGAGCGGCAGACGCAAAGATGTATGAAAGAAAAGCGCTGTATTATCAATTGAACGGCCATGACAGGCGCAAGTATGTGCAGAAGTGAAGAAAATCGAGCCATGCTTTGTCCTGCCGGGCTCTTTGGCGGCGCAAAGATGGCGGATCGGGAAAACGGGATTGACGGGAGCACAGGAAATGGTCGAAGTAAAATTCTATGATGAGGTGGATGACCGATTGCTGAAATTTGCCGTCATCATAGCAAAAACAAACAGCCAATGGGTGTTTTGCAAACACAGAGAAAGAGATACGCTCGAGCTTCCCGGCGGCCATCGGGAAGCCGGCGAGGCAATCATGGATACCGCAAAACGAGAACTGTATGAAGAAACGGGCGCGATGGAATACGAATTAAAGCCCGTATGCGTGTATTCCGTTACCGCGCCGGATAACTTCAACGGAGAAGAAACCTTCGGGCTTCTTTGCTATGCGGACATTCTGTCTTTTGAAAAAGAGCTGCATAGCGAGATCGAGCAAATCGTGATTACCGGGCAGCTTGCGGACAGATGGACTTATCCGTTGATTCAACCGAAGCTGATAGAAGAAGCAAAACGGAGAGGATACCGCTAAATCAGGTTTTCCGCCGAATGAAACATAATTCCTCAAGGAGGCAGGCATGACAGACCGACAAACCATCATCATCCTGGATTTCGGCGGGCAGTATACCCAGCTGATCGCCCGCCGCGTGCGTGAAAACCATGTGTATTCCGAGGTCCTGCCCTGGAGCATTCCCGCCTCGGAAATCGCCGCGCGTCAGCCCGTCGGCGTCATCCTTTCGGGCGGGCCTGCCAGCGTCAACGATCCGGACGCGCCCCATTGCGACCCGGCGGTTTATGCGTTGGGCGTGCCGGTGCTGGGCATCTGCTATGGGATGCAGCTCACTGCGCAGCTGCTGGGCGGGCAGGTGGAGCGGGCGAAAGAGCGGGAATACGGGCGCGTCACGGTGCAGATGAAGGAACGCTCGGGCCTGCTTTCCGGAATGTCTTCCGCCTCCTCCTGCTGGATGAGCCATACGTGGCAGGTCTCAAAGTGCCCGCCCGGCTTTCATCCCATCGCATCCTCAGAAAACTGCCCCGTCGCCGCCATGGCGAATGAGGAGAAGCGCATGTACGGCGTGCAGTTCCATCCCGAAGTGACCCACACCGACGAAGGGAAGCGGCTGCTGCACAATTTCCTGTACGGTATCTGCGGCTGCTTTGGCGATTGGACCATGGACGCTTACGCCGAAACCGCCGTCAAACAGATCCGGGAAGTGACGGGAGCGACCGGAACGGTCCTGTTGGCCCTCTCCGGCGGGGTGGATTCCTCCGTGGCCGCGGCGCTGATCTATCGCGCCATCGGCAAGCGCCTGACCTGCGTGTTCGTGGATCACGGGCTCATGCGCAAGGGCGAAAGCGAGCAGGTGTGCCACGTGTTCAGCCATCTTTTCCCTGTGCGCTTCATCCGCGCCGACGCGGCGGACAGATTCTTTGCCGATCTGAAAGGCGTCGCCGAGCCGGAGGAAAAACGCCACATCATCGGCCGGGATTTCATTGAAGTGTTCCGGGAGGAAGCGGCCAAGTTAGGCAAGCTAAATTATTTCGCCCAGGGCACCATTTACCCGGACGTGATCGAAAGCGGCCAGGGCGCCAGCGCCGCAGTCATCAAGAGCCATCATAACGTGGGCGGCCTGCCCAAAGAGCTGGGCTTTACGGAGCTGATCGAGCCCCTGCGGATGCTGTTCAAGGACGAAGTCCGCGCCTTGGGCGAGGCCTTGGGCCTGCCGGCATCCCTGGTCTGGCGGCAGCCTTTTCCCGGCCCCGGCCTGGCCATCCGGGTCATCGGCGAGGTGACGAAGGAAAAGGTGCAGATCGTGCGGGAAAGCGATGCCATCTTCCGCCAGGAAATCGCGAAAGCCGGGCTCGAGCGGCAGGTCAACCAGTATTTCACCGTCCTGACCGGCGTGCACAGCGTGGGCGTCATGGGCGACGAGCGCACCTACGATTATACCATCGCCCTCCGCGCCGTCACCACCGACGATTTCATGACCGCCGATTGGGCCCGCTTGCCCTATGACCTGATTGCCGCAGTTTCCGCCCGGATCGTCAACGAGGTGCCCCACGCCAGCCGCGTGGTTCTGGACGTGACGACGAAGCCCCCCGCTTCAATCGAGTGGGAATAAAGGCTGAAATCCTGAAACCCGCGTAAAATAAGGGTTTCAGGGCGGTCAAGGTCCCGCGTGGCAACAATTTGGCAACAAAAATCCATCATTCTGAAAATGAGGGCTAACTGATTTTGTGTAGATC
>JAFXZO010000105.1 GCA_017541205.1 Clostridia bacterium | reverse complement strand
GCGCGATCGAAAGCGACGAGCGCGAAATGATCAAAAACGTGTTCGATTTCGGCGATCTGACCGCCGCCGACTGCATGACCCACCGCACCGACGTGACCAGCATCTGGATCGGCGACGATCAAAGCAGCGTGCTGCAGACCATCAAGGAAAGCGGTTTGAGCCGCTTCCCGGTATACAACGAGGACATCGACGATATCGTGGGCGTCCTGTCCACGCGCGAATTTTTGCTCAATATGAGCGAAAAAAGCCCCAAGCCGCTGGAGAAGCTGCTGCGGGCGCCCTATTTCGTGCCCGAGACCGTGCCGACGGACGAACTGCTGCGCAACATGCAGCGCGTCAAATCCCACATCGCCATCGTGGTGGACGAATACGGCGGGATGAGCGGCATCGTGACGATGGAAGACCTGCTGGAAGAAATCGTGGGCAACATCTACGACGAGTTTGACCCCGCCGCCGAAAACGAGATCCAGCCCCTGGGCGACGATACGTGGCGGGTGAGCGGCACGGCGGAGCTGGAGACCGTGGCGGAAGCGCTGAACGTTGTTTTGCCCCAGGACGAGGATTACGATACCCTGGGCGGCCTGATCTTCAGCCGCTTTTCCACCATCCCCCAGGACGGCACCACCCCGAGCCTGACCCTGTACGCTACGCCCGACGGCGAAGCGCCCAAGGAAGGCGAGGAAGAAGCGGACAAGATCGAGATCCAGGTGGAGCGCATCGAAGACCGCCGGATCGAATGGGCGCGGGTGCACGTGGCGCGCGCCGCGAAGGAAGAATAAGAGGAGGCGTTATCATGGACTTTTCCAAGCTGGCTGCTTATCTGGATTCCATTCCCGCCCTGGGCGTCCCGGGATGCGACATGGCCGTATACAGGGATCACAGGCTTTTGTTCCGCCACAGCGCCGGTTATCGGGATGAAGAAAAGACCCAGCCGGTGCGGCCGGACGATACCTACAACCTCTATTCCTGCTCCAAGGTGACCACCTCCTGCGCCGCCATGCGGCTGATCGAGCAGGGGGCGCTCGCGCTGGACGCGCCCGTATCCGATTATCTGCCCGCCTACAGGCGCTTGACCGTGCGGGACGGGGATGCGATCCGGCCCGCCCGGAACGTGATGACCGTTCGGCATCTTTTGAGCATGCAAAGCGGCCTGGATTACGATCTGGACACCCCCGCCATCCGGCGCGTCCTCAAGGAAACGGACGGCCGGGCCACCACCCGCCAGCTGGCGGAGGCGAAGGCCGAAGACCCCTTGATGTTCGAGCCGGGCACGGATTTTCTGTACAGCGCGTCCCATGACGTGCTGGCGGCCGTGATCGAAGCGGCGGCCGGGGAAAAATTCTCGGATTACCTGCGCAAAAATATCTGGGAGCCCCTGGGCATGAAAACCGTCTGCTTCCTTCTGCCCGAAAAGGAGCGCGGCCGCCAGTGCGCCCAGTACGTATACAACCCCGAAGCAAATACGTTTGACGTCATGCCCCGCGAAGCGCTCAGCTACCGCCTGACCCCGAATTTTGAAAGCGGCGGCGCGGGCCTCATCAGCGATATCCGGGATTACGCCGTGTTCCTGGACGCCCTGGCCTGCGAGGGAAAGGCCGAGGACGGCTGCGCCCTCCTCTCCCCCGAAACGATCCAGCTGTGGAACGCCAACCAGCTCTGCCCCAAGGGCCGCGCATCCTTTGACGGCTGGAAACGCTTGGGCTATTCCTACGCGCTGGGCGTGCGCACCCGCGTGACGCTCGCCGCGGGCGGGCGCGGCAGCCTGGGCGAATTCGGCTGGGACGGCGCGGCCGGCGCCTGGGCGATGATCGACCCCGCTACCCATGTATCCGCCATCTATCTGATGCACGTGCGCAATTACGGCTATGGCTACGACGTCATCCACCCCACCCTGCGCAATCTGATTTACGAAGGGCTGGAATAAGGCCGAAGCTTGAAAGCGCTGTTTCATGAAGCATTGGTCGGCGGAAGATCAGGGGGCATAAAAATGTCCAAACGCGCGCGGAGAATGCTTCAGCACATTTTTCTTGCAAACGGTTATCAAATGGATTATAATACTGATGTGAAAAACTTCGATCTGCTAAAGCGAAACAGCATGCCGGTTCTCATCGCGGCAGCGTCGCCTGGCAAATTTTGTATGATCCCGGATCAGATTGCAGCTTCAAGGACACTTGCGGGCGCCGGGCCGCAAACGAGTAAAATAAATTCAGCTGAATTTTCCAAACAGCTGCCATCCCCGCTTTTTATTCGTATAAACGAGTGAAAACGAATCCATAAGGGCCGGGATTCAGATGGGCAGTGGGAAAGGAGGCGATCGATGACAAGGAGGTAAAGGGAGATGCATCTGAAGTATCACTTTGAGATCATGGACATTGAAGGCGAGCGTTTCGCTGTCCCGATGGAGGACTGCGAAGGAAATTTCAGCGGCGTCATCAAGCTGACCGGAACGGCCGCGGTCATCTTTGACCTGCTGAAGGAAGAAACGGATGAAGCGTCCATCGTGGAGTATATGAGCCAACAGTACGACGTATCCAGGGATATCTTGGCTGCCGATATCCATCGGATGCTCCTGAAGCTCGAAGCAAAAGGATTGCTGGCATGAAAAGTGCTTGACAAGCCGGGATCAAAGATAGTATAATGATTCAGCAATCCATATTTTTACTTTTGAGCAAGGAGGCGAAAACCATGACGGAAAATTACGAAACTCCCGAAGTCGAATTTGTCGAAATCGAAGAAAACGACGTGATCGTTACATCCGGAAACAATTGTAACCCCTACGGAGATGTTTGTGTTGGCTTCTGATTCAGTTGAGATGGATGATAGATAGATAGAAGGAGATTCTAATGTCAGAAAAAAAATTTGAACTGAATGACGATATGTTGGATCAGGTTGTCGGCGGTCTCTTTACGTGGAATCGCAATTCTATGACGATGACGTACTCCCATGCCGACGGAAGCAAAACAACGCACAGAGTTTTGGATATCGATAAAGCCTGGGAAAGAAGCAATATCCTGCATGGTCAGAATATGAACGAAGATAAAATTCTTCAGGACCTGATTTCCAAGGGCTACATTGCCGGCTGACTTATTTCATTACAGACAAAGAACTGTTTGGCTGTTGCTGAATAGTTCTTTTCTATTGCATCCGATCTTTTAAGGGGAAGGAACATGCAGATTGTCGCAAATGGAAAATGGAATTATCAGAAGCTGCTTCGCTTTTCTTCCGCGCCGGGGAAAGCCTGCGTGGCCAGCCTGTATCTCCTAAGGCTGGAAACGGAAGACGGCGCCCTTGTGTGCAATACGCTGACGGGGGAATTGGCGCTGCTTTCCCCGGAGGAAAAGCGGTTTCTGGATTCCCTGCCGGGAGAAATGGACCCGGCCTTTTCCCAGCTGGCTTCCCATCGGTTCATTGTTCCCGAAGGCTGCCGGGAAGACGAGACGGCCGGGCAATTGCGGTCCCTGCTGATGAAACGGCGGGAGGCTGCGGGAGCGATCTGCCATTACAATATTTTGCCTACGACTTTCTGCAATGCCAGGTGCTTTTACTGTTTTGAAAGCGGTATCCGGCATGTTCATATGTCCCCGGAGACAGCGGAGGAGCTGGTTCGTTTTATCGCGGCGCATTGCAGCGGGCAGGCCGTCCGATTGAGCTGGTTCGGCGGCGAGCCGATGCTTGGACGGGAAAGGATCGACCAGATCTGCGGCAGGCTTAAGGAAATGCGGATCCCCTATCAGTCGGAGATGACCAGCAACGGCTATCTGTTTGACGAAGCATTGGCAAAACATGCCCGGGAGCAATGGAACCTGAAAAAAATCCAGATCACCCTGGACGGGACGGAGGACGTCTATAACCGGACCAAGGCGTATCCCGGCGTCCGGGACAATCCGTTTAAGCGGGTGCTGCGGAATATCCGATCCCTGCTGGAGAACGGGATCCGGGTGAACATCCGGCTGAACCTGGATCTGCACAATGGGAAGGATCTGGCGGCGCTGATCGGGGAGCTTAAGGAACGGTTCGGCGGAAATCCGGACATCAACGTGTATATCCAGCCATTGGTCCCGGAAGTGGGCTTCGATCCGGTTTCGCACGGGGAAGAAGAGCAGGCAGCCCTGAAGCTTCATTTGCAGGAGCTTCGGAAAATGCTGGAGAAGGAAGGATGGCAGCCGTTCCGGACCGAAAAGCTCCCTCACCTCAAGCTTTCTTCCTGTATGGCGGATGATCCGGCATCGGTGCAGTGTACGCCGGACGGCATACTGAGCAAATGCGAAGATCAAATCTTTCAGCATACGATCGGATCGCTGGCGGACGGCATCGTGAACCGGGAAGAACTCCTGTGGTGGCGGGAACGGGTGATTCATGCGGAATGCGCGGTTTGCCCGCTGTATCCTTCCTGCCGGTATCTGCTGGCGCACTGCCCGGTGAATCGCGGAAAATGCCCGCCCGGAGAGCGGGAGGGAATGATTTCGCAATACCTAAAAAATATGCGGACGGTTTACCGGCAATGGAAAAAAACAGGGCAAAAAGGGGCATCGGAGCCAGTATGAATTTTCAGATCAGCTTGGCCGGACGGATCGTAGAGATCCATTCTCTGTTTGACAAAATCCGGCAAAATTGCGAAGGATATCTGCTCGCGGAGCCGGAGCGGAAGGAGGCGGATATCCTGATCGAGATCATAGAAGAAGACTTGGAGCGGGAACAGGCGGCGGTACGGCAGGAAAACAAAAAAACCGGCATGAATGCCCGCTATGCGCCGGAGGATCTGGAGGTTACGGCCGCGTACCGGAAAATCGGCGCCCGAATGCCCGCTTTTGACACGTTTGTGATGCACGGATCTGTGATTTCCACGTCCGGGAAAGGCTATATGATCACCGCGCCGAGCGGCATCGGAAAAACGACGAGGAGCCGGATCTGGACGGAGTGCATTCCGGAATCCTTCATTGTGAACGGGGACAAGCCGCTGCTGCGTGTGACGCAAGACAGTGTGTATGCCTACGGTACGCCCTGGTGCGGCAAGGAAGGCTGGAATGCGAATACGGGCGTGCCGCTAAAGGCAATCTTTCTTCTGGAGAGATCCGAAGCGGGAAACCGGATTATCGAAATGAACCTGGCGGACGCATTTCCACAGCTGCTGCATCAGACCTTCCGGCCGGATGATCCGGACGCCAACCGCAAGACGCTGCGGCTTTTGCAGGCGATGGCCGGAAAGATCAAGGTTTTCCGCTTTTGCAGCGAGCCTACGGCGGAAGCGGTACGTTTGGCATGGGAGAAGGCCGGGGGGTAAGCATGAGCAGTTTTGAAGAGATCCTTGAACGGGACGGGAAGCTGATCTACAAAACAAAAGGCGTCAGCATGCAGCCCATGCTGAGAGAGAATCGGGATCTTGTGGTGATTGCCCGGCGGGAAGGACCGCTGAAAAAATATGACGTGGCGTTCTATAAGCGGGGCAAGGCCTATGTGCTTCACAGGGTCATCCGTACGGCCGGAGAGGATTACCTGATCCGGGGAGACAACACCTATACGATCGAAAAGGTGCCTCAGGAAGCTGTGCTCGGGGTTTTGACGGACTTCAGGCGGAAAGAGAAAAATTATTCGGTCAACGATTTCCGATACAGGTGTTATGAAAGGATCTGGTGCGCCGCTTATCCTGTGCGCTGGCTTGCGGTGAAGGTTCGGCGGAAACTGGGCCGCCTCCTCCGGGCGGCAGGCGTGCTGAAGAAGCGGTAGGACGGCTGTCCGGTGTCAAATAGATATGCGGCTTATAATGAAAAGCGGATGGATAGCCACCCGCTTTTTTACCAGCGTTTCGCAATGTCCGCATTGGCTCCGGCTCAGAAAAATACAGAATCGCGCGGTTCATCTGCCGAGGCGTTACGTCACGACGATCCAAAGCAGGTATGAGCCCTTGGTGTAGTAATATCCGCGCGCGCCGTAAACGAAGGTTTCCAGCAGATACCGGCCGGGCTCCAGCGCTTTCACTTCACTGAGGATATCCTCGCACGCAGCGATGCACTCCAGGTTATCGCCAGCCTGACGGTAAAGATACATCGTCGAAGAGAAGGAATCCAAATAACTGACGTCATATTCGATCCGATACCATTCCTCATCGGTTTTCCTGTCCAATACGAGCTCATCAATTTTGGAAGAAAGAGTTTTGACGTATCCATCCAAACCCGAAAAGAACAGAATGCCATCGGAAAATATGCCGGCATCGTAGCTATTGATCAGCAGATATTTGAGTTCAACCCATTCCCCATCCTGCTTGTATTTTGCCCCTATATGATAATCCAGGTGATCCGATTTGCCGGATGACGTCCATTGGCCTGATGTTGGAGTCGGCGTGGGGGGCGTGGTCGGCGGGATCGTCGGCGGCAGGGTTATCGAAGGCGTCGGTCTCGGCGTATCCTTCGGCAGCGCGTCTGCGACGGAAATACACGGCTGGAAGGCCAGAACCAGGATCAGCATAACAAGCAGCAGCCGGGATATCTTGCGCATGGCAGGTCTCTCTCCTTTTTTGTGCGCGTCCTTCCGCTTTTCGGAATAGAAAAGCAAAAAACCTCCATCCCGCCGAAGGGCAGGATGGAGCGGAAATGCGGATTACTTGAGTTCCGCGAAGTACTTGATGGTGCGGACCATCTGGCTGGTGTAGCTGTTCTCGTTGTCGTACCAGCTTACGACCTGTACCTGATAGGTGTCGTCGTCGATAAACCGTTGCCCGTTCTTGCGTAGGCTTGTTCACTTGTCAAATCACGATATTGCCTATCGTACCTTCGGCCAACCGGCCTGTTGGACTACGCCGGAAGTGTATCATACCATTTCCGGCCCGTCAAGCGAAAAAGAAAGATCGCAAACGAAATGCCCGTAAAAGTTGAAAAACAATTTCCTTTTTCCTGCAATAGCAAAATCCCCGCCGTCCGATGAAGGGCAGCGGGGTTCGCGTTTGTCGGTTTCATTCCAAAAGCAGCTTCACAATCTGTCTTTCAAACGCAGGTAAATCCTGCGTGCAAGTGCTGTAAACGTCCTCTTTGCGCAGCGTTTGATATTTATGCGCGGTCACATCCCGCATGCCGGCAATGGCCCGCCAGGGGATTTCCCTGTGTACGTCCTTCAAATCCTGCGTGATATTCTTCACCAATTCGCCGATATTGATCAGCGTCATGCTGACCGCCCGGGCCGTACGCTCATCCGATTAAAACTGCTTCAGGGAAATGCCGTCCAAAAGTTCCCGCGCCAAAGCGATTTCCGACAGAATTTATTACAAATTTGTCGATCTCTCGTATTCACAGCACCCGCACGACCTTTCCCACTGTAATCATGCTTCCTTTGGGCAGGGGGGCGTGGATCACATCCACAGGCAGGCCCAGGGCGTCTTCCAGGTCGTATTTTAGGGCATTCAGCTTGAAGAGCGAAACGGCGGGGGAATCAAATTCCACCAGCAAATCCAAATCGCTATTTTCGGTGGCCCGGCCATCGGCGTAGGAGCCGAATATGCTGACCTTGCGAAGCGCATAGGCGTTTTTCATTCCGCTCAATGTGTCGCGGATGATGTCAACCGTAGGCATTTTGCTTCCCCCTTTCCGTTATCATTATATCCGATTCCCGATGAAAATTCAACGCATATTTCATTCTGAACAACGTAAACGCCCCGCCGTGACGGCGGGGCGCTGTGATTCGGTTTTGGCCTGCGATTACAGCTCGGCGAAGTACTTGATGGTGCGGACCATCTGGCTGGTGTAGCTGTTCTCGTTGTCGTACCAGGAAACGACCTGCACCTGGGCGGTGTCGTCGTCGATCTTGGTGACCATGGTCTGGTTGGCGTCGAACAGGGAGCCGTAGGTCATGCCGATGATGTCGCTGGACACCAGCTT
>JAFXZO010000104.1 GCA_017541205.1 Clostridia bacterium | reverse complement strand
CCAGAAGATCGGCCGCAACGATCCCTGCCCCTGCGGCAGCGGCAAGAAATATAAGAACTGCTGCGGCAGGAACCTGGGGGCGGGGGAACAGTAGCGCTTGTCCGAAACGGCATACAGTCAGGGAAAAGCGTTATGAGAAGGAGAGATTCTTATGATTTTGGAATTTGAACAATATACCCAGCGGGTCGATGCCCTGCGCGCCCAGCTCACGGAAGTGGGGGAGGGCCTGCACATGGACGACATGGACCGGGAGCTGACGGAGCTGAAGGAAGAAATGAACGCCGACGGCTTCTGGGACAACCTGGAGCGCTCCACGCACGTGAACCGCCGCATCGCCAACCTGGAAGGGAAGATCAAGCACTTCCAATCCCTTCTGTCCGGCTGCGACGACGTGGAAACCATGATGGAGCTGGCCCAGGAAGAAAACGACGAAAGCATGGCGGAGGAAATCTCCGCCGAACTCACGCGCCTGGAAAAAGAAACGGAAGCGCTGGCCCTGGAAACCCTGATGCGCGGGCAGTACGACGATAACGACGCCGTCTTGTCCCTCCACGCGGGCGCGGGCGGCACCGAGGCCCAGGATTGGACCAGCATGCTCTACCGCATGTATACCCGCTACTGCGAGCGGATGGGCTTTACGGTGAAGCTCCTGGACCTGTTGGACGGCGACGAGGCGGGCATCAAATCCGTCACCTTCGAGGTGTCGGGCGACCACGCCTACGGCTACCTCCGCGGGGAAAAGGGCGTACACCGCCTGGTGCGCATTTCGCCCTTTGACGCCAACGCCCGGCGCCATACCTCGTTTGCTTCCCTGGATGTGGCCCCCATGCTGGAGGACGACGACAGCGAGATCGAAATCGATATGAAGTACGTCCGGGTGGACACCTACCACTCCTCCGGCGCGGGCGGGCAGAACGTGAACAAGACCTCCTCCGCCGTGCGCATGACGTACGTCAAGGATGACGTGACCATCGTCGTCTCCTGCCAGACGGAACGCGACCAGGTGCAGAACCGCGCCACCTGTATCAAAATGCTCAAAGCCAAGCTGCTGGAGCTGCGCGAGCGCGCCAAGGAACAGGAAATGGCCGATATCAAGGGCGAAATGAAAAAGATCGAATGGGGCAGCCAGATCCGCTCCTATGTTTTCCAGCCCTATACCATGGTCAAGGATCACCGCACCGGCTATGAATCCGGCAACATCGACGACGTGATGAACGGCAACCTGGAGGGCTTCACGACGGCGTATCTGAAGATGCAGTAAGAGACGGGGCTTTGGCGGGGGGACCGCTTTTGAGGCATAAGCGGTCCCCGCGCCCCCCTGCGAAAACCGATTCGGGATGTTTCCCGTGTACGCCCGTACGAATGGATTCCCCGCGCCAGGGGGATGAGGTGTTTCCTTGCTGAAAAGAATTCTGTATTTTTTTCTGGGCCTGATCGGTTTCCTGTCCCTGCTTTGCTCCATCGCTGCGTCCTCCGTGACCAACGAAAGCCTGATGAAGCAGGGCTTTTTACAGTACGCGGAAACGTCTGAAATGAACGTGCCCGCCTCCCGGTATGAAGCGTACGCCCATGCCATCGCCGAATACCTGAACGGGAAGGGCGAAACGCCGCGGGTGAAGGACGCGGAAACGGGCGAATGGACCGATGCGTTCTCCGAAAAGGAGAACTTACATCTGCGCGACGTAAAGGGCCTGGTGAACCTCCTCAAAGCCGTCCGCTGGATCGGCGGCGGGCTGGTCATCGCGGTGATCGGCGCGCTGTATATGCTCAAAAAGCAGGAGCGGCCGCGGATGCTGTCAAACGCCGTGCGGGGCTTCGCTCTGGCGGCGCTGTTCCTTTTCGTTTTCTTTACGGCGCTGTCCGTCTGGGGCGCGGTGGATTTCGACGGGCTGTTCGTCACCTTCCATAAGGCTGCGTTTGCCAACGACCTGTGGCTGTTGAACCCGCATGCCGATCTGCTTTTGGCCCTGATGCCCGTGCCGTTCTTTATCTGGTATGCAAAGCAGGCGCTGCTTTCCATGCTGCCGGTGCTGGGGCTGATGCTCCTTGTGGTCTTTGCCTTTATCCGCAATTCTACGCAAAAGGAAGCAAACGCGAAATGAGCTATTATGAATCCTCCCTGGCCCAGGCGAAAGCGCTGGGGGAAAAAGAGCACGTCCGCATCCTGGCGATCGAATCCAGCTGCGATGAAACGGCGGCGGCGGTGGTGGAGGACGGGCGGAAGATCCTGTCGAACGCCGTCTTTACCCAGATCGACCTGCACGCCCTCTATGGCGGCGTGGTGCCGGAGATCGCCAGCCGCGCGCACGTGGAAAAGGTGGACCGGATGGTGGACCGGGCGCTCAGGGATGCGGGCATGACGCTGGAGGAGGTGGACGCCCTGGCCGTCACCTACGGCCCCGGGCTGGTCGGCGCGCTGCTGATCGGCGTTTCCTGCGCCAAGGCGCTGGCCTTTGCCTTAAGAAAGCCCCTGATCCCCGTCAACCACATCGAAGGCCATATCTGCGCCAATTTCCTGACGCATCCCGATCTGGAGCCGCCGTTTTCCTGCCTGGTGGTTTCCGGCGGGCACAGCCATCTGTTCGCGGTGGAGGATTACGGCGTGTTCCGGGTGCTGGGCCAGACGCAGGACGACGCGGCGGGCGAAGCGTTCGATAAGGCCGCGCGCGTGCTGGACATCCCCTATCCCGGCGGGCCGCTTTTGGACAAGCTGGCAGAAGCAGGCGATCCGCACGCATTGAAACTGCCCCGGCCCAAAACCGAGGGCCGATACGATTATTCGTTTTCCGGCCTCAAAACCGCCTTTATCAACGCGGTGCACAACGCCCGGCAAAAGGGCGAAGCCCTGAACGACGCAGACCTGGCCGCCTCCTTCCGCGCCGCGGTGGTTTCCATCCTGGTGGACAAAGCCATGCTCGCCGCGCGGGAATTGGGGCTTGATAAAATGGCGCTCGCGGGCGGCGTTTCGGCCAACAGCCTGCTCCGCCGCGAAATGGAAAAAGCCTGCGCGCAAAACGGGGTGAAGCTGTATCTGCCCAGGCTGTCCCTCTGCGGCGACAACGCCGCCATGATCGGCTCCGCGGCCTATTATCATCTGCTGCGCGGCGAGATCGCCGATTTGACGCTGAACGCAAAGCCCGCTTTGCGTTTGTAATGTTCTTCGTTCCCAGCTCAACAAAAGAAAGGAAGCGAGCCCCATGAAGAAAACGGTATGCCTGCTGCTCTGTCTCGCCCTGCTGTTCACTGTCCTGACCTGCGCCCCGGCCGAAGACGAGCAAGTGACCGTCGATGAATCCGGCCTGTTCGAGTACGTCGTCCGGGAGGACGGCAGCGCCGAGCTGATCCGCTATCTGGGCCCGGACGGCCGCGTGCTGATCCCCAACGACCTGGACGGCCATCCCCTCCTGGCCGTTCGCCAAAACCCGTTTTATAACGAGAGCAGCAAGTCAACGAAGGACTGCGCGGCGGCGGTGGCTAAGGATCATCCCTATCTGGCCACGATCAACAACGTGCTGTTTGGCAAATCCGACTACAAGCTGATCGCCTATCCCACCACCCTGACCGAAACGGCGTATCAGATCCCGGAAGGCATTGAAATCATCGGGGATTACGCGTTCTTCGGCTGCCAGAACCTTCGGTCCGTGTCCATCCCCGCCACCGTGACCACCCTGGGGAAAGCCGCGTTCACGCAATGCAGGAGCCTTTCTTCCGTTGTGATCCCGGACAGCGTCATCAGCATCGGGACGGAGGCGTTCTCCTTATGCATCAACCTCAAATCCGTGAACGTTCCCGCCGGCGCAGCCCAGATCGGGCAAGGGGTATTCTCTCATTGCCAGAATCTTACAAGCGTCACGCTCGCCGACGGTTTGGCCGCCATTCCGGATGGAATGTTCTATGCCTGCTCCAAGCTTGAAGTCATTGAGATTCCCGCCAGCGTCACCAGTATTGGAAAGTCCGCGTTTCAGTCCTGCGACCGCCTCGTGACGATCAGCCTTCCCGCCGGCATCACCCAAATCGGAGACAACGCATTCTATCACTGCGAGAACCTTACGTCCGTCTCTCTCCCCGAAGGCGTCACCCGAATCGAAAGATACACATTCAGCGGCTGCCACAAGCTTTCCGCCGTTGAGCTTCCCGGCGGGATCACCAGCCTTGGGAGAGACGCGTTTTCTTACAGCGGCCTCACGTCCATCGTCATTCCCGACGGCGTCGCCAGCATCGACGAGGACGCGTTCCGCGGCTGTGAGAGCCTTGCCTCCGCCGTCGTCCCGGACAGCGTCGAAAAAATGGGAAACCACGTCTTCCTGAGCTGTTCTCCCGATCTGGTCATCCAGGTGGGCTTTGGCAGCTACGCGGAAACCTACTGCATGAAAAACGGCCTGAACTACGAAACGAACGACGAACTATACGGCGACGCGCCCACCGACTGGCTGAACCACTGACTTTTGTCCCGCTATATTCCCTGACCGGAGGTATCTATGTCTGCAGCAACCCGGCTTCCCCTGCGCCATTTGCTGAAACGTTTTCTTCCCTATTACGGCAAGTATAAGAAAGAAATCGCTTTGGACCTGCTCTGCGCCCTGCTGACCACGGGCTGCGAAATCATCTTCCCCCTGATCGTGCGCGCGATCACCAACCAGGCTGTGGAGGATTATACCCGGATCACGGTATCCTGGGTATTGAAGCTCGGCGGGCTTTACCTTTTGCTGCGCGTGATCGATACGGCGGCCAATCATTTCATGCAGTATTGGGGCCATGTGACCGGCGCGAAGCTCGAAACGGACATGCGGACGGATCTGTTCGCCCATTTGCAGCAATTGTCCTTTTCCTATTACAACGAAACCAAGGTGGGCCAGATCATGGCCCGCATCACGAGCGACCTGTTTGACGTAACGGAGTTTGCGCACCACTGCCCGGAGGAATTCCTGATCGCGGGCGTCAAGATCACGGCGGCCTTCATCATCCTGTGCGGGATGAATGTGCCCCTGACGCTGCTTTTGTTCGTCCTGCTGCCCTTCATGCTGCTCGGCACCCGGTACTTCCGCCGGAAGATGCGCGTCGCCTTTCAGGAAACGCGCCATCAGGTGGGCGAAATCAACGCCCAGGTGGAGGACAGCCTGCTCGGCGTCCGGGTGGTCAAATCCTTTGCCAACGAGGAATTGGAAAAAGAAAAATTCGGCGAGGGCAACCGGAAATTCTTCGGCTTCAAGTGCAAGCAGTACAGGTATATGGCGGGGTTCAACACCGTGACAAGGCTCTTTGACGGGATCATGTACATCACGGTGGTCGTGGTCGGCGCGCTGTTTCTGAAGGATCAAAAACTGACCGTGGGCGATTATACCGCCTATCTGCTCTACATCTCCACCCTGCTCACCTCCATCCGCCGCATCGTCGATTTTTCCGAACAGTTTGAGCGCGGCATGACCGGCATCGAGCGCTTCTGCGAAATCATGGACGCGCCGGTGGAAATCAAGGACATCCCCGGCGCGAAGCCTTTGGACGAGGTCAAGGGCGAGGTGCGCTTTGAAAAGGTGAGCTTCCACTACAAGGACGATCAATCGCACGAGGTGCTCTCCAACCTGGATATGGTGGTCAAGGCCGGACAGAATATCGCCCTGGTCGGCCCGAGCGGCGCAGGAAAAACCACGCTTTGCAATTTGATCCCCCGTTTCTATGACGTCACCAGCGGGCGCATCCTGATCGACGGGCGGGATATCCAGGGCATCACGCTAAAGTCCCTGCGCAATTCCATCGGCATGGTGCAGCAGGAGGTGTACCTCTTTTCCGGCACCGTGCGGGACAACATTTCCTACGGAAAGCCCGGGGCGGCGGAAGAAGAAATCATCCTGGCCGCCAAGCGCGCCGGGGCGCACGATTTCGTTTCCAGCCTGCCGGACGGCTACGACACCTACATCGGCGAACGCGGCGTCAAGCTCTCCGGCGGGCAGAAGCAGCGCCTTTCCATCGCCCGCGTGTTCCTGAAAAACCCGCCCATCCTGATCCTGGACGAGGCCACCAGCGCCCTGGACAACGAAAGCGAACTCTTGGTGCAGCGCTCCCTGGAGGAGCTGGCGAAGGGCCGCACCACCTTTACCATCGCCCACCGCCTGACCACCATCCGCAACGCGGACGTGATCTGGGTGCTCACCGATAAGGGCATCGAGGAGACCGGCAGCCATGAGGAATTGATGCGCAAGGGCGGCATTTACCACGCGCTGTACAGCATGTATTCCGGAGAAAAAAAGCGCTGAAACAGCGTTTTTTCACGCCGGAAGCGGAATCCGTCAAACTTTCTTTTATATTGACATTTTTTGACGCTGTATGTAATATAAGGAATGAAAACGGAGAGGGGGGGGATAGCGTTTTGATGAAAAACAGGAAAAGGACGGCGCTGCTTGCCTTGCTTTTGAGCGCGCTGCTTGCGCTGACTGCCTGCGGAGGGGACGCGCAGAAGGACGGCGGGAAAAACGACGTCATCAAAATCGGCTATGTCAACCCGACCACCGGCGCTTTGGCCGGCAACGGCGAAGGCTGCGCCTGGGTGGTCAGGCAGATCGAGGATTATGTGAAAGCCCATCCCATCCGGGTGGACGGGCGCGAAAAAACCATTCAGGTGATCGTGTACGATTCCGCCTCCGATCAGAACACCTGCTCCGTGATGACGCAGAAGCTGATCGAGGAAGACAAGGTGGATCTGATCATCGCCATTCAGACGCCCAACACCGTGATCCCCGTCGTGCAGGTGGCGGAGCGCTACGGCGTGCCCTGCATCGCCACCCAGGCGCCCATCGATCCGGTGGCCAATTCCCTGGAGGAATTCAAATGGACGCTGAACGCCTTCTATACGCTGGACGACGTGTATGAATCCCAGCGCGCCCTTTGGACGCAGGCGGGCCATGCGCCGGGCAGCGGCGCGAAGGTGGGCCTGCTTTTCGCCAACGACGCGGATGGCTCCGCCTGGCACAGCATTTTTGTGCGCCGCCTGGCCGAGGACGGATATGAGGTGGTCGATCCCGGCCAATATCCTTCCGGCACCACGGATTTTACCAATGTCGCCAATACCTTTAAGGCAAAAGAGATCGACGTGATCGCCGGCACGAATATCCCTCCGGATTTTATGAACGCCTATAACGCCATCATCGGCGCGGGCGTGGAGGTGGACTGCGTCACGATGGGCAAATGCTGCCTGCTCGCTTCCGACGTGGAAGCGTTGGGCGTGCTGGCCGACGGGATCATGACCCAGGTCTGGTGGGCGCCCACGAACCCTTATTCCTCGCAATTGACCGGGATTTCCAGCAAGGACCTGGACGCGGCCTACGCCAAGGATAACGGCGGGCGCACCATGCCCCAGCCGGCGGCCTTCGCCTACGCGGCGCTGGAACTGGCCGTGCATACCTTTGCAAAGGCCGGCACCACGGAGAGGCAGAAGGTGCGCGACGCCATCGGCAGCCTGGATGTCGACACCATCGTGGGCCACATCAGGTATGATAACGTGATGAACGGCCTGCCTTACGCGCGCACCGTGCTGTGCGGCGGGCAATGGCAAAGGGAGAACGGGCAGCTGGTGCTGAAGGTGATCGATAATTCCCTGCATCCCGAGATCCCGCTGACCGGCGAATACCAGCCCGTGAACGCAACCAAGAAACAGTAAAGGACATGAGGCATGGAAACCGTTCTCGCATTTGAAAACGTATATGCTGGATATGGCCGTACCAACGTGTTGGACGGCCTGTCCTTTACTATGGAAAAAGGGCGGGTTTTCGGCGTGATCGGGCCGAACGGCAGCGGCAAAACCACCATGCTCAACGCCTTGGCGGGCCTGATCCGGCCGACGAAGGGCCGCATCCTTTTTTCGGGGAAGGACATTACGCGTCTGGCGCCCGACGCGCGGTGCCGCATGGGCATCGGCCGCACGTTCCAGATCCCCAGGCCCTTTGGCCGCATGACCGTGTTTGAAAATGTCCTGACCGCGGCTGTATTCGGCGCGGGGCTGCCGGAAAGCGAGGGCGGACGGGCGGCGATGCGGGCGCTCAGGATCACGGATTTAATGGACAAGGCGGAAGCGCTGTCCGATTCCCTCACGCTGCTTGACCGCAAGCGCCTGGAAATCGCCCGCGCCCTTGGCATGTCGCCCGCGCTGCTGCTGTTGGACGAGGTGGCCGCCGGGCTCACCAGCCTGGAGGTGCAGGCCGTGATGGCGCTGGTGAAGCGGCTCAAAGAGGAAGGCTCTTCCATCATTTGGATCGAGCATGTGATGGAGGCCATGATGGGCGCGGCGGATCAATTGATGTGCGTGGCGGAGGGCCGGTGCCTGGCCCTGGGCGATCCCGAAGCGGTGCTTTCCTCCCGGGCGGTGAAGCAGATTTATCTGGGGGTGGAGCGGCATGCATGACGCCTTGCTTTCCATCGAGGGCCTTACGGTCTGCTATGGGGATTTTCCCGCCGTCTCATCGGCCAGCTTATCCGTCGCGGCGGAAGGCGTTTCCGCGCTGATCGGGGCGAACGGCGCGGGCAAGACTACGCTGCTGGAAGCGGCGGCGGGCCTGCACCGGCCGAAGGCGGGCAAGATCTTCTTCCAGGGCGAGGACATCACGGGCCTGCCGCCGGAGGAGATCGTGCGGCGCGGCTTGTGCCTGGTGCCCCAGGGCGGGCGCTGCTTCCCGCGCATGTCGGTGGAGGATAACCTGCTGATGGGCAGCTATTCGCCGCGCGGGCGGAAAAACGCCCGGCAGTCTTTGGAGCGGGTATACGCCCTGTTCCCGGCGCTCATGCAAAAGCGCAAAGCGCCGGCGGGCAGCCTGTCCGGCGGGCAGCGGCAGATGACGGCCATTGGCCGCGCGTTCATGGCCGATCCCAAATGCATCCTCTTTGACGAAATTTCCCTGGGCCTGGCCCCGGTGGTGATCCATGATCTGTACGAGCGCATCCAAACGGTGAACGCAGAGGAAAAAACGGCGATCCTTCTGGTGGAGCAGGACACGGAGAAAGCGCTCGTTCTGTCGGACACGTGCTTTGTGATGCTCAAAGGGAGCGTCACCCTGTCCGGGCCGTCCGGGAAGCTGAGGCCCGAGGATATCCGCAGCGCCTATTTTGGAATTTGAGGAAAGGGTTCTTGTTGGCATGGAAATTGTGCAGCTTGTGGTCAACGGCGTGCTGCTGGGCGGCATGTACGCGCTGCTGGGCGTGGGCATGGCGATGATCTTTGGCATCGTGGGCCTGACGAACCTGGCGCACGGCGAATTTGTGATCGTCGGGGCATACGCGTCCACCCTTCTGGCCCAGGGCATGGGGGTCGATCCCATCCTGACGCTGTGCGTGACCGTGCCCATGATGTTCCTGATCGGCGCGGGGCTGCAATACGCGCTTTTCAACCGCGCCATGCGGCGGGGCGCCGAGCCCGCGCTCCTGGTCACCTTCGGCGTGTCCATCATATTGCAGGACGCGCTGCTGCTTTTGTTCTCCGCCGACGCGCGGCACGCGGAGACCGCGTACGGCCTTGCCACGGTGCGGATCGCGGGGATCGATGTATCGGCGCTCAACCTCGTTTTGTTCGGGATCAGCGTATGCTCGGTGCTGCTGCTTTCGCTTTTTCTGAGCGGCACCTACGCGGGCAGGGCCATCCGCGCGGTATCGGACGATGGCCGGGCGGCGAGCCTGTCTGGCGTGAACGTGCGCAGGATCTACGCCCTGGCCATGGGCATCGCCCTGGCGACGGCGGCGGTGGCCGGGCTGTGCGTCGGCATGAAGTGGACGTTTTATCCCAGCTCCGGGGGCCGGTATCTGCTGATCGCGTTCATCGTGGTGGTCATCGGCGGCATGGGCAGTATCCCGGGCACGCTGCTCGCGGGCATGGTGTTCGGCCTGGCGCAGGTGATCGGCGGCGCGAATTACGGCCTGCTCATCAGCTATCTATTGCTTTTGATCGTGCTTACGTTCAGGCCCAAGGGCCTGCTTGGCAAATGAGGAAGGAGGGTCGGCCTTGAAAAAGAGCGCCGCGTCAAAGGACGCATGGGCCTTGGGCGCCCTGCCTTCGCTTGGGATCGTGCTGGGGATCGGCGCGTGCCTGCTGGCCCTGGGCCTTGGCGGAGCGCTCCCTGCGAACGGGATGCGGTATCTGTTCCAGATTTTCCTGTATATCACCCTCGGCGAAGCCTGGAACCTGCTGGGCGGCTATGCGGGGCTCACCAGCCTGGGCCAGCAGCTCTTTATCGGCCTGTCCGGGTATGCGATCGCCGTCGTTACGGGCACGTACCGGCTGCCCCTTTGGCTTGGCGTCCTGGCGGGCGCGCTGCTGTGCGCGCTCGGCGCGTACCTGCTCTCGTTCGTGCTGTTTCGGATGCACGGCATGTATTTCGCGGTGGCGACGTGGGTGGCCGCGGAAGCCATGTCCATGTTCTTTTTCAGCTGGAAATACGTGAACCAGGGCGGCGGGATGACCATGCGCATTTCGCCTTACCCGACCATTCATCAGCTCTATCCCCTGGCGCTGATCCTGTGCTGCCTGGCGCTGACGTGCGTGACGCTGCTATTGCGTTCCCGCCTCGGCCTTTCGCTCATGGCCATGCGGGATGACCCGGAGGCCGCCGCGGCTGCCGGCGTGAACCTGAGGAAAAGCAGGCTGATCGCGTATCTCGCTTCCGCGGTGCTGACCGCGCTCGCGGGCGGGCTGTTCTTTGTCAACCAGGGCACCATTTACCCGGACAGTGGCTTTCAGATCACCTGGACGGTCTCGATGGTGTTCATCGTCATCATCGGAGGGTCCGGCACGGTGGGCGGGCCTGTCGTGGGGGCCGTCGTGTATGTGCTGCTCAGGGAATATCTGGCGGCGTATCCCGGCTGGTCCAATATCATCCTGGGCGCTGTCACCATCCTGGTGATCCTGTTCCTCCCCGCGGGCATCGTCGGTACGATGCAGACCAGGATGAAATTTGAACTGTTTTCACAGCGCAGGCATCCCAAACCGGAATAAACGCCCTTCTTTTGGATGCATTCACTTGACCAAACTGCGCGTTTATACTATCATACAGGGTGTGCGCGGGGATCCGCCCCCAAAGGAGGAATCATCATGAAGCCCCTGTTTCTCTGCTATGACCGGTGCTCCACCTGCCAGAAAGCCCAGAAATGGCTGGACGAACAGCAAATTGCCTATGAGAAGCGCCCCATCAAGGAGCAAAACCCCACCGCCGAGGAGCTTGCCGCCTGGCAGAAGAAGAGCGGCCTGCCCCTGCGCAAATTTTTCAATACCAGCGGCATGAAATACCGCGAATTGAACCTCAAGGACCGCCTTCCCCAGATGGAAGAGGAGGAAATGCTTTCCCTGCTCGCGACGGACGGCATGCTGGTCAAGCGGCCGCTGCTGATTACGCCTGACGCCGTGATCCCGGGCTTCCGCGAGGAGCAGTGGAAGGACGCGCTGCGGCGCTGACACGCCTGCTTTTTCCCGATATTTTTTGCTGCCAAGCGGCTTTTTTCTTAAAAGCCATGGCATACTATGCCCGCGGCCTTTACGGACGCTCCCCGAACGAAAGAGAGGCGCATTTTCGCATGCTGAAATTAGAGCATATTTCCTTCCATGTGGAGGATGAGGGACAGGATAAAGAGATCATCCGGGATGTCAGCCTTTCTCTGCCCGCGGGAAAGCTGATCGTGGTCACCGGGCCGAACGGCGGCGGCAAATCCACCCTGGCCCGCCTGATCGCGGGCATTGAAAAGCCCGATTCCGGAAAGGTGTATTTCAAAGGCCGGGATATCACCCAATGGAGCGTGACCGAACGGGCCCGCGCGGGCATCGCCTTCGCGTTCCAGCAGCCGGTGCGCTTTAAGGGCATTCAGGTGATGGATCTGATCCGCCTGGCGTCGGGCAAGGACCTGAGCGCTTCCGACGCCTGCGAATACCTGTCCCGCGTGGGCCTTTGCGCCCGGGATTATATCAACCGGGAAGTGAACGCCAGCCTGTCCGGCGGGGAACTCAAACGCATCGAAATCGCGACCGTGCTTGCCCGGGGCGCCGATCTTTCCGTGTTTGACGAGCCGGAAGCGGGCATCGATCTTTGGAGCTTCCAAAACCTGATCGAGGTGTTTTCCCAGATGCGGCAGACGGTCAAGGACCGCTCCATCCTCATCATTTCGCATCAGGAGCGTATCCTGAATATCGCGGATGAGGTGGCCGTGCTTCAGGGCGGCCGCCTGACCGCCCAGGGCCCGCGGGAAGAGATCCTGCCCGGCCTGATCGGCAGCCCGTCCGCCATGAAGGAATGCTTCGGGTACAGCGCCGGAAAAGGGGGAAAAACAGTATGCTGAAATTGGATGAGATTCAAAAGCGGCTGCTCGCGGAAGTGGCCGATCTGCATACGGTGCCGGAAGGAGCGTACAATATCCGTTCCAATTCCCAGTCCGCGGGGCGTAAGTCCACCGCCAATATCGAAATCATTCCCAAAACGGATGTGAGCGGCCTGGACATCCGCATCAAGCCCGGCACGAAAAACGAAAGCGTCCATATCCCCGTGGTGATGACCGAGAGCGGCTTAAAAGAAGCGGTCTATAACGATTTCCATATCGGCGCGGACGCAGATGTGACCATCGTGGCCGGCTGCGGCATCGATAACTGCGGCAATCAGGATTCCCAGCACGACGGCATCCACCGCTTTTTCGTGGGCAAGGGCGCGCGCGTCAGGTACGTGGAAAAGCATTACGGCTCCGGCTCCGGCGCGGGCAAGCGCATCCTGAACCCCGTCACCGAGGTATATCAGGAAGAAAACAGCACCGTGGAAATGGAAATGGTGCAGATCAAGGGCGTGGATGATACCAGCCGCACCACGCTGGCCGAACTGGCCTCCGGCGCGAAGCTGGCGGTCCGCGAAAGGCTGATGACCCACGGACGCCAGAGCGCGGTCAGCGCCTATGTGGTGCGCATGAACGGCGACGGGGCCAGCGCGGATGTGGTTTCCCGCTCCGTCGCGAAGGATGAATCCTACCAGAAGTTTGACGCGAAGCTGGTCGGCAGCGCCGCCTGCACGGGGCATACGGAATGCGATTCCATCATCATGGACCGGGGACGGATCCTGGCTGTGCCCGGCCTGGAAGCCAACCATGTGGACGCCGCGCTGGTGCATGAGGCCGCGATCGGCAAGATCGCCGGAGATCAGATCATGAAGCTGATGACGCTGGGCTTGACCGAACAGGAAGCCGAAGAACAGATCGTCAACGGCTTTTTGAAATAATTTATGTGACCGATAAGGAGGAAAGCGCAATGAGTGAATTTGTGAATGGCGAAACTTTGGTCGGCCAGATCGTGCGGGATTACCCGGAGGCCGCGCCGGTGCTCATGTCCATCGGCATGCATTGCCTGGGCTGCCCCGCGTCCCAGATGGAAAGCCTGGCCGACGCCGCCCGCGTGCACGGCTATCAGCCGGAGGACGTGGTAAAGGCCGTGAACGACGCCATCGCCAAGAAAGCCGAAGAAAAGTAATCTCATTTTCAGAACCCGCCAACCCACGGGGTCCATCGCCCCGTGGGTTTTTTGCGCGCGTACAGCGCGAAACCGGGGCGGGCGGGAATTTTTGACCGCGTTCTGCAAACAATAGGGGGGATAAGCCGAAAAAATGCCCGTTCGGGCGTTATGGAGGAAGCATGCGGAAAAAGACTGGCTTTGCCGATCCCCATGTTCGTTTGAAAGCGCCGCGCGGCCTGACGACCTCGGTGGAAGCGGCGGTCCGGGCCGTGCGCCGGGTGCCGCGGGACGCGCTGTCCCCGGCAGGATGCCGGATCGAGGATCAGGCCCGGTTTTTGCTGGATGAAGCGCAGGCGTTGGAAGAAAAGCTGCGGCGTTCGCCGAGGCTGCCGTCTTTGTCGGGCACGCCAAGGGTTTTGACCCTCGCCCGCGCGATCGTGCAGGAAGGCGACGTTTCCTTTGCCGGCATCGTCCAATGCGTCCGTGAAAGCGGGCACGGCGAAGATATCCGTCAGGCGGAGCTTGAAATGCTGCCCGCCGCCCTTTCCTGCGCCCTGTTTGAAGCGCTGCTCCCGTCCCTTATGGGCTGCCGGAGGGAACCCAAGGAACGAAAGCGCGCCTATGCCCTGGCCAAAGCCTTTTCGCGCGGAAAAACGGACGCCCTGCCCGATCAGACGCCGCTGCTTGGAAAAACGCTTTCCGCCCTCCGGGAAATGGAAAAGGAGCAGGCGCTGAACCGCGCGGACGCCTTGCTTTCCCGGCGGGGAGAAAGCGTTGGGCAGGCGATGCGCGAAGCCCAGGACAGGGAAGAAACAGAAGCGCTTTCTCTGCGCCGTCTCATGGACGCGATGAAGGCGCTGCCGCAGATCCCCTTTGACCGGATCACGGAGCGCCTGAGCCCGGCCGCCTGCGCGCTGAGGGAAGAAAAAACCTATTGCCGGATGGACGGAGAAAGCCGGGCGTACTACGTAAAGCGCGCCTGCCAAATCGCCAAACGCCTGCGCATCGGGGAAAAAGAAGCGGCGCAGGCGGCGCTCGCGCTTGCGCGGGATCAGGAG
Organism: Clostridia bacterium; assembly: GCA_017541205.1. Lineage (GTDB taxonomy): Bacteria > Bacillota > Clostridia > Christensenellales > Aristaeellaceae > RUG563. Next base: position 4,059 of record JAFXZO010000104.1, on the reverse strand, counting down.
GGCGTACGGGGCGAAGGGGGATACTACCTGATCGAGCGGCCGGATTTGATCTACGCGTATTTTGGGAAATGCCCCATCCGCCGATTTTTTCATCGGCACCGGGAGGGCTTGTTCGTCCTGCCGCTCTATGGCGGCGCGGCGCTGTCCCTATTACTTAGCATCCTTACGGGCGCGCCGTGGTACGCCTGGCCTTGGATCCCGCTCTGCGCGTCCGAAATCATCCGGATCGTCTATTTTGCCCTGCTCAGGCGGCTTTTTCCCGCGCGGCCCCTGCCTCGCTTTCGGATAAAAACGATCCCGGACGCCGCGCGTACCCTCGTGGTGATCCCGGCGCTGCTCTCCTCCCGGACGCAGGCCCTTTCCATGGCGCGGCAGATGGCTTATCTTCGGTGCGCGAACCGGGAGAAAAACCTCGAATGGATGCTCCTTGCCGATTTCCCGGACAGCGAAAGGGAAAAAGAAGCGGCGGATGAAGAGATCCTCCTTTGCGTGCGGGAAGCGGTGGAAGCGCTGAACCGGGAGTACGGCGGCGGGTTTTATTATTTCCACCGCGCCAGGCGCTGGGATATGGGCCAGCGCGCTTTTACGGGCAGGGAACGCAAGCGCGGCGCGCTGGAATGCCTGAACCAGCTGATCGTGGAAGGGAAATGCCGGGATCCGTTTTTGTATCTGTCCGCGCCTGAAAGCGATCTGAAGGGCCGCTGGGCATACGTGATCACCCTGGACGCCGACACCTTTCTGCCGCCGGGCGTGCCGAAAAAGCTGATTGGAGCCATGGAGCATCCATTGCAGAAAAACCGGGTGGGCGTGATCCAGCCCCGGATGGCGGTCCGGCCCGACAGCGTGCGCACCCGCGCCCAACGGTGGCTGGGCGGCACAGGCGGCACGGACCCTTACGCCATGGCCGTTCAGGATGTGTATCAGGATGTGTTTGGCCGCGGTTCGTTTGTGGGCAAAGGGATCTACGCGCCCAAGGTGTTTTTGGAAAGAACCAGGGGCCGCCTGCCCGCGGGGCGCTTGCTCAGCCATGACCTGATCGAAGGGGAAACGGCGGGCAGCGCCCTGATGGACGACGCGGCGCTGTTTGACGGCCATCCTTCCGCGCTGGCGGGCTGGCAAAAGCGGCTGCACCGCTGGACGCGGGGCGACTGGCAGCTGCTGCCGTTTTTGCCGGACCGCCGTTTGTCCCTGCTCAGCCGCCATAAGATATGGGATAATCTGCGAAGGAGCATGGTCCCCGTAGCGCGGGTGGCTTTGATCCTGCTTGGCGCGGGGCTGCATGCGCCCGGGCTTTTTTTCCTGGCCCTTCCGTATCCCGCGCGGGGCGTCGCGCTGCGGCTGCTTCTGCTGCCCGTCCAGGCGCTCACGGCGCTGGACGGGGCTTCCCGCGCGCTGTACCGGCAGTTCATCAGCCGGCAAAAGCTCCTTTCCTGGGTGACGGCGGCCCAGGCGGAGGGGAAAAAACAGCTGCAGCTTTCCCTGGTGCTGCTTGAATTGGCGCTGGGGACAGCCGCGACGGCGCTTTCGCTAATGCCGGGCGGCTTTCTGCCCGGGGTGATCCCGGGGCTACTATGGGTTTCCTTTCCGCTTTTGATCCCGTTTCTGGATCAAAAGCTTCGTCCCCGGCCTATGACGGCGGCCATGCGAAAGAGCGCCGAACGCCTGGCCCGATCCACCTGGCGCTTTTTTGAAGCGTCGGTCAGCGCGGATACGCTGTATCTGCCGCCAGACAACGTGCAAATGGACCCGGATAAAGGGCCCGCCCTGCGCACGTCGCCCACGAATATCGGGCTCTATCTGCTGTCCTGCTGCGCGGCGCGGGAGCTGGGCCTGATCAGCCTGAGCGAGATGGCCAAGCGCCTCGGGGACGCCCTGAAAACGATGGAAAAAATGGAAACCTGGCGCGGGCATTTCTATAACTGGTACGATCTGAAAACCGGCGCGCCGCTCCCGCCGCGCTTTGTATCCACCGTGGATTCGGGCAACCTGCTGGGGTGCCTGCTTTGCTGCGCGCAGATCTGCCGCAAGGCGCTGAAGGACCTGCCCGAAACCGAGCGCGATCTGCCCGTCCGGCTGGACGCGCTCGCGGCCGGGATGGAGCTTGGCGCCCTCTATGACAGAAAACGCAGGCTGTTCTATATCGGCTATGAAACCGAACAAAACCGCCCGACGAACGCGCACTATGATGAATTGGCCAGCGAGGCGCGGCTCACCTCGTTTCTTGCGGTGATGACGGGCCAGGTGGAAATAGAGCACTGGGAACGCCTCCATCGGACGCTCACCTGGGCGGGCGGCGGGCCGGTGCTATTGTCCTGGGGCGGCACGCTGTTTGAATACTTGATGCCGAACGTGCTTTTGCCGTCCATCGGCGGAACTTTGCTTGGCGAAAGCTGCACAAACGCCGTCCGCGCCCAAATGGCCGCCGATCCGCGCCTGCCTTTCGGCGTCAGCGAAAGCGGATACTACGCCTTCGACGCGGAGCTGCATTATCAGTACCGGGCGTTTGGCCTGCCCGCCCTCGCCAAAAGCGGCGAAACGGCGGGCCGCGTGATCGCGCCTTACGCATCGATCCTGGCCCTGCCGATCCTGCCGCGGGCCGCGGGGGAAAACCTCCTGCGCATGGAACGGCTGCGCTGGATGGACGCGTTCGGCCTTTATGAAGCGGCGGATGATTCGCCAAAGCGTTTGGAGGGCGGGCCGCGGCTCGTCAAAAGCCACATGGCGCATCATCAGGGCATGATCCTGTGCAGCCTGTGCAACGCGCTTGCGGGCAATGCGTTGGTGCGGGCGTTCATGAAGCTTCCCGCGGCCCAGGCGTTCAGCATCCTGTTGATGGAGCAAGCGCCCAAAACCGCAAAACGGCGCGTCCCATCGCCGCCCGCGAGGAAAACGCCCCTGTTTTCACCGGCCGCGCCGCGTGCCTTGCGGCGCGGACTTCCCATGGACGCCCATGTGCTCTTCGGGCATGGAACGACCTGGACGATCACTGCGGACGGCCAGGGCTGTCTGCGCCGCGGCGATCTTCTTTTGACGCGCTTTTTCAGCGCGGCAGGCGCGCAGACGGGGCCGCAGTGGTATCTGCTGGACGGGGAAACGGGCGCGTTCATCCGCCCGGCCGCGGTGTTTCAGGGCATGGCGGAGGAGGGCGCTGTGACGTTCCGCGGGGAGTTTGCATCGCTTCGCTGGCAGATCCGCTTCTGCGTCGACCCCCTGACGGGCGCGGCGCTCGCCGTGGTGCGGGCCGAGAACCCCGGCCGCGCGGAAAAGGAGATAGACGTGGTTTCCTTCCTCGAAATCGCCCAGGGCCGGCAGGCGGCGGACGAAGCGCATCCCAATTTCCGCGATCTGTCCGTGCGGGTGCTGCCCTGGGGCGGGCATGGGCTGTTTTCCAGACGCCTGCCAAGGGATGAAAAGGAAAGCGTGCCCCTGATCGGGCACGGCGTATCGGGGGATGCAGCCGTCCTTCGCCGTCAGGGAGATCGGCTCCGCTTTCTGGGCAGGCTGGGCGGATATGCGCGTCCGGCGCAGCTAAAAAACGGCGCGGAAAGCGCGGAATACGCAACGGGAGACGTGATCGCGCCGTGCCTGTCGCTGACGGCGCGGCTGCGCGTCCCCGCGAAAAAAAACGCCGCGCTTTGCTTTTATACCGTCACGGCGGACACGGAGGCGGAATTGGCGGGCCTGACCTATTCTCTTTCACGGGCGGCGGAAGCTTTTTCGCTCGCGGCCCTGCAAAGCCGCATGACGGCGCGGCGTCTAAAGCTGGAAGGCTGGCGGATGCCGCTGTATCAGCAGATTCTGGGAAATGTGCTGTTTGACGATCAGCCCGGTCAGGGAGCTTATCCGCCCGCGCCCATCGACGCGCTTTGGAAAATCGGCGTTTCGGGTGATCTGCCCGTCTGGCTTTTGCGCTTGAACGCGCCGCCGGATCAGGCGCTGATTCGGCACGCCCTTTTGTGCCACGCCTGGATGCGGGGCCAGGGGGTCGCGACCGATCTGGTGATCCTGTGCCCGGAGGAAAAGGAATACCGCCGGGTTTGCCGGGATCGGGCCGCGCTG
>JAFXZO010000103.1 GCA_017541205.1 Clostridia bacterium | reverse complement strand
GCTGAACGACAGCACTCTGGAAGGCAAGCAGGGCGAACAGAGCGAGCCCGAAGCGGAAGAAACCGCCGAAGCCGCCGAATAATTCTCCTTCCAATATTATTCCGACAGATTCGATAAGGAGGTCATTCCCATGGCTGAAATTACTGCTGCAATGGTAAAGGAACTGCGCGAGCGCACCCAGGCCGGTATGATGGACTGCAAAAAGGCGCTTGTTGAAAAGAACGGCGATATGGACGAGGCCGTTGCCTATCTGCGTGAAAAGGGCCTGGCCGCCGCCGCCAAGAAGGCCGGCCGCGTGGCCGCCGAAGGCGCCGTGGAAAGCTATATCCACATGGGCGGCAAGATCGGCGTGCTGGTGGAAGTCAACTGCGAAACCGACTTCGTTGCCAAGACCGACGCTTTCAAGGAACTGTGCCATGATATCGCCCTGCAGATCGCCGCTTCCAATCCCCTGTACATCAACAAGGAAGACGTGCCCCAGGAAGCCCTGGACAAGGAAAAGGAGATCCTGCGCGCCCAGGCCCTGAACGAAGGCAAGCCCGAAAAGATCGTGGACCGCATGGTGGAAGGCCGCATCGAAAAGTATTACAAAGAAAACTGCCTGATGGAACAGGCTTTCGTCAAGAATCCTGACATCACCATCGCGACCCGCGTGAACGAAGCCACCCTGGCTTCCGGCGAAAAGATTTCCATCCGCCGCTTCACCCGCTATGAGCGCGGCGAAGGCATCGAAAAGAAAGAAAGCAACCTGGCGGAAGAAATCGCCCAGATGACCAAGAAGTAAGAAACGATCCAAAAGAGGGACGGCGTCGGCCGCCCCCTTTTTTATGGAAGCAGGAGGAGAAAAAATGAACCAGGAATATAAACGCGTGCTGCTGAAGCTGAGCGGCGAAATGCTGGGCGAAAACGGCAAGCTGTTTGACCATGAGATCATCGATCACGTGGCCAGGGTGCTGGTGGACATTGTTGACCGAGGCGTGCAGCTGGGCGTGGTGATCGGCGCGGGGAATATCTGGCGCGGCCGCAGCGGCGGAAATATGGACCGCGTGACCGCGGACCAGATGGGCATGCTGGGCACGGTGATCAACTGCCTGTGCATGCGCGACGCCATCCAGCGCCAGGGCGGAAGGGCCGTGGTGATGAGCGCGATCGAAATGCCCCGGGTGTGCGAGGTGTTCAATGCCGAGAAGGCCAGAAAATACATGAAAAAGGGCAGCGTGACCCTGTTTGCCGCGGGCAGCGGCAACCCCTTCTTTTCCACGGATACCGCGGTGGTGCTGCGCGCAGTGGAGGTCGGGGCGGACGCCATCCTGCTGGCGAAAAACATTGACGGCGTGTATACAGACGACCCGAAAAAGAATCCGGACGCGACGCTGATCCGTGAAATCACGTATGAAAAAGCGCAGGAAATGCGGCTCAAGGTGATGGACGCGGCGGCGTTTGCCCTGTGCGCGGAAAACAAGGTGCCCGTGGTCCGGGTGTTTGGGCTGTTTGAACCGGAAAGCATCCTCAGCGTGCTGGACGGGGACGACATGGGAACCGTGCTGCGGCCGGAGGAATGATCTGAAACAGCAGCTTATGCCCGGCGGGAAAGCCCTGCCGGGCTTTTTTCACGCGGCTGATCCCTCTTGATTATTCCTGCTGAAACGGGTATGATAAAGAAGGAGGAACGATCATGGAACAGAAGCGGATCTTGCTGACCGTCAGCTATGACGGAACGGCCTACGTGGGCTGGCAGTTTCAGGAGAACGGGCCCAGCATTCAGGAGGAGATCGAAAAAGCGCTGCAAAAAACGCTGGGCTGCTTTACGCGCGTTACGGGCGCGAGCCGGACGGACGCGGGGGTGCACGCGCTGGGGCAGCGGGCGCATTTTGACGCGCGCTCCTCGATCCCGCCGGAAAAATACCCGTTTGTGCTGAACCGGTATTTGCCGGCGGATATCCGGGTGACGGCGGCAACGCAGGTGCCGCACGATTTCCACGCCCGGTTCCAGGCGGCGGGCAAACTGTACACCTACCGCATCCATAACGCGCCGCACGCCAGCACCATTTTCCGCAGCTGCACGGCGCACGTGCCGGTGGAGCTGGACGCGGAGGCCATGCAAAGGTGCGGCGCGGCCCTGCTCGGCACGCATGATTTTGCGGCGTTTGCCGCGGCGGGCGGGCAGGCGAAAACCACCGTGCGCACGATCGACCTTTTTTCCGTGGAAAAGCAGGGGCAGGAGGTCGCGCTGCGGGTACACGGGAACGGCTTTCTCTACAATATGGTCCGGATCATCGCGGGCACGCTGATCGACGTGGGGCACGGCAAGCTGGACGAGGGCTGCATCGCCCGCGCGATCGAAAGCAAAGACCGGCTGGACCTTGGCGTGACGGCCCCGGCGTGCGGGCTGGAGCTGACGCGGGTGGAATACGATTTTGAAAAGGAGGCGAAAGGAACGTGACCGCGGATATCCTGCTGACGCATTTTGAACGCTATCCCCGGATGGAGGCCCAGGACGCGGTGAAGCTGATCTATCAAAACGAATTTGGGCCGGGGCATCTGATCAGGGACGAGGCGAAAAGCCTGAAAATGCTGGAAGAAGAAATGGCAAACCTTTCTGCGGACGCGAAGGAAGCGCTGTACGAGCCGATCGGGAACGGGCTGTGCCGGCTGAACCTGCGGGCGTGCTTATCCCGGGGCATTACGGCTGCGGACGTAAGCCGCCTGCTGAGCGAAACGGCGAAGGGCGTGACGGGCGATAAAAAACGGTTCTGGCTGGGCGTGCGCGTATTGCAGGAATTGGCCGACGCGGACGAAACGCCGTTTGAGCCGGTGCTGCTGGACCTGTTTTTGGCGAGGTATCCCAAAACCTGCCCGCCCATGCACCACTCCGAAATGTACAGCCGAATCTATCAGCCCGCCTATCGGGTGATTTCGCAGAAAAGGGTGAAGGATTACATGGCGCTCCGGCGGGCGAAAGAACAGGAATAACAAGGGAGGACGAAGAAAAACGGCGCCTTGCGGGGAGAGTTTACGAAAATCTTAAATTTTAAGAGAATTTTCCATTTTCATTGCATCTGTGTGTATTATCTGATATAATTTATCCGGTAACGATCCACGTTATCAAATTAATATTGGGAGGCACGATTCATGAAAAAGTTTCTTGCTCTTTTCCTGACCCTGGCTCTGTGCCTGAGCGCCGTGAGCGCCCTGGCGGAAGCCGTGAATGCCGCTGACATCGAAGATACCGTCGCGTCTGCGGATGGCACCTATGTTGTCGCCTTCGTTACCGACGTTGGCCAATTGAAGGATAAGTCCTTCAACGAAGGTACCTGGAACGGCGCCAAGACCTATGCCTACGAAAACGGTCTGACCTATAAATACTATCAGCCCGCCAATGGCGATCAGGCCACCGACGACGACCGCTACGACGCCATGAAGGCCGCCGCGGAAGCGGGCGCCAAGGTGATCGTGTGCGCCGGCTTCATGCAGGGCACCGCGCTGGAAAAGGCCGCCAAGGAATTCACCGACGTGAAGTTCATCTTCATCGACGGCTGGGCCCTGGGCCTGGATAACGTGATCGGCGTTGCGTTCAAGGAAGAACAGTGCGGCTATCTGGCCGGCTATGCGGCCGTTATGGACGGCTACACCAAGCTGGGCTTCTCCGGCGGCGGCGGCGGCACCAACCCTGCCTGCATGCGCTACGGCTACGGCTACATCCAGGGCGCGAACGACGCGGCCGCGAAGCTTGGCATTCAGGTTGAAATCAAGTTCACCTGGGCTTACGGCGCTTCCTTCTCTCCCTCCGCCGAACTGCAGACGCTGATTTCCGGCTGGTATGAGACCGGCACCGAAGTCGTCTTCTCCTGCGGCGGCTCCATCTTCTCCTCCATCACCGCCGCCGCTTCCGCCAATGACGGCGCGGTTATCGGCGTGGACGTGGACCAGAGCTACGAATCCGACACCGTGATCACCTCCGCCCTCAAGGGCATCACCGAAGGCACCTATCAGATGCTGGCCAAGGTTTTCGACGGCACCTGGGAAGGCGGCGCGGTATCCCTGGGCGCGGCTGAGAACGCTGTGGGCCTGCCCGTGGAAACCTGGAGCCTGGAAGGCTTCTCCGTGGAAGACTACGAAGCGATGAAGGCCGCGATCGTGGCCGGCGAAATCGTGATCGACGACGCCGCCGCGGAAAACGACCCCAACGCCAAGGGCCCCTGGAGCAACGTGACCGTGGATTACATCCAGTAATCACTGCAGACTTTTGCAGGGAGGGCTGAGGCCCTTCCTGTTTTCATGTTACCCGGCAGCGCGGCTCCGTTCTTCCAGCGCTGCCGGGCCCAAACGAACGAGAAAGGGGAGGGGATAGCACATGGATCACGAAAACGATTATGTGATCGAAATGCTGCATATCACCAAGGAATTCCCGGGCATCAAAGCCAACGACGATATCACGCTGCAGCTGCGCAGGGGCGAGATCCACGCGCTGCTGGGGGAAAACGGCGCGGGGAAATCAACGCTGATGAGCGTCCTGTTCGGCTTGTATCAGCCGGAAAAAGGCGAGATCCGCAAAGATGGGAAGCCCGTTAAGATCAACAACCCCAATGACGCGACCGCCCTGCACATCGGCATGGTGCACCAGCACTTTAAGCTGATCGAGGTATTTACCGTGCTGGACAACATCATCCTGGGCGCGGAGGATACCAAATTGGGCTTTGTTCAGCGCAAGGAGGCCCGAAAAAAAGCAGAAGCGCTGTCCAAACGTTACGGCCTGGCCGTGGACCTGGACGCCAAAGTGGAAGATATTACCGTGGGTATGCAGCAGCGCGTGGAGATCCTGAAAATGCTGTACCGCGATAACGAGGTGCTGATATTTGACGAGCCCACCGCCGTGCTGACCCCCCAGGAAATCACGGAACTGATGCAGATCATGAAGGGCCTGGCGAAGGAAGGAAAGTCCATCCTGTTTATTTCGCACAAGCTGAACGAAATCATGGAGGTTTCGGATCGCGTAAGCGTGCTGCGCAAAGGCCGCTACATCGGCACCGTGAACACCGGGGAAACCACCACGGTGGAGCTGAGCCGCATGATGGTCGGGCACGACGTGCAGCTGGTGGTGGACAAGAGCCCGGCCCAGCCCAAGGAAACGGTGCTCAAGGTGACGGATCTGCACGTTGCGTCCAGGCTGTATAAGCATGACGCGGTGAAGGGCGTTTCCTTCGAGGTGCGCAAGGGAGAAATCGTCTGCATCGCCGGCATCGACGGCAACGGCCAAACCGAATTGGTATTCGGCATTTCCGGCCTGGAAAAATGTACCGGCGGCAAGATCGAGATTAACGGCGTGGACATTACGCACGCGCCGATCCGCAAGCGCAGCGAGGCGGGCATCAGCCATATTCCCGAGGACCGGCACAAGCACGGCCTGGTGCTGGACTATACGCTGGAGCAGAACATGGTGCTTCAATCCTTTGAGGAGCCGCGCTTCCAGCATTTGGGCTTCATCCGCTTCGGCGCGGTGCGCAAATATGCCGAGCGCCTGATCGAAGAATACGACGTGCGTTCCGGCCAGGGGCCGATCACGGTAACGCGTTCCATGTCCGGCGGCAACCAGCAGAAGGCCATCGTCGCCCGCGAAATCGACCGCGACCTGCCGCTGATGCTGGCTGTGCAGCCGACGCGCGGCCTGGACGTGGGCGCGATCGAAAATATCCACAAGCAAATCGTGGCGCAGCGCGACGCGGGCAAGGCGGTGCTGCTGGTATCGCTGGAGCTGGACGAAGTGATGAACCTGTCCGACCGCATCCTGGTCATGTATGAAGGCGAAATCGTGGGCGAACTGGATCCCAAGAAGACCACGGTGGAGGAACTGGGCCTTTACATGGCGGGCGCCAAGCGGCAGCAGCCGAAAAAGGAGGCGCTGGCATGAAGAAAGAGTCGTTTTTGGACAAGGCCGGCACGCGGTCCGTGCTGGCGTCACTGGTCGCTATCCTGATCGGTATGCTGGCGGGCAGCGTGGTCATTCTGATCGTGGGCCTGACGAACCCCTCCCTGGGCATCAGCGGCGCATGGGAAGGCATCCGGCTGGTGGTGGGCGGCCTGTTTGCGACCGGACGCGACACCGTGGGCAACCTTTCCTTTGGATTCAACCCCGCATCCTTTGGCAACATGCTGTTCCGCGCCGTGCCGCTCATCATGACCGGCCTTTCCGTTGCCCTTGGCAACAAGGCGGGCCTGTTCAATATCGGCGCGCCGGGGCAGTACCTGGCGGGCACCGCGGCCAGCCTGTTCGTGGCGCTGTCCGTGCCCACGAGCGCCGTGCCCGCATGGCTGGTCTGGATCATGGCTTTGCTGACCGGCATGATGGCGGGCGCGCTGTGGGGCTCCATCCCCGGGATGCTGAAAGCCTATCTGAACATCAACGAAGTGCTCGCCTGCATCATGACCAACTGGATCGCGGCGAACGCGGTCACATGGATCTTTGATTCAAGCTCGCTGAAAAACGTGCTGGAAGGCACCAAGAGCGGCTATATCTATAAGACCTCTACCGTCATCAACGACGTGATCGTGGACGGCGTGCGCACCGTGGCGGGCACGAATATTCCCGAGGGCGCGCAGGTGCTCTCCACCCGCGGCGGCGTCGCGACGGCGAAGCTGGGGCTGGATTCCCTGTTTACCGGCAGTCAGGTAAACGCGGGCATCCTGGTCGCGATCGTGATCGCGGTGGTGATCTATATCCTGCTGTCCAAGACGACGCTGGGCTATCAGCTCAAGGCCTGCGGCGCGAACCGGTACGCCGCGCGCTACGCCGGTATCCGCGACAAGCGGAACATCGTGCTGACCATGGCCCTGGCGGGCGCTCTCTCCGCGGCGGGCGGCGCGCTCTACTACCTCTCCGGCAATACGGAATTTTTCTGGAATACCTATCAATCCCTGCCGGCAGAAGGCTTTAACGGCATCCCCGTGGCCTTGCTTGCCATCAACAACCCGGTGGGCGTGATCTTCTCGGCCACCTTCATGTCCATGCTGCAGATCTGCGGGCAGAAGCTGACGGAACTGACGGCCTACAACGAATACATCACCAACGTGATCATCGCCGTGATCGTGTATCTGTCGGCGTTCATGCTGGTGATCAAGACCTGGATCGGCAAGCTGCGCAAGGGAAAGGCGGTGGAGAAATAATGCCGTTTCTGATTCGTCAAACTTTGATTTACGCGGTTCCGCTGATGGTGGTGGCCCTGGCAGGCGTATACGCCGAGCGCAGCGGTATCATCAACCTGGCGCTGGAGGGCATCATGATCTTCGGCGCGTTCATGGGCGTGCTGTTCGTGCGCACGGTGCAGGAATGGGGCTGGTTCCAGGCGGCGTATGACGCGAAGAACTATCTAACGCTGCAGGGCTTTTGCGCCCTGGCGATGCTGTTTGCGGCCATGATGGGCGCGGTTTTCAGCCTGCTCCTGGCGTTCGCCGCCATCAACCTGAAAGCCGACCAGACCATCGGCGGCACGGCGCTAAACCTGCTGGCGCCGGCGGTGGTGCTGTTCTTCATCCGTATCCTCGCCAACCAGAACACCCTGAATATGTACAAGGACGACGCGGCCAGCTGGTTCATGCTGAAAAAATCCATGTTCGGCTACGGACGCAAGGAGGAAATGAACTTCCTGGGCTCAACGTTCGTGGACAAGGTGTACGTGGCGACGTACATCTGCATCCTGGTGTTCATCGTGATGTCCATCATTCTTTACAAGACGAGGTTCGGCATGCGGCTTCGCTCCTGCGGTGAAAATCCGCAGGCGTCCGCCTCCCTGGGCATCAACGTGATCGGGATGCGCTACGCGGGCACCGTGCTTTCCGGCGCTCTGGCCGGCATGGGCGGCTTCGTGTACGTGCTGACGACGGCCAACTGTTCGGCCAACGGCGACGTGGCGGGCTTCGGCTTCCTGGCGCTGGCCGTTATGATCTTCGGCAACTGGAAGCCGGGGAACATCTGCGGCGCGGCCATGCTGTTCGGACTGTTCAAATGCATCGCCGCATCGTATTCCACGCTGGACATAAACGGCGACGGCGTGTATCTGCTCAAGAACCTGAACATCAACACCAACATCTACCGCATGATGCCCTATGTGATCACCCTGGTGGTGCTGGCGTTCACATCCAAGAGCTCGCGCGCGCCCAAGGCCGAGGGCATCCCCTACGATCCCGGCAAACGCTGATCCCCGGCTGAACATCGCGCGGGGCTGGACTTGTTCCCCGGCCCCGCGCTTTTTTGACTTCATTTTCAAAACGGAGGACTGAAAACCGTGAGCGAATTCGCCCTGGAAATCGAACATCTGAGCGCGGCGGACAGAAACGGCGCGGCGCAGAACCTGACGCTGCGGGCGGCTAAAGGCGAATTGTTCGCTGTGCTGGGCGACGCGGACGGCGGCGGCTCCGCTTTGTTTAACGCGCTGATCGGGCGACTCCCCATGGAGCAGGGCGCGGTATACCTGAACGGCGGGGAAGTGCGCGTGCGCCATCCCTCCGCGGCAAGAAGGGCCGGGCTTGGATGGATCGCGCGCGAAGGCGATTTGGCGGATGAACACACGGTATTGGAGCATCTGACGCTGCTGCCCGGCATGGGCGGAAGCAAAAGACGCGTGCGGGAAAAAGCGGAAAAAGCGTGCGAAGAATATGCGCTCGACGTGGAAATGGACGTGCCCGCGAAGGAAATGACGCTTGGGGAGCGGTTCCGCGGGGAAATGCTGCGGGAGATCCTGGGCCAGGCGGACGTGATCCTGATCGAGGAGCCGTCGTTCAGCCTGACGCCGCTGGAAATGAAAAGCATGGAAAAAACCTGGCGGCAGATCGCGAAGCAGGGCAGAACGATCCTTTTGTTTACGCGCTTTCCCGAAATCGCGATGCTGGCGGATCAATGCGCGGTGCTCAGGCGCGGCACGTGCAAGGATGTGGCGAACCCCAAGGAAAAGGGGATCAAAGGGCTGGAAGAAAGCATGTACGGCGGGCCGAAGCCTGCCAAAACAGAAAAAAGGGAAATCGCCCCGGGCAGCGTGGTGCTGGAGGTGCGCGACCTGAAAGCGAAAGCGCCGCAAAGCGGGATGGGCCCGATCAGCCGCGTGTCGTTTGAGGCACGCTCGGGCGAAATCACGGTGATCTGCGGGCTGAAGGGAAGCGGCAAAAGCGCGCTGGCGTTTGCCCTGGCCGGGTTGATCCCCTGCGAGGAAGGCAGGGTGCGCCTGAAGGGCGGGGATTTGACCCGCGCGACTGCCCGGGAGAGGATCCAGGCGGGGATCGGCTTTGCGCCCGGAGCCCAAATGCAGTACGGCCTGTCCGAGGATACGACGCTGGCGGGCAATATGGCGCTGCGCTCATACCGCGACACGACGGTGCAGGAGGGCGGAATGCTCCGGTTTTCCTATATCCGGCGCGGCGCGGCGATCATCCTGGAAAAAATGAACACGGGCCTCGGGGAAAGCCTGAACGCCGCGACGGAAGAGCTGAAAACGGAAGAAAAGCAAAAGGCTGCTCTGGCAAGGGAAATCAGCCGGAATCCGGATGTGCTGATCGCCCTCAACCCGGTCAGGGACATGAACGCGTGGGAAAAGCGGCGGATCTGGAGCATGCTGCTTTCGGTGCGCAGCGGACGGCAGGCCGTGCTGCTGCTGACGGAAGATATCGAGGAAGCGCTCGCGCTGGCGGACCGGCTGCTGGTGATGCATCGGGGCGAGATCGTCGGAGTATTTGACCCGCATTTGACCACGGCGCAGGAGATCGGCATGTACGCGTCCCAGGGACGGCGGCAGGGCGGGGAGGAGGAATACGATGAGGAGTAAACGCTTCCAGCGCTTTCTTCGCGCGCTGCTCTCCGCCATCCTCCGCCTTGCGCTCGGTTTAGCGCTGGGCTACGTGGAAATGACGCTGATCGCATATTTCCATCCGGCGGAGGGGCAGGCTTCAGGCATCGTACCGGCCTTAACGGCGGCGTTTGAAGGCGGACTCATGCCGATGCTGCGCGGCGGATCAAGCGGCTTTTTGACGGAAGCGGCGAAGGCGGCGCCGGCTGCGCTGCTTGCGATCGGCGTCGCGTTTTCCTGGCGCGCCGGGCTGTACCAGTTGGGCGGCGCGGGGCAGTACGCGCTGGGCGCCGCGGCCTGCGCGGCGTGCTTTACGTTTTTTGCGCTGCCCTGGTATGCGTGCCTGCTGGTTTCCGCTGCCGCAGGCTGCTGGATGGGCGCTGTGGCGGGGTGGATGAAAAATCGCTTCCGGGTGCATGAGGGATTGTCCACGGCGATGATGGCCTGGATCGGCATTTATGCCGTCGGCGCGGCGATGCAGTGCTTTTCGGCCTCAAAAGCAGATTTTCCCGGCATCGAGCTGCCCGCGGCGCTGCTGCCTGCCGCTGCCGCGCTGCTTTTGTGGCTGGGGATGGCGCTGACCGCCGCCGGCTGGGCGCACGGCACCCGGGGCGAAAGCGAGCGCATCGCGCGTTACGCGGGCATGGATACCGGAAAAATCACGGTGCTGACGCTGACGATTTCAGCGGCGCTTTCCGGGATCGCGGGCGGATTGGGCTATTGCCAGGGGCTTTTGACACAAGCGCCGGGGATCAAGCTGGCCCTGTCCGGCCTGGGCGCGCAGGGCCTTGCGGCGGGCATGCTGGCCAACGGGAATCCCATCGGCACGGTTTTGGCCGCCGGGCTGACAGCGCACTTGGCGAACGGGGCGAACAGCCTGGACACGGCGGTGTTTTCACCGGAAGTGGGCGAATGGATCGTCGCGCAGATCCTGTATCTGAGCGCGGCGGGCATGCTGACGCACGCGAAAAAAGACAAAGGGGGAAGAAGCGTATGACCCTTGGCGGAACCTTTGTTTTGTGCGTTTTCGCGCTGCTGCTTTCTTCGCTGGGGGCCGCGTTCTTTGCCCGCGGCGGCCTGGCGGCGGGCTTCGCGCTGGAAGGGATCATGCTGCTCGGCGGCCTGGCGGGCCTCGTTTCTTCCGGCATTTCCTGGTGGGCGGCGCTGTTGATCGCGGGCGCGGCGGGCATGGTGTTTTCCGCGCTGCTTGCGCTGCTTCAGATCCACCTGAAGGGCGATCCGGTGATCGGCGGGATCGCGCTGACCTTCCTGGCGGCGGCGCTGGCCATGATCCTGGCGCGGCTCCTGGGCGGCGTCAGCTACAACAGAAAAACGTTTGAATGGACGCTGAACGGGGAAGCGGTTTCGGTGTTCCTGCCGCTCGCGCTGGCGGCCGCGCCGCTGACGTGGCTGCTCATGTACCATACGAGGTTCGGGCTCAGGCTGCGGCTGTGCGGCGAGGAGAGGAACGCGGCGGAAAACGCGGGCGTGCGCATCCAATGGACCCGATGGCGCGGCGCGCTGCTGGGCGGATTTCTGGGAGGCGCAGCCGGGGTGGCCGCGCTCATTGCCCTGGGCGGCGGATGGACACTCAAGCAGGGCGTGGGCGGCATGGGGTTCCTGGCGGCGGCCGCGATGATCTGCGGGCAGGGGAAGCCGTGGCGTATCCTACTGTACGCGCTGATGATGGCAGCTTTGCAGACGGGAGCGCTGATGGCCGTGGAATACTGGCCTGCGGCGCCGCAGGAGGCGTTCAGGCTGATCCCGTTCGTGCTCGCGCTCGGAATCCTTTGCCTGAAATGCAGAAGAAATGAAGTGCCGGGGGAAACGGCCCGGGCGCTGGGCCTGGACGACTGACTGTTTTGAATAAGGAGAGAGACGAAATGAAAAGGATCTGGACCGCGGCCCTGCTTGCGATCATGCTGCTTTCGGCATGCTGCCCCGCATGCGCGGAAAGCACGCCGCTTATCTACCGGGTGACCGACGCGGAGGGGCACAGGATCTATCTGCTGGGCACCATTCACGTCGGCAGGGAGGATATGTACCCCTGGAGCGACGCGGTGGAAAAAGCCTTTGAGGAGGCGGACGTGCTGGCGGTGGAGGTGGACATTCAGAACGTGACGGGCAATTTTGTGGAGCTCATCAAATACTCCGTTTCCCTGGTATACGGCCTGAACGACGATGCCGCGAACCATCTTTCGGCAGAAACCTATCAGCTGGGCATCGAAAAGCTCGGATACCCGGAGGTCCTGCTCAAGCGCATGCGTCCGGTCGCCTGGTATTCGCTGGCGGAGGAATATGCCTACAGCCTGGCGGGGCTGAGCAGCGATTGGGGCGTGGATATGCAATTGCTCGCCAAGGCAAAGAAGGCCAATAAAAAGATCGAAGAGACGGAAAGCCTGGAAGCGCAGATGGAGACGCTGCTTGCGCTGCCGGACGAAGTGCTGGACGGGCAGATCCGGGAAATCCTCTCCGATCCGGCGTCCGCGGCGGAGTCCGTGCAGTGGCTGGCGCGTATCTGGCAGGCGGGCGATCAGAAGCTGATGGAAGCAATGCTCAGCATGGGGGAAGCAGCGGGCGGGGACGAAGGGGCATACGACGAATACAACGATACGCTGATCTATTCCCGCAACGAAGGCTTTGAGGAACAGGCGAAGGAATATCTGCGGAACGGCACGGTGGCCATGATCGCCATCGGCGCGTTCCATATCGTGGGGCAGGACGGCCTGGCGGCGCGGCTGGCGCGCGCGGGATACACGGTGGAAGAAATTGGGAGGTAATGCGGGATGCTGCTGGATCGGCTGCTGAATTTGCTGGAAGAAAAACAACTGACAATGCCCGAGGACCGGGCGTATACGGAAAACCTGCTGCTGGACGCGCTCAGACAGGACGCGCCGGCGGAGGGCGAGCTAAAGGGCGGCGATATCCCGGACTGCCTGGCGGAGCTTTCCGATTGGGCGGCGCGCCGGGGGGTGATCCCGGACACCAACGATGAAAAGGACCGCCTGATCGCACGGCTGGCAGGCGCGTTTACGCCGCACCCCGCGATCATCAGAAAGACGTTTTACAGCATCATGGAGCAATCAGGCTCGAAGGCGGCCACCGATTGGTTCTATCACCTGTGTCGGGATGTGGATTACATCCGGGTCAAGCGCATCGCGCAGAATATGCGCTATACCGCCTCGTCGCCCGCGGGCGAACTGGAAATCACGATCAATTTGAGCAAGCCGGAAAAAGACCCGCGGGACATTGCCGCGGCAAGGAGCGCGCCCAAGACGGGCTACCCCCTGTGCATGCTGTGCAAGGAAAACCCGGGCTACGCCGGCCGCGCGGGGTATCCGGCCCGGCAAAATCACCGGATGGTGCCGCTGAATCTGGCGGGCGAGGAATGGTATTTCCAATATTCGCCGTACCTCTATTACAATGAGCACTGCATCGTGCTGGACAGCGTGCACCGGCCCATGAAGCTGACCAGGAAAAGCTTTGACCGGCTGTTTGCGTTCGTGGACAGGTTCCCGCATTACTTCCTCGGCGCGAACGCCGATCTGCCGATCGTCGGCGGCTCGATCCTCGCCCACGACCATTACCAGGGCGGTGGGCATGTATTCCCCATGGACAAGGCCCCTGTAAAATGGCGGTTCGACTGCCCGGTGGAGGCCGGGGTGGTGGATTGGCCGATGACATGCTTAAGGTTTATCGGCAAAGAGCAGGAGCAGCTCAAGGACATTGCCATGCGCGTCATGGAAGCCTGGCGGCAGTACAGCGATGAGAAGCAGGGGATCCTGGCGAAGACCGACGCGCCGCACAACACGGTGACGCCGACGGTGCGAAAGCTTTCCGACGGGCGATATCAGATGCATATCGTGCTGCGGAACAACCGCACCAGCGAGGAACATCCCCTGGGCATTTTTCACCCGCACGCGCCGCTGCATCATATCAAAAAAGAAAACATCGGCCTGATCGAGGTGATGGGCCTGTTCATCCTGCCGGGCCGCCTGAAAACGGAGCTCAGTGAGCTGGAGCCTTATCTGATGGGGACGGGCGAAATCCCAAAGGGGAGCAGCCACACCGCGTGGGCGCAGGAAATCGCGCGAAAACGGGGCCGCGCCATGACGCAGGCGCAGGCGGAAGAAGCGCTGCACGCCGCCGTGGCCGAAGCGTGCTACCAGGTGCTGTGCGACGCGGGGGTGTATAAACAGGACGAGGAAGGCCAGGCGGCCCTCAAACGCTTCCTGGATACGGTATTCTGACGGACGGAGACAGAAAATGACGAAGAAATCGGGCATGCGCGCGGTGGGAGCGCAGGCGGTCAGGGAACGGCTGGGCAGCAAACGGATGCTGCTGTTCGTCGCGCTGACGGTCTGCCAATTCGCCGCGGCGTTCGGCGTGCGGGCGATCTCGGGCGCTCCTCCCCTTTCCTTTCTCGTGTATACGATGATCGAAGGGTTCGTGACGGCGGAGACCGTGCGGCTGTACCTAAAAAAGGAAAGCAGGACCATGCGGCATCTGTCCGTTTACAGCATGGGGATGGCAGTCGTGATGCTGACGGTTTTTTTCGGGCTGACGGTGCTGATGATCGCGGCCGCATCTGCCAAAAACAGCTTGCCCGAAGGCATGCTGGAGGAGTGGACGCGGGACTATGCGGGCGATCCGCTCAGGATGCTTCTTTCCACGGCGCTCACGGGCGTGACAGGCGTATTTTACATTTTTCTGCGCCTGGCGCTCAAGCAAGGCGCAGACGTGATGGAACGCAAACGCGAGGAACGGGACTGGCGAAAGCCCGCGGCGTATTTGACCGTGTTGACGGCGCTGCTTTCCCTGGCGGAAGAATTGCTGTCTCCGCTCGATTGGTTGAGCATGGGGCCGGAAATCGCGGGCTTCTTTCGGTACATCGTCCTGGCCGTGCTGTTATGGCCGGGAGAAGAAAACGGATGATCCGGATCCAGCCGGAACTGGGAGGTTTTTTTCCTTGACAAGCGCAGGGGAAAGCGGTAGACTATACCTGATAGGAAAAAGGAAAACGTTTTTGTATTGGAAGCGCGTTGGGCCCGGGCGCTGACTATGCTCCTCATCGCCGCGGATGAGCGGCGAAAAAAATATAAATGGAGGGAATACCATGAGGAAAATCGTTGCTATGCTGCTGGTTGTGATGATGGCGCTGTCCTGCGCGGCGTTTGTGAGCGCGGAAGACACCATCACCCTGGACGTCATCATTTGCCAGTATGGCCCCAAGACGGAAGATTGGTTCCTGGGCACGGGGATGGACGGCACCAACTTCGTGGCCAAATTTGAAGCGGAAAACCCCGGCATCAAGCTGAATCTGGACGTGGTGAGCTGGAACGACGTGTACACCGAAGTGTCCACCCGCATTTCCAACAACAAGGCGCCCGACATTCTCAACATCGACGTGTTCGCCAACTACGCCGCGGAAGGCCTGCTGCTGCCCGTGAAGGAATATTGCTCGGAAGAACTGTTCAATGATTTCTTCCCCTCCTTCATCGCCCAGTCCGTGATCGACGATACCGTTTGGGCCGTGCCGGATCTGGCTTCCGCCCGCGCGCTGTATTACAACATCGACCTGCTCAAAGAAGCGGGCGTGGAAAAAGTGCCCGCCACCTGGGCGGAGCTCGAAGACGCCTGCCAGGCGATCATCGATTTCTACGGCGGCGAAGTGTATCCCTGGGGCATTGATATGACCACGGACGAAGGCCAGGCCGCGTTCTCCTACTATGTATGGAACAACGACGGCGGCTTCGTGGACGCCGACGGCAACATCGCCGTGAACAGCGAAAAGAACGTGGAAGCCATCGAATTTGCGATCGGCCTCTACAACAAGGGCTACACCAACCCCAACCCCGCCACCCAGACCCGCTATGACCTGCAGGATATGTTCGGCGCGGGCAAGCTGGCCATGGTGATCGCGCCGAACCAGCTGCCTGACTACCTGGCGCAGAAGGGCTATGAAGGCATCAACTTCGCCACCGCCGCCCTGCCCGTGAACGAAGGCGCGAACCCCGGCGCTACCGGCGTTATGGACCGCGTGATGGCGTTCAAGGACGACAGCCTGTCCGCCGAAGAAGACGCCGCCCGCAAGGAAGCGATCGGCAAATTCCTGACCTTCTTCTATGCGCCCGAAAACTATGTCGGCTGGGTCTCCATGGAAGGCTTCCTGCCCGCCGTCAACTCCTCCGTTGCCGCGCTGGTGGAAGCGAACCCCTCCTTTGAAGCCTGGCTGAAGGTTCTGGACAGCTGCCAGTTCTATCCCACCTCCCTGGACAACTGGGACGCCATCAAGATGGGCGTTATCAACGTGGAACAGAACGCGCTGACCGGCGGCGATGTGAAGACGCTGCTGGATGAGCTGCAGGCGACCCTGGTCAAATAATCAAACGCTTGGACGGGGCCGGGTCAAACCGGCCCCGCTTTCTTTCTGATGAAATTCGTACGCAATGTTCTTTGGCCGAGCATTCGTATAAATCGAAGGGAGTTCTTTCCATGAACACCATCCTGGTGCGGAAAAAATGGATCCCGTATCTATGGCTGCTGCCGAGCATCGTGCTGATGTCGGTTTTTGTGGTGTTTCCCATTTTAATCGTATTCCGGTTGGCGTTCAGCGAGATCAGCCGCGCGGGCGTGGTCGGAGGCTTTACGGGGCTGGATAATTTTGTGGCCGCGGTGCAGGACAAGGCTTTTGGCACGGTGATGGGCAATACGGCGATCTGGGTCGTCAGCGTGGTGGGCCTTTCGACGGTGCTGGGCTTCATCGTGGCCATGGCGCTGAATACGGAATTTTTCGGGCGGAAGATCGTCCGCTCGATCGTGATTTTTCCGTGGGCAACCTCCCTGGTGATCCAGGCGAGCGTTTGGAATTATATCATCAAATATGAATACGGCAATCTGAACAACGTGCTGTTGAACCTTGGCATCATCAAAACCGCCGTCAACTGGCGCCTGACCTATCAGATCGAATTTGCCTGGGAATGCGGGATCGGCATTTTCGTGACCATTCCGTTCGTGACGTTCTGCGTGCTTTCGGGCCTGCAGTCCATCGACGCGGCGTATTACGAGGCCGCGACGGTGGACGGCGCGGGCTTCTGGAAAAAGCTGAGGCATATTACGCTGCCGCTGGTCCGCCCGTCCCTGACGGTCAGCACCGTTTTGAATATCATTTATGTTTTCAATTCTTTCCCCATCGTGTATACCATCACCAAAGGCGCGCCGGCCAATAAAACGGATACGATGGTGACGCTGCTGTATATGCGCGCGTTCTATGACCAGCAAAAGGGGCCCGCCACCGCCATGTCGGTGATCGGGTTCGTGATCCTATGCATCGCGGCCGGGGCATACATGATGCTGTCCATGCGGAAGGAGGAAGACCTATGAAGATGCTTTCGCCGGACAGATTGGAAAAAAACAAGCGGACGGGCCGGATCCTTTCGCTTTGCGCGCTGGCGATGACCGTGATCCTCCTTTGCCTGCCGGTCTTTGAAGCGGCCACCGCCGTGTATACGAAAAAATCCCCCAATACGTTCAAGGGGGATGAAAAGTATACCGCGGTGAAAGCCGAAGTGGAAGAAGCGATCAAGGATTACGAAGAATTTGGCGATGTGCAGCTGAAAGAGGACGTAACGCTTCGCGACAAGAGCGACGGCACGCAATCCAGCATGATAACGTTCACCGCCTCCACCAAGGGGCATTTCAGCGGCTGGCAGCTGATCCAAAGCGGCGTGCCCGCGGGAAAGCTGCTGCTGCTCCTGCTGATCCTTGCGTGCGTTTCGGCGGCGCTGGCGTTTACAAAGGGCGTCAGGCTCCACGGAATCGCGGTGGCGGCGGGGATCCTGGCGCTGCTGCTCGTACCGGTGTTTTCGATGACGATCACGCGGTTCTTTACCCGGACGATCGGCACCGTGCTTTCCGGCGCCCGGGAAGCGGACATCACCAGGGAGCTGCAAGGAGCGGACGGCCTGCTTTACGGCGGCAAGGGCGGCGACAAGATCAGGCAGCTGTTGGGGAGCATGGACTTTTCCTGCACGGCGTGGCTGTGGGCGCTGCTGATCCCGGGCTTTATGCTCATCTGCGGCGCGGTCGTCAGCCTGAACGCGAAGCTGAGCGAAGCCTTGGGCCGCGGGGCGCTATACGCGTTCGTGATCTCGCTGTGCGTGCTGATCCTGTACCCGTATTATGTGATGTTTATCACAGGCCTGCGTTCCGCGGCCGAGACCAACGATATGTATTTCCTCAACATGCTGCCCGTTCAATGGATGTGGAGCAATTACGGGGATATCGTGCGCAGGAACGTGCTCAAATACCTGGGCAACAGCCTGATCCTGTCCGCCGGGGCGACCCTCATCAGCCTGCTGTGCGGCATACCGGCGGCGTACGCCATGGCGCGCATGAAATTCCGGGGGAAAAAGGCCTTCCTGGGGTTCGTCATCATGAGCCAGATGTTTGCGCCGGTCGTGCTGCTGGTTGGCATTTCCCGGCTGATGATCGGCCTGAACCTGAACGATTCCGTGGTGGGCCTGATGCTGATCAACGCGGCGTTCAACCAGGCGTTCGCGATCTGGCTGCTGCGGGGCACGTTCGTTTCGATTTCCTCCGAAATGGAGCAGGCGGCCTGCATCGACGGCTGTTCGATCGTGGGGTCGCTGATAAGGGTGCTTTTGCCTATGGCAGCCCCCGGCATCGTGACCACCCTGATTTTTGTGTTCATCAATTCCTGGAATGAATACACGATTTCCACCGTGCTCATTTCGACGCCAGGCAAACGGCCGATCACGGTGGGCATTACCCAGTTTTCATCATTCAATATGATCGAATGGCATTATCTGTTCGCTTCCGCCCTGCTGGCCACCATCCCGGTGGTGATCCTGTTCCTGTTCATTGAAAAGCATCTGGTGGCGGGGCTGACATCGGGCGGCGTGAAGGGATGATGTGATCGGGTATTGAAAAACCAAAGCCGGAAGAATCAAAAAAGAAAGACATGAAAAAGGCGGCCTGTTGCTCCACCAGGTCGCCTTTTTGAAAGGAGTAGTGGACTCTATCTGCTGTCCATGCTTATATTATAAAGAAAGGTTATGAATAAATTGTGAATAGGACATGAACCTTTTAACAATTATCGAAAGGTTTTCTGAATTCGGATGCGGATTTCTGTCCATAATTCGTTATCATCGGTATCCACGCGGGCGTCGAGGCCCGTATCCTGCATTTGCTTGCAGATGCTTTTAATGGCGTTGATGTAGAGGCGGGAATCGCGCACGAGGGAGATGACCTTGCGCTTGGGCGGCGACGTGGGAAGACGCTGCTGCGCTTTGAGGACGAGGGCTTCGGTTTCCCGGACGGTCAGATGCTGCTGGGCGGCCTGGCGGGCGATGCGCAGGCGCGCCGCCGCGTCCGTAAGCGGCAGAAGCGCGCGGGCGTGGCGTTCGGATAAGCCTTCCTCCCGAAGAAACTGCCTCAGCTCCGGGGAGAGCTTCATCAGACGCAGCTTATTGGCGATGCCGGAAGCGCTTTTGCCCAGGCGGCGGGCCAGGGCTTCCTGGGTGACGCCCTGGGACAGAATGGACGCATAGGCCTCGGCTTCCTCAAAATAGTGCAGATCTTCGCGCTGCAGGTTTTCGATCAGGGCGAGCAGGCCGCTTTCCCCCTCGCTTGCGGAAAGAATAAAGGCGTCGATCTGGGAAAAGCCCAGCAGCATGCAGGCCCGATACCGGCGTTCGCCCATCACGATTTCATATCCGCCGCCCGCCGCCCGGACGGTGATGGGCTGGAGCAGCCCATGCTGGCGGATGGAGGAGGCAAGCTCCATGAGCTTGAGCTCGTCAAACCCCTTCCTGGGCTGGCGGGGATTGGGGTATATCCTGTCAATGGGCAGGGCGCAGGCCTGGCGGCAGGCATTGGACTGGCCTTCGTACAAAACGCTCATGGGAAGCAGCCTCCTTCACGAAAACGAGCGCGGAAGGCTTTTGGCCAGCCTTTTCCCCCAAAAGGTTTTCCAAAAGCCCGCCGCGCTCTCATACGGAACATTCTGCAAAACAAAAAAACCTCCTGCCGGCCATGCCTTGACGGCGGCGGGAAGCGTTCGACGGGAAAGGACAGGAAAACGCGCGAAGTTTCAAGGAGTCCTGTCGCATTTTAAGGGGCGCTTGACGGGAATGCCGTTTTTGCGCGGAAACTGGGGAAGGGTTTTTTCATTTTTCCGCAGGGGGATCACGACGCGGCCGGTCGCGCCCGCGTCCATGGGAAGCGCGTCCTCCAATTGCCCGCCGAGGCGATTCGCGGCGGCCTGGCCGTCCAGCCTTTCCTCCGAAGCTGCGGGGCCTTTCCAGCACAGGGCGCGGCCGCCGACGCGGACGAAGGGGAGCAGATATTCCGCAAGCACGTTCAGCGGCGCGACGGCGCGGGCGACGGCAAGATCGTACTGCTCGCGATGGGCCTCCTCCCTGCCCGCGATTTCAGCGCGGGAGGGACAGACCTGGGCGTTTGGGATGCGCAGGGCCTCGATCACGGCTTGCAAAAATTGGCAGCGCTTGGATTGCGCCTCGAGCAGCACAACCGTCAGATCGGGCCGGACGATCGCGATAGGCAGGCCCGGAAAGCCCGCGCCGGTGCCCACGTCGATCAGACGCGCGCAAGGCGTGAAAAACGGCGTCCGGGCAAGCGGCAGAAGGGAATCCAGAAAATGGCGCTCGGCCATTTCCGCGTCGGGCACGCTGGTCAGATCCATGCGCTGATTCCAATCCCGCAGCATGGACAGATACGCGTCCAATTGCAGGAGGGACGCGGGCGAAACGGAGATGCCCGCGCTTTCGAGCAAAGAAAGGATATCAGCCATATCGGTTTGCCTCCCGCATGGAAAGGATCTGAAGCGTGACTGCTTCCAGGGAGCCCGCTTCGTTCAATTGGCCGCTTTTGACGAGGTATTCGGTATCCAGACAAAGCTGCGCGATCTGCTTGAGCTGGGACAGGGAATAGGCGCGGGCGGCATTCAGGAGCTTTTGCACGGCGAAAGAGGGCGCGCCGGTTTTGTTCGCGATTTCATAGGGCTGCGCGCCGTCCGCGGCCAGGGCCTTTGCATAGCACATCTGGCGGCACTGCCTGCCAAGGAGGGAAAGGATCATGAGGCGTTCTTCGCCGTCGCGCAGGAGAGCTTCCTGCATGCGCATGGCCTTGCCGCCCTGGCCGGAAAGCAGGATATCCAGCATATCGAAGACCTTGTATTCCGTCGATTGGACGCAGATCGCCGCGATGTCCCGTTCGGTGACGGTGTCCGCGTCGCCGGCGTATGCGGTCAGCTTGCCGATTTCCTGATAGAGCAGCGTCATATCCTTGCCGACGGTGAACCAAAGCTGCTGACAGGCGGAAGCGCTTATTTTTTTGCCCTGCTTTTTCAGCGTCGCGGCGATCCAGCGGGTCAGCTCCTGATCGGCGAGCGGCTGGAAAGAAACGAGCTGCGCTTTCTTTTTGAGGCACTGATACAGCTTTTTTCGGGCATCCGCCTTGCCGCGCACGTAAAACACGATCACCGATGTATCGGGCAAATGATCCAGATATTCGTCCAGGCGGCGGACGGCGATATCTTCATCATACTCTTTGGCCTTGCCGGAAAGGAGCATGGCGCTGTCCCGCACCTCGATGAACCGCCGATCGGAAAGAAAGGGCAGGGTTTCCGCGGCGGCGATGAGCGCGTCAGGCGCGGGATCGACGAGGCGGGTATCGTTCATGGCGGCAAAATCGCCGGACGCGACGTGTTCCCGGATGGCTTTGAGGGCCGAGGCCTTGGTGAACTCCTCCTCGCCCTCAAAAAGATAACAGGGATGGAGCTGACCGCTTTTTAACGATGAGAAAAATTCATTGTGATTCATGCTGCACCTTTATTTCCCCAAAGAAGGGCGTGAGAGAGGCATGACCATCCCGGACAGTGATGGTGAGCGCGCCGGAGAGGCCGGTTTGGCAGACGGGGATATGCTTTTGCGCGAGGCGGGAAAGGGTATCCGGATGCGGCAGGGCGGCGGAATTGCCACTGGAGGTAATCAGGGCAAAATTCGGAGAAACGGCGGAGAGGAACGCATCGCCCGTGCTGGACTTGCTGCCGTGGTGGGCGACCTTCAGGATATCCGCGTTTCTGGCGGCATAGAGCTCATAGTCGCTTGGAAGATCGCTGGCGGAAAAGAGGGTGAAGCCGTCCAGATCGCATAAGAGGCAGAGACAATAGCGGTTGGCGTCCCGGCCGGGACGGACCGTGCCCGGAAGCGGCCATACGGCATAGAGGCTCACGCGGGAAAGGAACAGCGCGTCGCCTGCCGAAAACGTACGGATGGGGATGCCGCGCGCACGAAGCTCCGCCATCAACTGAAGGCAGGATTCATCGGCCCGCTGTTCCTCCGCGCCCTCCGGCAGAATGACTTCGCCGATCGGGATCTCTTCCTCCAGCAATTGATAGACCCCCAGGCAGTGATCCTTATGCAGGTGGGTTAAGATGAGGTGATCCGCGCGGCGGGCGGTGGAGAGAAGATAATCGGCCGGATCGCCGCCGTATTCGCCCGCGTCGATGAGAACGGTTTCCGCGCCGTCCAGGATCATGGCGCAGTCCGCCTGGCCCATGGAAAACTGGATATACTGCACATCCGTACAGCGGGAAAAATGCCAAATGGCGGCGGATGCGAGCGCAAGCGCCAGCGAAAGCACGGCCTTCGTTTTGCCGCGCAGAAGGACATAGCGGGTGGCGAGCACGCACAGGACGGCCCAGGCCGCCGCCGCGTACCAGGGCAGGGAAGGCACGCGGACGGACGCGAAGGGAAGATTGCCCAAAAACGAGATGCATGCGATCACACCCCGGGTGACCGGATTGATCCACTGGGCGAAGAATTGCCCCAGGGGCAGGGAGATGCAGCCAAGGACCAGGATGAGCCCATAGACGGGCAAAAGAACGCCGAATACCGCGCAAAGGAGCGGATTGATGATGAGGCCGACCCAGGAAAAGCGATGGAAGACCTGGATTGAAGGAAGGACGACGCCCGCCGTGGCGGAAACGGTCGTGCTGACGCTGTCCCGCACGGACGAAGAAGCAACGAAGGACAGGCGGCGTTTCACCTCCGGCCCCAGGATCACGATGCCAAGGACAGCGCAGAAGGACAGCTGGAAGCTGACGGAAAACAGATCGAGAGGCCAAACGAGCAGGATCAGCAGAAAGGCGGCGCTGAGAGCCGAAAGGGGATCCGCCGCGCGGCGAACCACGCGCCGGAAGGAGGCGATCAACAGCAGGATGGACGCGCGGGTGACCGGGGCGGGAAAGCCAAGCAGCGCGCAGTAGCAAAGCAGGAAGCCAAACAGGACCCAAAACCGCGCCTTGGGGGATAGGAACCGGCGAAGCGCGATCATGAGGACGGCGGCCAGCAAGCCGACATGAAGGCCGGACACAGCGAGCACATGCGCGGCGCCGGCATCCCGGAAGCCTTTGACGGTTTCTTCGGGCAGGCTTTCGCGCTCGCCGAGCAAAAGCGCCTGCGGCAGGGCGCCGTCTTCGCCAAAGATCCGGTTCGTTTTTTCGGCGAGGGCCTGGCGGAGGCGATAGAGCACGGAACGCAGGCCGCGGCCGGGATGGCTAAGGCGCCGGGCGTCCGACGCGCCGGATACAGCAGCCGGAACTCCCTTTTGAAGCAGGTACATCCGGAAGTCGAAGCCGTAAGGGTTTTCCTGGCCTTTGGGATGATAAACGCGGCCTTCAAAGGAAACGAGATCACCTTCCTTGGGCAGGAAAGGCTCGTCCGCGTCGGGATAATACGTCCAGTACAGCTTGGAAACGGCGGTTTCGCCGGAATCGGAGGACAGCCGCACCCGTTCCAGATACCCCGCCGCTTTGCCGTCCGGACGCAAAACGGCGTCGGCGCTCAATACGCCGGTGACATGGAATCGGCCTTCGCCGGGCAGGGCGGGATGCGCGGAAACACCGCCAAGGAGCATGCCGATGAAAAGGGCGGCGATCAGGAAGCCGGGAAGGCGGGACTTTTTCTGACGGAAGAAAAGCAGAACCATCAGCGCGGAAAGCATCAGGCCCGCGAGCGGAAGCAGCGGACGCCAAGCAAAAGAAACGCCCGCCCAAACGCCCAGGCCATAGGCTGCCGCGAGGACGGTCAGCGGGCGCTGGCGATGAAACGGGCGCGCCTTCACAGCGCGATCACCATGCCGGGATAAGCGGCCCGGGCGTCGGGGAAGATGGCCCGGGCTTCCTTTTCCAGGGTCTCGGGGGCATGATCGGCGGGAAGATGGGTAAGGTACAGGCGCTTCGCCCCGGCCTGCACGGCGAGGGAGGCGGCCCCGGCGGCGCTCATGTGCGGCAATTTTTCCGACCATTCGCCAGAGAGAAAAGCGGCGTCAGCCAGGAGCACATCGGCATCGCGGGAAAAAGCGGGGAGCGCCGGGCAGTCGTTGGTATCGCCGGTATAGACGAGGGTCTTTTGCCCGTCGGTCAAACGGATGGCGCGGGTGGGCACGGGATGGATCACCGGCAGGGTGGTGACGGAGAGGCCCATGAGGCTCAGCTTTTCGGGAAAAGGCCGAAGATCAAAGGCAGGGGATTCAAGGAGGGAGCGGAAGGGCGAATGATCCTCCGGGGGAAGATAAAGGGGGAGGGTTTTCTTCACATATTCCAGATAATAGCGCAGGACGAGCAGATCGCTTGCATGGTCAAAATGCAGATGGGACAAAAGGACAGCCTCCAGCGAAGACGGATCGCAGAGCTTGAGAAGCGCGCCCAGGACGCCGGAACCGCAGTCCATGAGCAGGGATTTGCCTTCATGCTCCACGACATAGCCGATGGAGCAGCCTCCGGCAATGGGATAGCGGCCATGGCAGCCGATCACGCGCAGGTTCATGAGGGAGACCTCCTTATTCGATTTCAAATTTCCGGCTCACCCGATCGCGCCAGGCGATGCCGAGATCAACGTCCCTGCCAAGGACAAGGCCCTGGCGGCGCAGGATTTCTTCGTGGGTTTGCAGGGCGAGCTCGGGCGTGTTGTTTTCGCCGCTCAGGTGGCCCAGCATCACGTGCCGCACCCCGGAATCCATGAGCTGCAAAAGGGCTTCGGCGCTGGCCTGATTGGACAGATGGCCGTGATTGCCCAGGATGCGCTGCTTGAGATACAGGGAATAATGGGGATTGAGACGGAGGAGATCCGGATCATGATTGCTTTCAAGGAGCAGCACATCCACCCCCGCGAGGGCCTTCAGCACGCTTTTCCTGGCAAAGCCCATATCCGTGGCCGACGCGACGCTGCGGGAAGCGTACCAGACGCGGAAAGCGACCGGGTCCGCCGCGTCGTGCGGGATGGGGAAGGGAAGAAGCGCCAGATCGCCGATATAAAAATCTGTGTCATCCTCAAAAATGCGGCGGTTGCCGGGGTGCACCTCGCCGATCGAGCGGGCCATGGCGTTCCAGGTGCGCTCGTTGGCGTAAACGGGGATATGGTATTTGCGGCTGAGGATGCCGACGCCCTTGACATGATCGGAATGCTCGTGGGTGACGGCGATGCCGTTGAGGGTTTCGGGCAGAACGTCGATCTGGCGCAGGGCGTTTTCGATCGACCGGCCGGGCATGCCGGCGTCAATGAGGATCCGGGTGTTTCCCGCGCCGATGAAAAGCGCGTTTCCGCTGCTCCCGCTGAAAAGCGGGCAAAATGTAAATCGCATACCGTTTCCTTTCGGGAATGATCCATTCCTGCATATTATAATCAAAAAACCGCGGAAAGGCAAGAGATAAGCGAATGACAAAATGGGTTCCCCGCCAAGCGCAGCGCCGGAAAAAACACAATCAAAACCGGCTGCATCCTAAATGGCAGGGAACCTCAAGCTTTTTATTTCTTTTTAGGGTTTACCGACGGTTATCGTTCCTCGGCCGGGCCGATCTATCCCTTCATTTTCTTGTACAGCCTGACCGCAATGAAAACAACGACGGCAGTCCACAAAGCGGCCCAGACCTCGATCGACCACAGCGGGACCGCGCCTCTCTGATACAATGCAGGGAACGCGTCCATCGCCATATGCAGCAGAATGGCCAGCGGCAGGAAGCCCTTTTTTGTGTTGATTACGCCGTAAAACACAATGACCGTCAGCCCGATATGCAGCAGCATCGCCAGCAGCCGCTCAACGACGTTCATCGCCATCAGGGCGTAATCAAACGCGGCGGCGGCCTGAACGGACGGGAGCGCGGAGGCGGCGGTCGCCTCCGTGATTTTCAGCTGGTTCAGCGCGTCTTCGACATTGCCTTGGGAGAACAGGATCGCAATGACAAGATACAAAATCATGGACGGAAGAAGGATCGCCAATATCTCGATCCCGCCGTGGCCGATGCCGTACAGCACCGCGTTTTCCCGGGTGCGGCCCTTTTTCATGATGTATTTGAGAACGATATGCCTGCCGCATTCCTCGAAAACGCCGGCCATCACGGTTCCGTAAAGCACGAAAGCCGCCGTACTCCCGTTGATGAACCTGGAAACGGGGTTGTCCGCCACGATGCACAGGTAGTGGACGCCCAGCTCCAGCACCCGGGCGGATACAAGGAACCCGACGGCGCCGGCAATGAGCCAGCTGATTTTCGTCCGCTCTTTGTGCTTCAGCCTCCAACAGAGGAAGAAGAGAACGGGGATCGCAATCATCAGAACGACCGTGATCGCGAGCGAAGGGATGCTGCTTTTGCCGATTTCAATATTTTCAAATTCCGTCATTTTTCGTCGCCTCCCCAAATTTCAACGCAGAAGCCCTTGTGCCCGCACGCGGTGCAGGTCAGCTTGCGGGCGGAAGGCGTATGATTCGCCCAAAAGGCTTCTTTGAGCGTCGGTTTGAACACCTCGTGGCATTCCGGACAGATGTATTTTACATGTTTGAAGTAGTACCGGCTGACCAGGATCCCCCAGGAAGCAGCCACCAGCGCCCAGACGACGAACGGTCACCAGATGCCCTTGACGATCCAGAAAATGATGGAAAACCATTGCAGCGCCGTGATCGGGATCCCGGTCAGGAGCATCGTCCAGCGCATTTTTTTGAGTTTTTTCTTGCCTTCCATAATCACGGCTATGTCACCGATGGATTCGAGAGAGAACGACGCCCGGTTTTTCAGCCCGTTTTTCAGTTCCCGGAGCTTTTCCAGCTTCTCCTGTTTCTTCGCAATTTCATCCGTCAGAACGGTTTCCTGCTGCTCAATCAGCAGAGAGATCACCTTTTCCGGCTGCTCTTCCTTCAGGAGCTGCGCGATCGCGTCGATGGGAAGATCCAGCTCCCGCAGGAAGCAGATGATCTTCATGCGCTTCAGATCCTCTTCCGAATAGAGCCGCCGCCCGCCTTCGGAAAGCTCGCTGGGAACCAGGATGCCTCTGGTATCATAATACTGGACGGTCCGGACCGTGACGCCGCAGAGCTTCGCAAGCTCCCCCGTCGTGAATTTTGACATAGCTTTACCTCCTTACGCCGCGGATTTTACAACATGACGCTGCGTAACAAGCAATACCTTACGCAAGGGGATTTTTTATTTTGTGAGAAAAATTTCGGTTTTCTTCCCGGAGATTTAGTTACTCCCGATCCTGTCAGCGAGCGGGGCGGCGATATACGACGGAGCAGGTAAGAAGGGAAACGCTTTGCGCGCCGGCGGCCATGAGCGCCTTGGCACAGGCTCCGGCGGTAGCGCCGGAGGTGCGGACATCGTCAAGCAGCAGGACGCGCAGACCCTTGGCGGACGAAGGACAGGAAAACGCGTCCTGCACATTGCGGGCGCGGCTGCGCAGGGGCGTGCGGCTCTGGGGGCGGCGATAGCGCGTGCGGAGAAGAAGCGGCGCAAGCGGAATCCCCGTTTCTTTGGACAGGGACTGGCCCAGAAGCAGGGCCTGGTTAAAGCCGCGCTGCCTGAGCCTTTTGGGATGCAGGGGGACGGGGGTGACGCAGTCGAAATCCCTGATCTTAAGGCTGTCCAGCATCGGGGAAACCAGGAGGGGCAGGGCTTCGCCGCAGGCAGTGAACTTGAACGCGTGAATCAGGCTGCGCACCGGGCTGCCGTAGACATAGGGAGAAAAGACCCGCTCGATGGAGCGCATGGCCTCGGAGCGGCAAAAGGCGCAGGGCTTGCCTTTCTCGACGGGGGACAGGCAGCGCTCGCACGCCTGGGGCGGCACCCGATACGCTTTGAGCGCTTCCCTGCACGCCTCGCACAAGCAGTCCTGCGCGCTGGCCAGGCGGGGATGCCCGCAGATCAGGCAGCACGCGCCGCGGGGATACAGAAGATCAAGCCCGCGCTGATACACGCGGCGGGCGGCGTCCTTGAAGCGCCTCAGCGCCATGGGAAAGCGCCTCCTTTCATGGAGCGGGGCAATAAAACAGCTCCCGCAGGGCTTCAAAGCGTTTCCGGCCGACCCCGGAAACGTCCAATACTTCTTCCAGGAAATGAAAGCCGCCGAGCGAATCCCGGTAGGAAAGGATATTCCGGGCGATGACCGGGCCGATACCGGAAACGCGGGTGAGATCATCGAGCGAAGCGCTGTTGATATCGATTCTTTGTTCGTCCGCGCTGTCCGCCGGGGATAAACGCCGGACATCGGCGGGCTGGGCGGAAACAGAAACGGCCTCGCGGCGGAGAGACAGGCAGTATTCGGCACCCTGAAAAAGAAATAAGCCCGCGCAGAGGAAAAAACAGGAAAAGAAAAAGAAACGCGCCGTGGGAATACGGCGCGCAGCTTTCAGGAAAGAGGGCAGTTTGCCGGAAAGAAAGCGCATGGGGAACAGCTCCTCATGAAATCAGCGTTCGGAATAGGGACGCCAGTCCTTGAGCGGAATGGTATCCATCACAGCGGGATAAACGCCCTTCTTTCGCAGCTGGAAGCCCACATCGCAATGCAGGTTTTGGCCGCCGCTGGGCACGATGACGGAGCCAAAGGGGATCTTATCGGCCTCATCGGTAAGGACGCTGTTGACCAAGGGGAAGGAAGGATCGTGCACGGTGGCCTTGACCTCGGCAGGGATGATGCAGCGCATTTCATATTCGCCGGGGTAGATTTCGGAAATGGCATAGCGGCCGTATACGTCGGTGGTGGCGCTGGCGATCAGCTCGCCGTGCTGATAGAGCTGGATCTCCACGCCGGGCAGGCCGGGCTCCCCGATGTCCTGGAGGCCGTTTCCGTTTTCATCGAGCCATGCGCGGTCCCCGATCGTGCCCATGGCGCCCATGCCAATATCCATGCCGGACATATCGTCGCCCATGATGAGGTAAAAGGAGACGGCGCTGGGCGTTCCGTCCGGCAGGCCCTGGATATAGCTTTGGCGGGACGCGGTATCCTGCGGCCTGGCAAAGAGATAGCCGTCGGGCAGGACGGCGCTGAGCACATAGCCGCCCGGCAGCAGGCCGCTGAACACATATTCGCCCGCTTCGTCGGTGAGCACGGTTTCCAGCGCGGCCCCGTCGTCGTTCAGCAGGGTGACCGGGATACCCTGGACGCCGGACACTGTGCCATCGAGGCTCCAGACCGCGCCGGAAATGGAGGCATAGCGCATGAGGGCGATGCTGATGGAGCCGTCCTGCAGCATGGAAACGGGCAGGGAAACATACCCATCGACCGGCGCTTGATCGGGATATTGGACGAGGCGTTCCGCCTCTTCCATTTCAATGCGCACTTCGTAAGAGCCGGGGATCAGGCGGTCAAAGGAGAAGAGACCCTGGGCGTCGGATTCCGCGCGGGCCATTTCCTGGCCGTTCAGGTACGCGGAGAGGACGCGGCCTTCCGCGCCATACTCGTCCTCCTCCATTTCGCCGGTCAGGTTATCATCGTTGAATACCCGCCCGGAAATGGAAATGGGGAGGGAGGCCAGAATATCGGCGTTTTCCCACGTGTCGCCCATCCGGAAGGTGATCTCCGCGGTGGCTTTGTTGGAGCCGACGGCCTGGACCGGCGCGCCTTCCAATTGGCCAAAGACAAGGTTCTCCGGCAGGGTGACCTGCAGGGTGTAGGTATCGGGAGAAAGGCCGGTGAAGGCGTAGCGGCCGTCCGGCTGGGCATGCACCTGGAAGACCTGGTTGCTGGAATGCGCAATCAGGGTGACGAAGGCGGAAAAGGAAGCGGCGTCCTCCACGTTATCATGCAGGATCGTACCGGACAGGGTGGAGGTATAAACGCCGTAGAGCACGGGCATATGGATTTCAGAGCCGCTTTCCGTGGAGAAGGCTTCGCTGATCCATTTCTTTTCCGTGACGGAGGGATCGGTGAACACGCCGCGGTCCGGCAGCATATAAGCCAGGGTATAGGTGCCGGGCAGGACGCCTTTGATCAGAAAATCACCGTTTTCATCGGTGATGCCGTAGGCATAGCTGGAATAGGGAACGCCGCTTTCGTTGAGCAGCAGCACTTTGACGCCGCTCAAGCCCACGAGATCGGTTTCGTAGGAAGGATCGATCAGCACCTGGCCTTCCACGGTGCCGGCCTTGAACGCGCCGCCGTTCACATTGGACACACGCTGGCCGGGAGCGAGGGCAATGCGTTCCGTCTCGCCGTATTCCGGGTTCTGCACGCGGATGCGGTTGCCATAAGCGCTTTCATCGTTGATTTGGGGAGAAGCGACATAGACATCATCCAGCAGGAAACGGACGGCGTACGTGCCGGGACTCAGCGGAGAAAGGGAATACGCGCCGTTGGCATCGGTGACGGTTTCACGAGCGACGCTGCCGTTTTCATCAACGGCCTGGACGACGAAGCCGGAGAGCAGGACGCCGCCCTCCTGATAGACGCCGACGCTGGCGGTATCCTCAAAGAAAATGCCGTCGATCGACGCGGGAACCGTGACGCCGGAAGAAAAGCGCGCGTCGGGCTGGGTGCCGTCCAGCACCACGGTGGCTTCGGCGATATCCTGCGCGTCGGGAGTCTGGAAGAGGCCGTCTCCGCCGGCATAGAAGATATAGCCGAAGGGAAGCTCGGCGGTCAGGAGGGTTTCGCCGCCGCGAAGCCCGTCAAAGACGGCAAGGCCGTCCTCGCCGGAAACGGCGTTTTCCACGACGACGCTGTTCTGGGAAGCGGAAACGGAAGCGCCGGCCAGAGGGCTTTCCCCTTCGTCATACGCGCCGTTCAGGTTTTCATCCTGATAGAGGAAAACCGTGGCCCCGGCGGCGGGCATCGCGCCGACCGTGCCCATGGTGGCGGTCACATCCACCTGGATGGAGATGCGCAGGCTGCTTTCACTGGCAATATCGCTGATCATGGAAACGCCGGGATAGGTGAAGATCATGCCCTGGGGCAGGGTAAAGGTGAGGGTGTATTCGCCGGGCTGTAAGCCCTTGAAGGTATACACGCCGCTCTCATCCGCGTTGGCCGTTCGGCCCTCGCTCATGCCGGAGGAGCGGAGGGTGACGGCCGCTTCGGGCAGGCCGCTTTCATCCGCGTCCCACAGGCCGTTGAAATTCGCGTCGTACCAGATCTTGCCGGTGAGCGCGCCGGACCGGACCAGACCGAGGCCAATGCCCACGGATTCCTTGGTGGCGATGGAAAAATACGGGGTAACGGCGGTCGTTTCTGTTTCGGAAACGAAGCAGTTGTAGAAGGTGTTCATCTTTTGGCCCATGGGGCCGGGCGTGCTGTTTTCGGGAAGATAGACGCGCAGACGATAGCTGCCCGGGGACAGATCGCGGATCAGGGCTTCGCCGTCGCGGTCCGTGACGGCGGAAGCGATCACGTAGGTTTGGCCGTCCCAGTCATAGAGCAGCTCGGTGGAAACACCGCGCACGGCGGGCTCCGCCTGCATGCGGCCGCCGTTCTCGTTGGAATCCTCAAACGCGACGAGCGTGACGGAAGCGTAGGTCTTAAGGAGGCCGATGTTTTTATGCAGCACATCGCCCGCGTTCACCTGGAAGTAGGGGGTATAGCTGACGTTGCCTTGGGCGGGAAGGGCCGCGCTGTCCAGGCCGTGGAGGGCGAAACGATAATCTGAGGGGACCTCGATCCGGAGGCGGTACTGCCCGTCGGGAAGCGAGGGAAAGGCAAACTCACCGGTGCGGGACGAGGTGGTGTTGATGGCGACCTGGGGCTGCCCGTTTTCATCCAGACGCTCCAGGGTGATTTTCGCGTTTTCATAGCCCGATTCACCGTTTCCATACAAGCCATCCGACGTCTTTTCGACCCAGACGACGCCGTAAACCTGGCCGTTTTCCGCCAAGGCGCCCTGCACGGCACACAGCATCATAAAGCAGGAAACAAGAATCAGCACAGCCCACAGCTTTTGCCCAACGCGCATAAACAGAGCCTCCACATCCATGATCTTTTGAAATCGGGGAAAAATAAGGCGTTCCC
This sequence comes from Clostridia bacterium, assembly GCA_017541205.1. GTDB lineage: Bacteria > Bacillota > Clostridia > Christensenellales > Aristaeellaceae > RUG563. The sequence goes on along the minus strand of JAFXZO010000103.1, from coordinate 24,360 downwards.
CCTTGCAGGCGACACTCCGCCTGATTCTATTCCATGATAATCCAAAGTGGGAGGATTGTCAATGTGAGGAAGGGAGAGAAAAGTGTAAAATTGTAAAGAAGGAACAAAAGGCGGCATATGCCTGGCAGAAGCGGAAAAAAGTATAAAAAGATGAAAAAAATCATTGAAAAGCACGGGGAAAAAGTGGTAGAATATGGGCAGGAAAGAGGGGAAACCCAATAAAAGGAGGAAACGGGCATGAGCGAAAACATTGCCAAGTATGTTGAGCAGATCGTGAGCAAGCTGACGGGCAATAACAACCTGATCGAGCAATTCAAAAAGAACCCCGCAAAGGTGGTTTCCGACTTGCTGGGCATCAAGCTGGACAAAGACATTTTGCAGGCCGTTATCAAGGCGGTGCAGGGCAAGCTGAACCTGACGGACGTGGCGAAGAACGCGGGCGGCCTGCTGGCCAAGCTTAAGAGCCTGTTCGGGAAATAATCCATCAATCAAGAATCAGCAACGGTTCAAAGAAGCGTTTTCGTTTCTTTGAACCGTTTTTTGGTGCGGCCGATGAAGGCTGCTTTTTTATTTCATACTAAATGTCCATGCCCCAAAGGGCACCACGATAAATGAAACCAATGGTAGCGAGAAAGAGAGAGGAGTGATAGAATAGAAGGACGGCAAAGGTCGAAAAAGGATTTGGGAGAAAAGCCCGAATGCTAAATTGACAAACGAGGTTCCCTTGTTGCACCACGGATTGTCCAGGAGCCGGAAGGGTCAAAAGGACGCACAGTAAAATGACTGTAAGAGGGAGCCGTGCCGTATAAAAGACGAGGAGGAAAAGATAATGGAAGTCTTATACGGCATATGCGGTGGTGTGGACGTACACAAGAAGATACTGGTGGTATGTCTTCGGAGTGGCAGAAAGACAGAGATCAGGGAGTTCGGAACAACGACGCGGGAACTGTTGGAATGTGGAGAATGGCTTCAAAAAGGCGGATGTCAAATGGTAGCCATGGAGAGTACGGGGTCGTACTGGAAGCCACTGTACAATGTGCTGGAAGCGATGGACATGAAAGCGATTGTTGTGAACGCGCAGCACATGAAAGCAGTTCCTGGACGGAAGACAGACGTGAAGGATGCGGAATGGATCGCAGACTTGCTTCAGCATGGGTTGCTGAAAGCAAGTTACATTCCCAAGCGGGATCAGCGGGAACTGCGGGAATTGGTACGGTACAGGAAAAGCCTTGTGGAAGATAAAGGGCGAGAACTGAACCGATTGCAGAAGATGCTTGAAGGGGGAAATATCAAGCTTTCCGGGACGGTTTCGGAAATCGACGGAAAGAGCGCCCGGAATATCCTTGCAAAGATCGTCGAAGGAGAAAAGATAGACGAAAAGGTATACGATGAAATGTATGCCAAGAAAGAAATCGCTCATAATCTGAAAGGAACGCGGGAACAGATATTGGACGATCTGAACGGCATTCTTTCTCCGGTTCAAAGGCGTATGATGAAGGAACTGCTTGCACATCTGGACGAACTGAATCAGCACATTCGGAATCTCGATGATGAAATTGACAGTTCCATGAAGCCGGATGAAAAGGCCGCTTGCAAGGCAGTTGAAGATATACCCGGAATCGGTGCTTCAAGCGCTCAGGCAATCATTTCCGTGATTGGAACGGATATGAGCCGTTTCCCAACAGAAAAACATATCTCCAAATGGGCGGGTGTATGTCCCGGAGATAATGAAAGCGCCAAGAAACGTAAATCTTGTAAGACCACAAAAGGAAACAAGGTGCTGCGTACAACCTTGGTCACTTGTGCGCACGCGGCAGTAAAGGTGAAGGATTCCTTTTTCAGCGCGCAGTTTTCCCGCATATGCGTTCATCGTGGAGCGAAAAAGGCGTATATGGCAGTTGCTCATTCCCTCTTGATTGCGATTTACCACATCCTTTCTACCGGTGAAGTTTTCAAAGACCTCGGAAGTAATTACTATAACCAATTCAACAAGGAACGTAAAGCAGAAAGCCTGCTGAAAAAGCTGAAATCTTTGGGCTACGAAGTGTCCGTTGCCACAGTGGAAGCTTCTGCCTGATCTATAACGGGTTTCTTTTCATTCAAAAGGGGGTTTCTGCGCTTTTTTACAGGTTTTGTTTCTTGGTTTCACAGTAAAGACCTTCTAGATGGGATTTAGTATCAGGCTGTGTGATCCATGGAGAGCTTATCGGCGATCAGGGCGATGAACTCGCCGTTGGTGGGCTTTTCTTCCGGTTGGGCGACCTCGCAGCCAAAGGCTTTGTCCAGCGTGTCCACCCGGCCCCGGCTCCAGGCGACCTCGATGGCATGGCGGATCGCGCGCTCGACCTTGCTGGAGGTGGTGCCGAAACGGTGAGCAATGGCGGGATACAATTCCTTGGTGATGCCGCCGATCATGGACGGCGTGGCAATGACCAGCTTGATGGCTTCGCGCAGATACTGATACCCTTTGATATGGGCGGGAATGCCCATGCCGAGGAAGAGATTGGACAAACGATCATCCAGATTCAGGCCCGGAGCGCTGACAGACCTGCCTTCCGATGGCTTTGATGGACGCTGGCGGACCACCTCCCGCACCCGATCCAGGAGCACCGGAAGATCCACCGGCTTGATCATGTAATACATGACGCCAAGATCCACCGCGCGGCGGATGAAATCATCCCGGCCCAGGGCGGTGACCGCGATCACGTGGGGGCGCTTTTCCGGCGGAAGATGCTGCAATTGTTCAAGCACGCCGAACCCGTCCAGGGAGGGCATGATGATATCCAGGAGCAGAACATCCGCCTGCTTTTCCTTGATGAGCTTCAGCGCATCCAGGCCGTTGGCCGCCTCGCCGACAACCGAGATATCCTGCTGCTTTTGAAAATATTGGGACATATAGGCGCGTAACTCGTCATTGTCATCCACGAGGATGATCCGAATGCTGCTCACTGTTCCACCCGCTTCCTTTCGTTTTTGAGCCGTGACCATTCCGCAGGATTCTTGCCGCGGAAGTGTTGGTTCAAAAACTATTATAACGAAAAGAATAAAAATATCAACTAAAAGATTACTATAAGAATTGTTTTCGACATAATCAGCACTTTTTCGACAGAAAAAACGAAATCAGCCGACGGAATGAGATTTATTTCCACAAAATTGGAACCATGAAAAAGAAACACGTGTTCTGATTTTGGAGGGGACTATTTCGGATGCGCGGAAAAAACGAAAAGAAACGGCGCGATTTTCAGGAGGCAAAAAACGCAGCGTACGAAATTGCACATTGAGCGGCGGATCATGTGCGATTCAGGAAGAATATGGAAGGGAAAAGAAAAGGGGGCTTTACGGAAGCGGCGGATGCGGATATAATGCAAGCGAAAAAGAGAACATATGTTTGCCTATGCAAGCGAAGGAGGGGAGCAAGGGATGCATTTCAACCAATATATATGCACAGAAAAAAGCAGCGCGGCGGACGCGGGGGAAAAGAAAACCCAGGAAAGGCACATGAAATGAAAGGGAAACTGAACGACAGAGACGCCAAATGCCCGTTCTTTTTCGCGCATACGAAAAACAGCGTGATCTGCGAAGGCGTGATCCCGGAAAGCAGCGCCAAACTGAACTTTGACAGCACCAAGGCGAAAAACATTCAATACGAGGTGTTTTGCTGCGGCAAATACGAGAATTGCGAAATGTACCGTGCGATCCAGGAAAACTACGAGGAATAGGCAGGCGCTGTCATCCGGCGCGAAGGGAAAGGAGGATGGCGCTGGAGGTGAAAGCGGATGGACAGGCAGGAAGCGGGAAAAAAGTACATTGCCGGGAGCATGACCCTTAAGGCGCTGGCCGAGGAAATCGCCGTTCCGGAAGAAACGGTCAGGAAATGGAGCAAGCAGGACGGCTGGCAGAAAAAGCGGCGGGACAGGAGGGACGCGGAAACAGGAAAAAACAAGGGAAAGCTTTCCAGGCTGATGGAAGCGTCGAACGAGGTGGAAATCGTATTGGCGCAGGCGGTCAAGGTGATGGACGGAGAAACGGAAAAGGCGGAAAACATTTCCCGCATGGTGGAGGCGATCAACCGCCAGACCGCGACCCGGCTGATGCTGAAAAAGCTTTCCCAGGAAAGGACGGAGAAAAAGGAAGCGGACAGGCTGAACGTGGTGATGGAGGACGAAGTGGAGCGCTTGGGAGAATAAGGCCGAATGGAGAAAAAAACGCGGAAGCTGAAAATGCAGCGGCCAAGCGAGCGGCAGAAACAGTTTTTGGATGCCAAGGAAAAATACGTGATATTCGGCGGGGCCAGGGGCGGCGGGAAAAGCTGGGCGGTCCGATGGAAAGCGGTGCTGCTGTGCTTCAAATACCCGGGCATCCGGGTGCTCATCATGCGCAGGAGCTATCCGGAGCTATTGGAAAACCATATCAACCCGCTCAAAAACCTGCTGAACGGGATCGCGCACTACAACGGGACGGAGCACAGGTTCACGTTCCCGAAGGCGGCGGGCGCCATGGCGGAGAGCACGATCAAATTCATGTACTGCGCGAGGGACGACGACCTGAAGAACATCCAGGGCCATGAATATGACGCGATCTTTATCGACGAGGCCACGAACATGACCGAATACCAGCTAAAGAGCATCGCGGCCTGCGTGCGCGGCACGAACAGCTTTCCAAAGCGCCTGTACATGACCTGCAACCCGGGCGGGCCGGGACACCAATACATCAAGCGCCTGAAGGAGCGGCGCTTCCGCGAGGGGGAGAACCCGGAGGAATACGTGTTCATCCAGGCGCTGGTGACGGACAACAAGGCGCTGATGCGGGAGCAGCCGGATTACCTGGAGCAATTGAAGGCCCTGCCGCCCAAGCTGCGCGACGCGTGGCTGTACGGCAACTGGGACGTATACGAGGGGCAATTTTTTGAGGAATTCCGGGACGATCCGGAACACTACCTGGACAAGAAATGGACGCACGTGATCGAGCCCTTCGAGCCGCCGCGCGGCTGGCGCATTTACCGCTCCTTTGACTGGGGCTACGCGAAGCCCTTCTCCTGCGCCTGGTGGGCGGTGGACTTTGACGGGGTGTTCTACCGGATTCTGGAGCTCTACGGCTGCCGGAAGGACCGGGACGGGAGCGATATCCCCAACGAGGGCGTCAAATGGGTGGACGACAAGATATTTTCCGAGATCGCGCGGATGGAGCGGGAGCACCCGTGGCTTTCGGGCAAGAAAATATTGGGCGTTGCGGACCCGAGCATCTGGGCGGGGGAGGAAAACGGGATCAGCCGCAACGACGTGGCGCAAAAGCACAGGGTTTATTTCGACAAGGGGAACAACGAGCGGATCCCCGGCTGGATGCAGTGCCATTACCGGCTGGCCTTCGACGAAAACGGATACCCGATGATGTACGTGTTCAAAACCTGCGAGGCGTTTATCCGGACGATCCCGATGCTGTGCTACGACGAGCACATCCCGGAGGACCTGGACAGCAAGATGGAGGACCACGTGGCGGACGAATGGCGGTACTTGTGCATGACGGACCCGATCAAGCCCAGGGCGGCGAAGGCGGAAGCGGCGCCGATGTTTGACCCGCTGAACCAATTCAGGAAAAGAAAACGGTAGGGACGGGGGAGGCCCTGAGCGCAGCCGAAGGGATGACAGAGGGAGAAAATAATGGGAGGTATGAGAGATGAATCGTGAAGAAGCGATGGCGCATATGGAAAAGAGCTTTCGCAAGGGCGCGGAAACGAACGGCACCGAGCAGCGGGAGGGCGTGCCCTACGCGGCGGCGCGGGCATTGAAGGGCGGGACAGGCATGCCGCCGCCGGATATGATGAGGCCGGAGCGCGGGACAGCGACCATGGGGCAGCCGGGCGGGATGCCGGGACAGATGGGCGGGATGCCGCCGCCGGCCGCACCGCTGCCAAAGCGCATGACGCGGGAGAGGCTGATGGAGGCCAACAAGATCCTGAAAAAGTATAAGGCGGGAAAAGCGCGGCTGGAGGCGCGGCTGAAGGAGGACGAAAAATGGTGGCGCGGGCATGCCTGGGACGGGATGCGTGCGGCAGGCGGAACGGACGAGGCCATCCGGCCGACCAAGTGGCTGGTGAACGTCATTATGGGCAAGCACGCGGACATGGTGGACGCGTATCCGGAGCCGGTGATCCTGCCGCGCGAAAGAAGCGACGAGCGGGAGGCAAAGCGCCTGACCAGCATCCTGCCGGTGGTATTGGAGCAGAACAAATTCGACGAGGTCTACGCAAAGCAGGCCTGGGAAAAGAACAAGCACGGCACGGCGGCCTACGCGGTGTACTGGGACAGCAAAAAGCTAAACGGCCTGGGCGACGTGACGATCTGCGGCATTGATCTGATGAACCTGTTCTGGGAGCCGGGGATCGAGGACATTCAAAAAAGCAAGCACCTCTTTCTGGTCTCCGCCCAGGACAAGGATGCCCTTCGGCAGCAGTACCCGCAGCTGCGCGGCGTGAACATGCAGACGGACTTTTCCCTGACCCAGTATCAGACGGAGGATCTGCAGGGCAAAAGCGACAAGGCGCTGGTGGTGGATTGGTATTACCACAGCTTTCGCAGCGGAAGGCAAACGCTGGAATACTGCAAATACTGCGGGCTGGAGGTGCTCTACGCCAGCGAGGACGACCCAAACATGGAAGGCCGCGCATGGTATGAGGACGGGGAATACCCGTTCGTGCTCGACCCGCTGTTTCCGCAGAAGGGGAGCCCCGCCGGCTGGGGCTACATCGATCTGGGCAGAGGCACGCAGGAAAACATCGACCTGCTGGACCACGTTATCAGCCTGAACGCGCGGGCCGGCGCGATCCCCAGGTATTTCAGAAAAAACGATTCGGCGATCAACCTGGACCAATTCATGGATTTCAGCAATCCGGTGGTGAACGTGGAAGGCGGCCTGGGAGACGTGGATATGAAGCCCATCCAGTATTTCCCGTTGGACAAGATGTATGTGCAGCATTTGAACGATAAGATCGAAGAACTGAAGCAGACCTGCGGCAACCAGGACGTGAGCAACGGGATCGCCAGCGGCGTGACGGCGGCCAGCGGCATCGCGGCGCAGATGGAGGCGGTGGGCCGCACCAGCCGGGATGCCAACAAGGGCACGTACCGGGCGTATTCCAGGATCCTGGAAAAGGTGATCGAGCGCATAAGGCAGTTTTACGACGCTCCGCGCACCTTCCGTATTTTGGGAGCGGATGCGGAATATGAATACGTGCGCTATGACAACAGCGGCCTGGTGTTACGGCCAAACCAGCCGATCGGCGGCTGGAGCACGGGATGGCGCAAGCCCATATTCGACATTCAGATGAGCGCGCAGAAGCAGAACGCGTACAGCAAGATGGCGCAGAACGAGCTGGCCCTGCAGCTGCTCAGCGCCGGGGTATTCAACCCGAACCTGGCGGATCAGGGCGCTGTGCTTCTTTCCATGATGGATTTTAACCGCAAGGAGGAATTGCTGGAAAAGGTGCGCAGGAACGGCATGATGGCCAAGATGACGGCGGTGTGGCAGAAGATGGCGATCGCGCTGGCATCCCGGTACGAGCCTGTCACAGCGGACAGGATGGCCCGGGCCGTGCTTTCGCAGGCGGAGAGGGACATGGCGCCGGGCGGCCCGATCAGCCTTCGCAGGATCGCGAGGTTTTCGGACGTATCCGAAACCCCGCAGATGGCGCGCTTTCGGGAAAGAGCGCGGAGCGTGAGCCAGCCCGAATAAGGACGGAAAGCGCAGGGGAAAGATTGGGGGGCCTTCCAAACAGGGGAAAATGCGCTTTCTTTCAGGCATCGCCCACCCAAGGGCAGAAAAAACGGCCGAAGAACGGCCAGGAGGAGACAGGATGGAAAAATTGGATATGCAGCGGTTTGCGCAGGACGAAAAGGCCATGGCCGGCAAGGCCGAACGGGAGGACAGCCTAAACCGGGAAAAAACAGAATCGCGCGCAGAAGGGACAGAGAAACCGACTTTCCGCCAGATGATCGAAGGCGAATGGCGCAAGGAATACGAGGACGCCGTGGGGCAGCGCATCCAGGCGGCCATCCAGCAGCGGTTCCGCAACCAGCAGGATTGGAAGAAGCAGGCGGAGGAACTGATGCCCCTGGCGAGCGCGCTGGGCAAAAAATACGGCCTGGAGCCGATGGACGTTCAAGCGATCCTGGAAAGGCTGCGCAATGAAGAAGCCCGAAACAGCACAAAGGACCCAAGCGCGGACAAGGACGCGCGGACGCGGCCGAACCAGAGCGAATCCTACAGGGAATGGGCGCTTCGCCAGCATTTTCTGAGGCTGGCCCAGCAGGCGGAAGCGCTGAAACGGTCCTTTCCGGATTTTGACCTGATCCGGGAAATGCGGAACCCCGCGTTCGTACGCATGACGGCGCCGGGCAGCGGCATGACGGTGAGAGACGCGTTTTACGCGCTGCATGGGGACGCCATCCGCCTGCAGAGCATGCGTTTGGCGGCCTGGGAGGCGGGGGAAAGAATCGCCTCGAGCGTGCGTTCAGGCGCGAGCAGGCCCGTGGAAAACGGGATGGAAAAGCCGGGAACAGCCGAGATGAGCCTGGACATCCAAAACATGGATAAACAGGCGCGGGAAGCATACCGCCGCAGGATCCGCAATGGCGAGACCATCGATTTTGTGAAAAACATCTGACAAAGATCATTGAAAAAGGAGAAGTAAAGCATGAAAAATGAATGGCATGGCATTCTGATGGCTCCCGACGCCGGCGCGCAGGGCGGCTATCCCGTGGCGAATACCGGCAACTATACCAACGCGAACACAGGCAGCGCGGAAGCGTTTGACAGCAGCAATACCATGGAGCCCCAGATCAAGGCCTGGTACAACACCGAGGCGCTGGAGAACGCCCGCAGCAACCACATCTTTGCCCAGTTCGCCAAGAACATCCCCTTGCCCGAGCATCACGGCATGACCGTTGAAATGCGCAAAGCCAACACCTTTGGCGACGTGCCGAGGCTCCAGGAGGGCGTGATCCCGGACGGGCAGAAATTCGGCTACAGCGCCGTGCAGGCCACCGTGTATGAATACGGCGCTTACACGCCCCTGGGCCGCAGACTGCAGCGGCACGCGGTGGACCCCGTGGCGCAGGACGCGGCGGAGGAAATGGGCGCGGCCGGCGGCAACACCCAGGACAAGATCGCCCGGAACGTGGCTTTGTCCGGCAGCAACGTGATGTACTGCGACAAGGCGAACGGCGACGCCGTGACCAGCCGCAGCCAATTGACCTCCGGCTGTGTGCTGACCCCGACCATGGTGAACCGGGCCGTGACCTGGCTCAAAAAGCACAAGGCCCCCAAGATCAACGGCAAATATGTGGCCATCGTGCATCCCAGCGTGACGTACGATCTGAGGGAGACAAACGGGTGGATCAACGCCCATGAGTACGCGCATCCCGAGGAAATCTACAACGGCGAGATCGGCGAGCTCCACGGCGTGCGCTTCATCGAAAGCGACAACGCCAAGGTGTACCGCGGCAAGCCCCTGGCCAGCGACGCCACCAACCTGGCGGTAAACGCCCCCGCGCACGACGCGGTGTCCGCGGGCCTTAGCGCCGCGACGACCATTCCCTTTGACGGCGGCACCGTGGCCAGCAATGCGCTGAAGGGCCGGTATGTACTGATCGGCTCCCAAAAGGTGAAGGTGACCGCCAATACCGACAGCCAGCTGACCGTAGACGCAAGCGTGACCTGCGACGACAATACGGTGATCTATCCCGGCGAGGGCGGCGCGGAAGGCATTGCGGTATACGGCTGCATTTTCCTTGGCAGGAACGCGTTCGGCGTGATCGACGTGGACGGCGGCAGCCTGGAAGTGATCGTGAAAACGCCGGAGGAAGCGGGCGGCCCGCTCAACCAGTTCGGCACCATCGGCGTGTATTTTGAAACCGGCGGCGGCGTGCTCTACGAGGAGCGGCTGCTCCGCGTGGAATGCGGCAGCTTCTATTCCACGGAGGACGAGGACGCGGACGAGTGACAAAAGCGCGTCGAAAAAGAATGGAGGAACGCGAAAATGAAGCATGAAACGGCAAAGCCTTACGACCCCTGGCAGGATATGCGCAAGGTGTTCATTCCCAAGCGCAGCAGGAGCGAGCAGAACACCCTGGAGGTCGGCGTCAACAACAAAACGTATTTCGTGCCCAAGGAACAGCTGGTGGAAGTGCCCATGCCCCTGTGGGAAGTGATCATGGAAATGCTGGACAGGCAGAAGATCATGGAGCAGGAGGCGGCAAAGGACGCCGGAACGCGCGAATACGCCATGACGATCTGAACCGGGCAGTCCCGGGCGGAGCGCATCAGCCCCGCCCGGGGGATGGGAGGCGGCAATGACCATTGAGCAGGCGATTTTTCTGGTGGACGAATTAAAACCCAACCAGATCGAACGGGAGAGGAAAATCGAATGGCTGGCCAGGCTGGACCAGCGATTGTTTGAAGAGGTGCTTAAGATCCATGAGCCGGATGAAAGGACGCCGGAAGCGTTTGTCCCCTACACCCAGGAAACGGACGGGGACACGGCGCTGCTTGCGCCCGCGCCGTACGACGAGGTGTACAGGTTTTATTTGGAAATGCACATTGATTTGGCCAACCTGGAGTATGACAAATACAACAACAGCGCGAAGCTCTACGCGAACGCGCTGGGGCAATACAAGCGCTGGTATCACAGGAACCATAGGCCGAGACCCAGATGTGTGCACCATAGGTTTTGAATGACAGGACGGAACGAAAAGGAGACAGGGGCATGCTATACCCACCTTTGGACAGCGTGAACACGCAGCGGATATGGACGGAGCAGTTTAGCGGGCTGGACAGGCGGCCCCGGGCGTACGACGGGACGTTTTCCGCCATGGGGAACATGACGGGGGAGCCGTGGCCGCTATTGTCGAGCCGGAAAAAGCGCGGCGTCGTTAAGGAATTGGAGCAGCCGCTTGGGCTCATGGCGCTGGGGAAGCTGGCGTGGATCGACGGGAGCACGCTGTATTACGGCGGGGAACCGACGGCAATCAACGACCTTTCGCTGGAGGAAAACATGCTGCCCAAGCGCATGGCGTCCATGGGCAGCTACATCGTGATCTGGCCGGACAAAAAGTATTACAACACGGTGGACCCCATGGATTCGGGGAGCCTGGAAAGGCTGTACGAGACGCCCAGGGGCGAAACCGTGCACTATACGCTGTGCGACATGGACGGGGTGGACTACCCGAGGACGGACATGACCGAGAGCGCGGAAGCGCCCGAAAGCCCGGACGACGGCGACTATTGGCTGAACACGGGCGCGTCGCCCCACGCGCTTTATCAATGGGGCGGCCAGCAGAACAGCTGGGTGGGCGTTTCGAGCGTGTATGTGAGGATCGCGGCGGCCGGGATCGGATACGGGCTGAGCGTGGGCGACGGGGTGACGCTGAGCGGGATCAGCTATTCCGGGGAGAACGACGCACTGAAAGAGCAATTGGAGGGCCTGAACGAAACGATGCTGGTGCAGGCCGTGGACAGGGATTATATCGTGGTGATCGGGATCATCGACGGGAATTATACCCAGAGCGGGGGACGGGTGCGGGCGGACAGGACGGCCCCGGCGCTGGACTTTATCATCGAGAACAACAACCGCCTGTGGGGCTGCCGGTACGGGGAGGAAAACGGGGAATTCGTGAACCGGATATATGCGTGCGGCCTGGGCGATTTTAAGAATTGGAGCCGGTACGCCGGCACGAGCATGGACAGCTATTACGTGAACGTGGGCACGGACGGGCCGTTCACGGGCGCGGTGGTGCACAGGGGAAACCCGTGGTTTTTCAAGGAGGACTGCGTGCACCGCATCTTCGGGGATTATCCGGCCAGCTACCAGATGCAGACGACCTTCTGCGACGGGGTGCAGGAGGGCAGCGAAGGGACGCTGCTTGCCTACAACGGGGCGGTGTTCTACCTGGGGCGGCACGGGGTGCAGCTCTTTGAGAGCCTGCCGCAGACGGTGAGCAAGGCGCTGGGCGAAGGGAAACTGAAAAAGGGCGCGGCGGGCCAGGCGGGCGGGCTGTATTACCTGAGCGCGCAGGAAGAAACAGGGACCTGGAGCCTGTACGTGATGAACACGGAGCGCGGGACCTGGCACAGGCAGGACGACGCGCGGGCCATCGCGTTTGCGGAGCTTGGCGGCGAAATGTACATGCTGAGTGCAAACGGCGAGCTCTACGCGCTGGACGGGACGGAAGGAGAAAAGGAGCCCGAGGACGTGACCTGGTACGCGGAGAGCGGGATCATGGGCTATGATTACCCGGACCACAAATACCTGAGCCGCTTTGTGCTGAGGATGCAATTGGGCGAAACGGCGGACTGCCAGGTATCGATCCAGTACGATTCGGACGGGATCTGGCAAAGAAAAGGAACGATCCAGGGCAAGGGCAAAGTGAAAACCTACCTTTTGCCCATCGTGCCCAGGCGCTGCGAGCATATGCAGATAAGGCTCGAGGGGCACGGAGAGATGCGGCTGTACGGCATAGCGCGGGAAATGGCGCTGGGCAGCGACGGAAGATAAGGGGGCGGAAAGACCTTGGCGGCGAACGATCTGTATAAACAAACGATCCTGGGGCAGCAGACGAACCAGAACAGGACCGCGCAGCAGGCGGCCATGCAGCAGGCGGCGCTGCAATCGGCGCAGACGCAGCAGCAATTGGCCGGCGTATGGCCCGCGCTGGCGAACGCGAACGCGGCGAACACCCTGAATGAAAGCCTGGCGCAAAAGGCGAGCACGAAAACGAACAGCCCGAACCTGGGGCAATTCATAAACGGGCAGATCACCAACACGGGACTGACGAACACGAGCCAGAACCTGACGAACAGCGGGACGCCCAAGAGCCTGAAGGACACGGCGCAGGGGAACGTGAAGGACGCGCTGGACAACAGCACGGCGCCCAAAAGCTTCAGCGAGCAATACCCGAACGGATACCCGGGCAAACCGGGCGAATACCAGGCGCGGGAAAGCGGACTGAGCTACCAAAGCCCGGAGAACAGCCTATCCTACCAGAGCCCGGAGAAAATGAAAAGCTGGAGCGAAATGTACCCGAACGGATACCGGCAGAGCGCGGCGGTGACGGAGGCGCAGAACATCCTGAACGGGATCCTGGGCAGCCGGCCGGGGGCGTACGAGGGGAAATACGACCGGCAGATCGCGGAGCTGTACAGCCAGATCATGAACAGGCCGCAATTCCAATACGACGTGAACAAGGACCCGCTTTTTCAGCAGTACAAGAACCAATACATGGTGAACGGGCAGCGGGCCATGCAGGACACGATGGGCCAGGCGGCGGCGCTGGCGGGCGGGTATGGAAGCAGCTGGGGCACGACGGCGGGATACCAGGCGTATCAGCAGTATTTGCAGGCGCTGAACGACAAGATCCCGGAGCTGGAGCAGCGCGCGTTTGACCGCTATTCCTACGAAGGGGACCAGATGCGAAGCAACATGTCTTTGACCATGGACATGGACAGCCGCGACTACAATAGGTACCGGGACAGCGTAGCGGACTGGCAGGCGGACCGGGCGTTTGAATACGGGCGGTACCGGGACGCGGTATCGGACTGGAAGGACGACAGGGCGTTTGAATACGGGCAGTACCGGGACAGCGTTTCCGACTGGGAGAACGAACGGGCATTCAATTACAGCCAGTACCGGGACCAGATGGCGGACTGGCAGGCGGACCGGGCGTTTGGCTACAACCAGTACCGGGACCAGATGGCGGATTACCAGGCGGACCGGGCGTTCAATTACGGGCAGTACCGGGACGCCGTTTCCGACTGGCAGAGCGACCGGGCCTTCGATTACGGGCAGTACCGCGACAGCATGAGCGATTACTACAACGACCGCAACTACAACTGGAACGTATACGACGCGGAAGCGACCCGCGAAATGAACAACTACTGGAACCAGAAAAATTACGATCTGGAAGTGCAGAAATTCCTGGCGAGCCTGATGGACCAAAAGAGTGGGAGCGGGAGCGGGAGCGGTAAATCCTCAGGCCAGAGCACCGGCAGATCTAATACGAAGAAGAACAGCGAAGCCGGGCACACCCTGGAATTGCCTGCCAGCAGCGAAAAAAAGACGCTGCGGACGGACATCAACGACGAATACCGGACGGCGCCGTATAACAACGGGAACCCCAAAACCAGGCAAAAGCGGAAGCAATTCGGTACCGCGTAAGACAAAAACGTGATGGAAGCGTAAACCCAGGAAAAGGAGGACGGGCGCATGGCGATGCTGGGGGACATCCAGACGCGGGGAAAGATCACGGACGTGCAGCAGGTGATGGAGTACGTATACCAGCTGGAGGAGCAGATGCGGTACGCGCTCAAACACCTGGACGGCGGGAACATCGAGGCCGGGGCGATCGGGACGGAGCAATTGAGCGGCGCGGTGAAGGCGCAGATGCAGGGCGGGATGCCGAGCGGCGGGAGCGCGGGCAGGACGGCGGCGCGCATCAAAACGGATTACCTGCGAATCGACAACGACGGGATGCGGCAGGACGCGGGGACCTTCCGCGTGAAGGGCGACGGGAACAGCTATCTGAAGCTGGGCGGGACGGCGGAGAGCCCGGCGCTGCTGCTGAAAGGCGACGGGGACATGAGCGCAAAAACGCTGACGCTGGAAAGCGGACGCGCGGCGGGAATGGCGATCACGCTGGCGGGCGGCACGGGCGAGAGCACGGCCTATCAGATCGCTGTGGGGCCCAGCAAGCCCAGCGGGCACGGGATCATCTGGCTGAGGACAGGCGCCGAGGGCGAGAACGGATACCCATGCGATATCTTTTTCATCGCATAAAGGAGCAAACCCCTTGCGGGCTTGCGACGCGAGGCCAATGCGAAGAAAGGCAAGGAGGATAAACCATGATAACCATGAGATTTTCCGGACGGACGCCCACGCCGGGGGCGGTGAGCGTCGGGATGGAAACGGACCAGAAAGCGGAAAAGATGCGCTTTGTGCTGCCGCAGGTATCGGACAGCCAGACGGCGCAGCTGTGCATGATGCTGCCGGACAATTCGCCGGAGGTATTGAACATCCAGGAAGGGCTTGCGACGCTGCCGGCCAGCGTGACCGCGGTCCCGGGCAGGATACGGGCGTGGGTGGAGATTTTGGGAGCGAACACCGTGGCCTGGAACAGCGAAATCTTTTATATGGACGTGGGCGATTTGCCCCCGATCTCGGAGACCGTGGAAAGGACCTTTCCAACGCTGCTGATGGAAGCGCTCGCGGAGGCGGAAAAGGCGAAGAGCGCGGCGAAGGCGGCGCGGGAGGCGATGGAGATCCTGATGGCCTACGGCAAGATCGTGCATATCAGCGTGGAAAACGAAACGCTGAACATAAACAGCGCGATGCTGGGCAGCGAGGGGGCGTATGAGCTGGCCGTGCTCAACGGCTACGAGGGCACCGAGGAGGAATGGGATGCCTATATGGACACCATGGAAAGCGGCAGCTGGAGCACGGAACTGGAGGAGGCGCTTTCCCAAGTGACCGCGCTTGCGAACACGGCCCTGACCACGGCGCAGGGCAAGAGCAAGGTAAAGCACGCGAGCCTGACCATCGAAAGCACGGACTGGATCGGCGCCGCGGCGCCCTACACGGCGAGCAAGGCGTGCGCCGCCGTCAATGCGGCCGATCAATTGATCGTGGGCGTCGGCGAGGATACGGGCGGCAACGACGCGCGCGAAATCGCCAAGGCGCAGATCAGCTGTGTGGCGCAATCGGACGGAAGCGTGACCTTCCGCGCGCTGGGAACAAAGCCCAGCGTGGCCATAGACGTGAACATCATTGCATTGGAGGAATAACGGATGATCATCAACGCTTTTCCCACGGGCTGGGGGAATTTAAGCAGCGGCGAACAGGGCGAGGAAGAGGATCCGGTGGTGCTGGTGGACTTTGCCTATACCGGGGATTATATCCTGATCGACGATGATAACGGCGACTGGCGCTTAAAGCTGCTGACCAGCGGAAGCCTGACCTTCATGGGCCATCAGACGGTGGACCTGTTCGCGGTGGGCGGCGGCAGCGGCGGATCGCGCGGCAAATACGTGCACAGCGACGGCGAGGATACCATAATTGCCGCCGCAGGCGGCGGCGGGGCCGGAGGATACACGCAGACGGTGAGCAGCGTGGTGCTCGTTTCGGGGCGCACCTACGCGGTGACGATCGGCGAAGGCGGCGCGGCGGGAACGGCGGCAGGCGGGGAAGACCAATCGCCGGGCAGGCCGGGCGCCGGCGGAACGACCTCGATGGGCAATCTGATTTCGGCGGAGGGCGGACAAAGCAGCGGGATCAACTGGGCCGGAGCGAACGGCGGAAGCGGCGGCGGCGGCGGGACCCTAAAGCAAACAGGCGACACGAACGCCACATACAACGCGGGAAACGGCGGCACAAACGGCGGCGACGGCACCATGAGCGGGACGTATAATAGCTTATACCAAGGGCAGGGCACGACGACCAAGGAATTTGGAGAATCGGGCGGCACGGTCTACGCGGGGGGCGGCGGCGGCGGAAACAGCCTTGGAACAACGAGGACGAGCGGCGGCAGCGGCGGCGGCGGATACGGCGCGAGCACGAGCCAGAACGCGACCGCCGGCCAGGCGAACACCGGCGGCGGGGGCGGCGGCGGCCTGTACGAAGGCAAGGCGGCCATGCCCGGCGGCAGCGGCATCCTGATTATCCGCAACCACAGGACGTAAGAAGGGGCGGGAAATATGGCTGATATATCCAAAGTGACATACAACAGCACGCAATACAACCTGAAGGATACGCAGACCAGGAGCGCGATCGACAGCGTGATGGCGGAAATCACGGCGAAGAAAACGGACGCGCTGGAGAGCATCGCTTCGGCGGCGGCAAACGAAAAAAGCACGGCCGTTTCGGCGATATCGGCGGAAGGAACGCGCGTGCTGGGCACGATCCCGGCCGATTATTCCGACCTGCAGGCGGCGGTCGCGCAGAACGAGCCCTCCTCTTCCGCGGCGGCCGCCCATGAGGAAGGCTCGTATTTTGTGGCGGACGGCGGACTGTACGAGGCCACGGCGAACATCGCCAGCGGCGGAACGCTGACGTTCAGCGGCAGCGGGAAGAACTGCAAGGAAGTGGCCGGCGGCGTCGCGGGGGAAATATTCGGACTGAAGAAAGAAATGAACTGCGCCCCCAAGCTCATGGATTCCTCGGAAACGGACGCGGACCTGGATATCGCGGACGCGAACGGGAACGTGCTGGCGCGGTTTGAGGGCGGGCATATCAAAACCAAGGAATTTGACAGCTCCGCGCTGGCCGCCGCGTTCGCGGGGATACAGGACATGCTGACCTTTGACGATGCGCCGACGGCGTCGAGCGCCAATCCCGTAAAAAGCGGCGGCATTTACACCAGCCTCGCCGGGAAGCAGGACACGCTGACCTTTGATGATTCGCCGACGGAATCGAGCGCCAATCCCGTCAAAAGCGGGGGCGTATACGCCGGCCTTGCCGAAAAGCAGGACAAGCTTATCCAGGACACCGAGGAAACGGGGACAGACTTTGGCATCACGGACAGCTACGGGAACGTGCTGGCGCGTTTCCGGGGCGGCGGCATGGAAACAAAGAAATTCCGGGGCTATGATTATCTCCTGTTTCAATCGGACGCGAAAACCTACGCGGGCGCGGCCCTGGAGATGAAGGTGGAGCACGGATTTAAGGCCGGGGACAGGATCGTGCTGCACGTGGAGCGCGGCGCGAAGCCGTGGGATTACGGCGGCGTCGTAACCTACAGCGTGGACGGCACGGACGTATTCGACGGCATACGGGGGGACAACGCCTATCTGACATACACGCTGACGCAGGACGCGGATGAAATCACGGCCAGCTACGGCGCGAGCGCGACCGGCGTTTCCAACGGGGACAGCATGAAGCTGGAAGTATACCTGCTGGGCGATATCCCGATCAGGCCGACCGTCGTGCGGGTCAAAAAGGACGGCACGGGCGATTATACGACGCTGCGGGCGGCGCTGGACGCCATCGGCACCAAAGCGGACGACGTGATCCACCCGTACAGGATCGAGATTTACCCCGGGACATACGACGTGATGGACGATTACACGCAGGCGGAAATCGAGGCGGCGGCCTATACCCAGACGGGCTTCGTCGGGCCGCGGCTGTACAACGGCATGACGCTTGTCGGGATCGGAAACAATACGGATATCATCCTAAGCGGGGAACTGAGCACCGACACGTATTCCCAGACCGTCCGAAATCTTGTGAGCACGCTGAACCTGCAGGGGAGCTGCGGCCTTGAAAACCTGACCGTCAAAGCGGCCAATCTGCGCTATACGGTCCACGACGATTTCCATTCCCCGGACGTGAAGCCGGCGGAGCGGACCGTCAGGAACTGCATTTTTGAAGCGTACGGCGCGATGGCCTATACCTATCCTGAAACCTGGGGCGCGGGCATGAGCCGGGGCGGAACGAACATGCTGTTTGAAAACTGTTATTTCAACGGCGCGGTGGGCATCCATACGCAGACGGACATGAAGAACCATCCGCGGATCCGCATGGTGAACTGCTCCATGCGCAGCATAGCGATCGGCGATCTGGAGAACAGCGAAAACGCGGACGATATAACGGAATTCTATTTTGATAACTGCCACATCGATTCCTTCGGGGTGAGCAATTGGGTGGCGGATTCGTACAGCGCGCCGCACGTGAAGATATACGGGCATGGCGGCAGGGCGGGAGCGCTGTATAACGTGCCGGAATTCATCTACTATAACACGGTGGACACGACGGACAACCGGCAGCATGGGGCCAACCTGAGCGTCGGCGACGCCGTCAAGCTCAGCAGGCCGTCCAGCGGCATCGGATGGGCGAAAGCGGAGACGTACGACATGGCGCGGGGCGTGGTGATCTATACGGACGCGGGCAAGGATGAATACGTCGTGCAGACCTCGGGGCTTGTGGCGTGCGAACGCGTGGGCATTACGAGCTACCAGCTGGGGGACTATGTCGGGGTGAGCAGCGGCGCCCTGGCGATCACGGCCAACGCCGCCGAAGCGATCGGCAGGATCACGTACACGACCGCAACGCGCGGATTTATCGAATTGAACTGGAGGCGATAAAATGAGCAAAGCAATGGTCATCAAGAACGCGAATTTTTCGGAAAACAAGCTGGACACCGTGACTTTTTCCGGGGTGCACACGACGTCTGTGGAGCTGAGCGCCAGCACGATCACCAGCAGCCAGATCGGGAGCACGCATCAATTGACGGCCTCGATCTTTCCGCTGGATACCGTGGACGCGGCAAGCTGGAGCTCCAGCAATACAAACGTGGCGACAGTATCGCAAAGCGGCCTGGTGACCGTGGTCGGGTGCGGGACGTGCACGATCACGCTGACATCCGGGCAGTATTCCGCGACATGCAGCGTAACGTGCAGCGGCGTTGCGCTGACGGCGCTGGGCAAATACAACAACACCATGATATATCCGTCGTCCCCATCGAACGATATTACAACGATCGCCTCGTACTATGTAAGCAAGACGTATTACGAAAAAGTCATGGCCGGGCTGACCCTTGACACGACGGAAACAAAACTTCTGATCGACTATGCGATGACGACGGGCACGAGCGCGGACGCCACCCTGAAAGCCGATGGATCGAGGCCGGGCAGCTATACGCAAATCGGCTGGTGCGTGCCGACCCCGCTGCCGAAGAATTGCACGAAGGTGCACGTCAAACAGCTTGCCGCGACGGTGTTCGGGTGCTTCGTCCTGTGGTATAAGAAGGACGTTCCCTCCGAGCTCTGCGGCGGGCAGTACATCGCCTCGCGAAAGCCGACGGAAACCTGGAGCGGAGCAACATCGAGCGGTTGGCCGCTGGAGACGCTGACGGACAACGAATTCACCGTGCCGGCCGGGTACGATTCAATGACGGTCATGTGGGTCATTACAGACACGGCAAACGCCGCTTTCGCGAAATTTATCGACGCGACCGAAGAACAGCTCGCAGCGTTTTATGTGACGTGCGATTGAGGACGAAAAGAACGAAAGGAGCGGCAACATGATCTCTGTTCAGAAATTCTTGGAATGCGTACAGAAAAACGCGGCGCGCGTGACGCGCTATGAAAAGGGCGGGGACGGAAGCGGCGGCGGGTGCGACTGCATCGGGCTCATCATCGGGGCGCTGCGCCTGGCGGGCGAAAAATGGACGGGCACGCACGGAAGCAACTGGGCCGTAAGGAACGCGATCCAAGACCCCTGGCCGCACAAGATCACCGGGGAAAACATATTGCAGCCGGGCGACATCGTGTTCAAGGTGCGGGAGAAGAATGACAGCGGATACGACCTGCCGGACAGCTACAAGGACAGCGGCGACAGCCGGGACTTTTACCACGTGGGCGTGGTGATGAGCGTCAACCCGTTCACGATCATGCACTGCACCAGCGTCGAGGGCGGGATCAAGGAGGATCACAGCCTGGGGAATTGGAGCCATTACGCGAAGCTGAAGGGCGTCACTTATCCCGGGCAGGAAGGGAAGGACGAAGTTTTATACTATGCCCGCGTGTATGCCGCGAACGGCCAGCCCGTGCGCATCCGCCCGCAGCCGAACACGGACAGGGACGAAATCTGCAAGGCGCCGGTCAATATGGTGGTCGCCGTGCTGGACGACAGTATCAACGGCTGGGACAAGGTGGAATATACCGGGATCATCGGGTATATGATGAGCGAATTCCTGGTGCCGCTGGACGGGTACGGAACGCACGAGGATGTGCCGGAGCCGGCAATGGAGCAAACGCCGAGCCCGGACACCGGCAGGAAGACCGCCGCCGGCGATACCATTCCGGTGAACCGGTTCATGCTCGAATACGCCTGCGCTTCCATGAAAAACGCGGCGGAAACGATCCAAGGGATGCTGGAGGGGAGATGAAGATGCATACGCTGGAGGGGATCACGCCGGATATGATCTGGACGTTCCTGATCGTGCTGGCGGGGCTTGGCGCGCTGATCGTAGCCGGCGATAAGGTGATCGACGTATTCCGCCGCCAGCATCAGCGCAGCCTGATAAGGCAGAGGGGGCCGGAAATAGCGGAGGAAATCAGCCGGAAGGTATTGGAAAAGATGGAGCCGCGCCTGAACGAGATGGACAGGAAGCTTTCCAACGATAAAGCGCTGATCGAGGATCATACGAAAAAGCTGCTGCTGCTGACCAACCGCCTGAACACCTGGGAGGACGGGCAGAAGGCGCAGTGCCGGGGCGTGCTGGCCCTCCTGTCCCACGAAATCAACGGCAACAGCATCGATAAACTGAAGGCCGCCCAGGACGGAATCAACAACTATCTGATCGAGCGGTGAGGACAGGACGAAAGGAAGCATGAAATGACGAAAGAAGACTGGATCAGGAAATTGACATCCCGCAAATTCTGGGCCGCGGTCGTGGGTTTTCTGACGGGGCTGCTGGTGTTCCTCGGCAGGGACGGCACGGAAGCGGAGCAGATCGGAGCGCTGGTCATGATGGGCGCGTCCATCGTGGCCTACATCTTCGGCGAAGGCTGGGCAGACAGCAGATAAACAGAAAAATCGCCCATTTCCCATCGAATGCGGGAAATGGGCGAAAGCCTTTTTGGATCGGATCACACCTTGCAGGTCCATTCGTGGGTGTCGGGCGCGATGCCCCACTGGATGGAGGTGAGGGTATCATAGAGCTTCTGGGACAGCTTGCCGATGCCGCCGTCCGCCACCTGGAAGGAAACGCCGTTGATGCGCAGCTCGCCGATGGGGGAGATGACCGCCGCCGTGCCGCAGCCCCAGGCTTCCTTGAGCGTGCCGTCCTGCATGGCCTTTTCCAATTCGTCCACGGACAGCAGGCGCTCTTCCACCTTCCAGCCCATTTCGCGGAGCAGCTCAATGCAGCTCATGCGGGTGATGCCGGGCAGGATGGAGCCGGTGAGCTTGGGGGTAACCACGGTGTCATTGATGAGGAACATGACGTTCATCGCGCCGACCTCTTCAATATACTTGCGCTCCACGCCATCCAGCCACAGCACCTGGGAATAGCCTTCCGCGGCCGCTTTATCGCCCGCGCGCATGGAGGCCGCGTAGTTGCCGCCGCACTTGGTATAGCCCGTGCCGCCGCGGACGGCGCGCACGTCTTCGGTTTCGATCATGATTTTGACGGGATTCAGGCCCTCGGCGTAGTACGCGCCCACGGGGGAAGCGATGATGAGGAACTTGGCGTTATGGATGGTGTGCACGCCCAGCGTTTCGTCATCGCCGAACAGGAAGGGGCGCAGGTACAGGCTGGTGCCGGGCAGGGAGGGCACCCAGTCCTTTTCCAGGGCCACAAACTTTTTGAGGGCGTCCAGGGTGAATGCTTCGTCCACCTGGGGCAGGGAAAGGCGCTCGGCGGAGCGGTTCAGGCGCTTGATGTTCTCCCAGGGGCGGAACAATTGCACTTCCCCGTCCGGGCGGCGGTAAGCCTTCAGGCCCTCGAAGATTTCCGCGCCGTAATGGAAGACCGTGGCGGCGGGGTGCAGGCTCAGATTGCCGAAGGGCTCGATCCGCGCGTTGTACCAGCCCTTTTCGCTGTTCCAGTCCATCACGAACATGTGATCCGTGAAGATTTTGCCAAAGCCAAGCTTGTTCCAGTCGGGCTTGGCCTTGGGGGCGGCGGTCAGGTTCATTTTGATTTCCATGGTTCATGCTTCCTTTCTGAAATAGTATACAGCCTTTGCGATCCAGGTGTTATGGACGTCGGGACGTCCTTTGAGAAAAAGAATCGGGTTTGTTATTTTCTCAGATAATCAATGATTCCTTCAAGTATTTCAGGGTTCGCAAAGCTTTCGTATCCGTCGTCCAGACGCGTGATGGCGAAGGCGAGGCACGTCGCCATCAGTTCCTCCGGATCCTCCACATAATCTGTGTTCCGGCCGACGACATCCCAGAAATCGTCCACTTCCTCGACCCGGTACACCCTGGAGCCGTCCAGCGGGACGACGCCGGAATACATGCCCTCGAAGAAAGTATCGCCGGGTTTTGTAAAAACGCTGTCCGTCAGGAACACAAGATAGCAGTCCTTCTTTTCGCCGCCGATGGTGAATGTGGCGTAGCTGTTGTGATGCTCCACATCCGGATTCGCGATGATCTGATCCAGGATTTCCTGCGGCACCTCGATATCATGATCCAACAAAGTGAAATGGATCAGGGAATACAGCGCCTGCTGATACTCCGGGTATAAGCGCGACAGGCAGTGGGACAATTCATGGACGACAAGCTCCCGGAACATCGCATCGGTATAGTATTCCGGCGTGTACGTAAACCAGCCCAGGAAAATCGTGCCCCCGCTGGTATACCCCGCGGCGCCGAGCACTTCCTGGCAGGTCGATTTGACAAAGGTGATCTCTCCCGGATCGGGAAGCTGCAGCCCATGCTTTTCCAACTGGTCCTGCAGCCAGGCCAGCGTATCATTCACCCGCTGTTCCTCCTCGGGCGTAAACGCCATCACCTGTTTCGCCGAATACTCGATATAATCCTCCAGCGTTCCGCCCTTTCTTTGCAGAAAGAAATCCAGCGTGCTTTCCGAGATCTGCGCGTGGAACAGGGTGCGCCCGCGCATGAGCTGCCGCCCTTCCTCCACGGTGGCAAAGTGGGCGGTCAGCTTTGTCGTCTGCGGCGAAAGGGCAAGAGCAGCTTCCGCGTTTGCGGCGGCAGCGCCCTGCAGCAGCACAAGAAGAACCGCCAGGATCGTCAGGAATCGTTTCATGCTGGCATACCTCCATCCTCCTTTGTTTCGATTTTTCATGCGCTTACGCTGTCTCGATGCTGTTTGCCTTTTGCAGCTTCAAGAGCTCCACCGCGTTTTCGCGCATCTTGTATTTCAGGATCTTGCCCGCCGCGTTGGTGGGGAAAGCATCCACGAACTGCACATAGCGCGGGGTCTTGTGCCGGGCCATGTGGTCGCGTACAAATTGTTTTAATTCGTCCTCGGTCATGGTTTGTCCTTCTTTGAGGATCACCACGGCCATGATTTCTTCGCCGTACTGCTCATCCGGCACGCCGATCACCTGTACGTCGGAAACCTTGGGATGGGTATAGATGAATTCCTCGATCTCTTTGGGGTAGATGTTTTCGCCGCCGCGGATGATCATGTCCTTCAGGCGCCCCGTGATGCGGTAGTTGCCTTCGGGCGTCCGGCAGGCTAGGTCGCCGGTATGGAGCCAGCCGTCCTTGTCGATGGCTTCCTGCGTGGCGCGGGGCATTTTGTAATAGCCCTTCATGATGTTGTAGCCTCGGGCGACAAACTCGCCGGTCACGTTGTCGGGCAGATCTTTGCCGGTTTCCGGGTCCACGATCTTGCATTCGAT
>JAFXZO010000102.1 GCA_017541205.1 Clostridia bacterium | reverse complement strand
CGGCGTGGAAGCGGAATTGGGTGCGCTGGCCTCCCGGGAAGGTGGCGCATCCGCTGGCAGCGGTCCGGTATACACTGATCCCGATCAGGCGGTGGTATTCTGCAAGGAAACGGGCATCGACGCCCTGGCCCCCTCCTTCGGCACTGCCCATGGCATCTACAAATCCAAGCCCGTGCTGGATCTGGAACGGGTGAAGGTCATCGCCGAAAAGACCGGCTTGCCCCTGGTGATGCACGGCGGCAGCGGGGTATCGCCCGAGGATTACCGCACCGGCATCCAAAACGGCCTGCGCAAGATCAACTATTACAGCTATATGTCCAAGGCGGGCGTGACCGCAGTCAAAGAACTGCTGGAAAAAGAAGACGTGACCTTCTTCCACGACCTGGCCCTGGCAGCGCAAAACGCCATGGAGGCCGACGCTGAAAAAGCCATGAGGATTTTTGCAGGAAAGATACTTGCATCACAAAAATAAACGAATTGCATCACAAAAATAAACGAATATGCTTGATTTTTGCATCATATTCTGATATACTAAGGGTGTCAAGCGTGGCAACACTTTGGCAACACAAAGTCGGATAGCCCATCCCAAAGGATGGAATATGACGAATGTGGATAATGAGAGCTAAAAAAGCCTAACAAAATCGCTTAGAATGGCTTTGCCAGGAGCGAGTGGGAATGAGGCTAACAGTCTGAACCCCGCGTAATAAGGGTTTCCGGGCGGCCAAAGGCCCGGGTGGCAACAATTTGGCGACAAAATCCCACATTGACGAAAATGGGGGCTAACTGATTTTTTGCAGATCAGAGCGATCGTCCCGCGCGGCGAAGCGCCGATCTGGAACCGTACGTCGTTTCGCGTCTTTTCAATGATGTCCATGAGGTATCCCATCACCGGTTTGCTTATCTCGATCTGATCGATCATTCCGCGGAGCTTCAGCGTTTGTTCCGCGGAAACGGCCGGCTGGGTCTTTTCGATGATATCCTCTGTATCGCTTCGCAGCGCGACGATGATTTCCTCCTCCCGCTGCATATAACCGAGCTTCAGCCGCATGCCCTGGCAAACGCGCGGAACAGCATGGTCTTGCCTGTTCCCGGCACATCCTCAAGCAGGATATGACCTCCGCAAAGATAACAGACGGCGATCAAAGCGATCTCCTGCTTTTTGCCGACAATGGCCTGCGAACAGGCCTCGACCAAACGGCCGCGATAGGAAATGAACGCAGAAACATCCTTTTTTTTTGCCTCCGAATGCGCTTTGACGCTTGATCGCCGTATTGCAGAATCCGTTTGGCTATTTCCCTACGCGCGCGTATTCCACATCCAAAAGATTGGCGACCTTTTCAAACAGGCGCGCGTTATGGCCCACGCTCATTGCGCAGTGATGGGTCGGCGCCTGGCGGAACCACGCGTCCATGTAATCGTCCAGGGGCATGCCGAAATCAACGTGCGTCTGCGTGTTGCCGATGGTCAGGATGGGGTGTTTGACCGCCGTTCCTTCGCTGGCGATCAGGCGAAGCCTGCCCTTGCCGGTCTGCGTCAGTCCAAGCGTCGTTACGGGACCGGAAATCGCATGGGCTTCCACAGAGACGCCCGATCCGCGCTTTCCGTGGAATACGCCCATGCCGCGCAGGATGGGCTTGCCGTCGGCAATGGAAATATGGAAGGGACCGTCGTGGCCCAGGAGCATCGTATTCGTCACATAGTCCATGGCGACGATTTCCGTGAACGACCCGCCCTTGCCCAGGACATCGGCAATCTTCATCGCCACGTTGGTCTTCAGATCGCCCTCGCCCGCGCAGGGAACGCCCTTGGCCGTGAGCAGCGAATGCCCGACGATAAAGCCGCTTTGCAGCTTTTCATAGGCATTGCCATCCGCGCCGTGGTAATAGTAAGACAGGGCGTCGAGCTTTTTGCCGCGGACGAGACGTTCCTGTGCCGCGGCCACCCGACAGGCCCAGTCGAGCTGCTCTTCCGTCGGCTTGCGGGCGATCGGGTCGGAAGGCGAATCGCCGCTGATCGTGAAAAAGCGCTCCACCTCGCAGCGCTTTTCCCGGACCTCCGCAGGCGTCACCCTTTTCAGTTCGCTGTCCAGATCGCACATCTCCAGCAATTCAACATGCAATCCGAGCTGCGATTGGAGCATGGTAAAGTCGCTGTACAGATCCAGCATGCCGCTGTAATTGTTGCCCAGAAAGCCGAAGCGGGCGTGCGCGAGGGCATGCTTCACCTGAGCGGCCTGCGCCCACTGTTCGATTTCCGCCCAGGCGCGTCGGGCCTGCGGCATATTGCCTGTGTCTTCATTGGCTTTGGAAAGCGCCGGGGTCGAAGCGAGCCCGAGCAGGCCGTTGACCGCCCGGAAAGCAATCCCGGCGCGTTCAAAAGCGTTGGCAGCCTCCGGAACAGGGCAGCCGGTACAATGCGCCAGCCACTCCCCGGTATCGGTGACGGGGTAATTCATCCGGGCTGCGGGCTGAAGATTCAGCCACACAGCCGGGGCTTTGCAGATCTGGTGGATGGGCAGCACGCAGCTGCTGGTGAAATAGGTCGCGCTGTGCGCGAAGATGATGTCCACATGATGGTCGTTAAAGAACGCCCCGGCCTCCCGTCCGGCGCTTTCCGTATCTACAAGACCGAAATTACAGATTTCGCCGTACGGACTGAGGCGCGCGGCGATGAATGCATTATAGCCCAGCAGGCGCTCCTTCAGCCCCTCAAACTGATCCCAATAGGCGTGCAGGCCCGCGCTGTAAAGCCCGATTCGCACAGATTGATCCATGGTATTCCGCTCCTTCTTGACCGCGAAAACGGATGCCGGCATTTTTCGCGGCGATATGACTGCGATGATCTTTTTTCGCTTCCGATGATGTGATTATAGCATAATAGGACATTTCCTGTAAACAAGGATTTCATAGGAAAGGCTGGAAAAGCAGGGCCGGATATGGTACAATATCGGCAGGTGCTTTCTCTGTGGGGCTGCAAAAAATCATCTTGCATCCAATGCGGAGGACCAAAGGATATTGAGAAAAAGTACGGCATGGACAAGGCGCTTGCGGAGCAGATCGCCCGGCTGTATGTCACCCATCCCGGCGTCACGGCGGACGGGATCATGGGCAAGATGGGAAGGTAAAGAAAAGCAATGGATCAGGATTTTCAAATCGTCGCGGGGCTGAGCCACGCGGCCATTCGCACGCGCAGCATGCCGGACAGCGTGCGGTTTTATACGAAGGTGCTGGGCCTTAGAGAAGCCTTCCGCATGCATCGGGAGGACGGGACGCTTGGCACGGTGTATCTCTTCCTTGCAGCCGGGCAGTACCTTGAATTGTTTGCCGGCGGCGTCCGGGAAAGCCTTGCCGGACAGGACGTGATCGGCATTTGCCACCTGTGCCTGATGACAAGGGATATTCAGAAGTCCTATGCGGCGGTGAAGCGGGCGGGCGGGCCCATCGACCGGGAGATCCAGCGCGGCAAATCCCGATGTTGGATGTTCTGGACCCACGACCCGGACGGCACGCCCATCGAGATCATGGAAATGCCGCCGGAATCCATGCAGGCGCAGGCGGACAGGCTTCTGGCGGCGGATGATCGGGAGGCGGGATCATGACCACCGTGGAAGCGGCGATTGCCTACGTGCAGCGGCTTTTTCATGATGATTCCGGCGGGCATGACGCGGCGCATACCCTGCGGGTCTATCGGAACGCGCTGGAGATTGCAAGCCTGGAGCCAGGATGCGATCGGGAAATCGTCGCGCTCGCGGCCCTTATGCATGACGCCGACGATCATAAACTGTTCGATACGAAGGACAATGCCAACGCGCGGTCGTTTCTAATGGAAAACGGCGTTCCGCCGGATCGGATCGAACGGGTCGTCACGGCGGTCAACGCCGTATCCTTCAGCCGGAACAGAGGGAAACGCCCGGAGACGATCGAAGGAAAGATCGTGCAGGACGCCGACCGGCTGGACGCGATCGGCGCGGTGGGGATCGCCCGCACCTTCGCCTATGGCGGCGAGCACGGCAGGAGCCTGGACGCGTCGATCCGGCATTTCCATGAAAAGCTGCTCCTTTTGAAGGATGAGATGAACACGCGGGCCGGACGGGAAATGGCGCAGGCGCGGCATCAGTACCTGGCGGATTTCCTGGCGGAATACGAAAAGGAGACGGCAGGCGGGGAATGGTGAGCGGGGGAGAGACGTCTTCCAGATTTCGGACAGAATATTTGCGGACGGCGAAAAAGGATTTGCGAGGAAAGAATATGGGTGATTGCGTATTTTGCAAGATCGCTTCCGGCGAAATAACGGGCATGAGAATCTATGAGGATGGGGAAACGCTGGCGTTTATGGATATCGCGAAGGACGTGGACGGCCATATCCTGGTGATCCCCAAAAAGCATTTCAAAAATATCCTGGATTGCGGTCCGGAGGAGCTTGGCGCCGTCATGGAAACCGTCAGGAAGGTTTCGCTGCATCTGGTGAAGAACTGCGGATATGACGGCGTGAACCTGCTGAACGCCAGCGGCGAAAGCGCGGGGCAGTCCGTTCCCCACTTCCATATCCATGTGATCCCCCGGAAGCGAGACGACCGGATCGACGCGTGGCCCAAATTTGCAGGGGCAAAGGAAGAGATGCGCAAGACCTTTGAACGGCTGAAGATGTGACGGCGATATACAGATTGGATCCTTCAAGGAGGACGGCGCGCTATGCGGTGTATCGAATATGGACGGGACCGCCCGGAAACCATCCTGCTTTTGCACGGCGGCGGCCTTTCCTGGTGGAATTATCGGGAAGAAGCGGAGATCCTGCAGGAATGGTATCATGTCGTTCTGCCGATTCTGGATGGCCATGCGGGAAGCGACCGTCCCTTCACTTCGATCGAAGACAATGCCGCTGAAATCATCGCCTATATTGATGAACACTTTGGGGGAAAGGTGCTGTTCATGGGCGGCTTGTCGCTGGGCGGGCAGATCCTGCTGGATATTTTGGCCCGGCGCCGGTCCGTCTGCCGTTACGCTTTTGTGGAAAGCGCCATGGCGATCCCGTCAAAAATCACCCATGCCCTGATCGCTCCGGCCTTCGGCAGCAGCTATGGCCTGATCCGAAACAGGCAATTCGCGATTCTCCAGTTCCGATCCCTGCATATGCGGGAAGAATTGTTTGAGGATTATTACCGCGATACCTGCCGGATCGCCAAATCGGATATGATCGCGTTTATGAAGGCCAATACCGCTTATACGTCCATGGAAGCCCTTCGTCATTGCCGCGCGGAAGTCCATTTGTTCATCGGTGGGAAAGAAACCCCCGGCATCAGGCGGTCGGCGGAGCGCTTGCATAAGCAAATGCCCAACAGTTCGCTATCGGTGCTGCCGGGATATTATCACGGAGAATTCTCTGTCAACCATCCGCAGGATTACGCTGCGTATCTTCGGGAGACGCTGCAAAAGGAAACCGTTTCATCGGACGGCCCGGCATGACGGAGCGGATGATCCGTCACGAAGGGAATATAAGCCGGGGACCTCATCAAAAAGGAGAATTGCCATGCCGTCCATTCAGTACGATAAATTGGTCCGCGATAAGATCCCGGAGGTGATTGCCGCTTCCGGCAAACGCCCTGTCGCCGACCTTTTGCCGGCGCAGGAAATACAGGCAGCCCTTGAACGGAAGCTGCTGGAAGAAGTGCGGGAATATCTGGACAGCCGCAGCATAGAAGAAATGGCGGACGTGCTTGAAGTGCTCCGTGGAATCGCCTTTCATCGGGGCGTTTCCTGGGATGAGATTGAACGGGAACGGATGCGAAAACGGGAGGAACGCGGCGGCTTTGAAAAAGGCGTTCGATTGCTGAGCGTCGAAAGCCGATGAAAAAACTGCGGTGACAGCAAGCCCCGCTGACCGTGCCGGTCCTGCCTGGGACCATTTGATACGAGCCAAAGGAGATTGCGATGAAAAGCATTCTGATTGCCGATACCACCCGGGAAGAGCGGGAGCAGATCGTCGCTGCGTCCATCGGGAACATCGACGGCCTGTGCGACGGCTGCAGCCCCGGCCTGATCAAGATGTATCAGGAATACATTGACGGACGCAAGGAGCTCAGGGAAATCAACATGGCGTTCAACGCCCGGTATACCCGCGCCGCCGCGGAAGAAGACAGGGGCAGCTGCGCAAGATCAGAAGAATGAATGGGCGGAGATCATGCTTTCATATTCTTTGTGTTCTTCCAGCGCCTTTTTCACGTCGATATCATAATCGACCACGGTGCAGTGCGCATACACAACATCCTCGTATGCCCGTTTCCTGATTCCGCCCAGCGCCTCCATCGTTTTCCAGGATGCGGGATTCTTCAGATCGGCGTCCAGGAACACCAGATCGATCCCGTACGCGTCACAGACCTTAAGCCCCAGATACAAATTGATCTTGTTGTATCCTTTCCCTCTTTCCGTAGGCCGGATGCTGTATCCGATATGGCCGCCGTAGCGGCTTAACCGTTCATTCAGACATAAACGGATATTGCTCATCCCGATGATCCGTTGGTCCCCCTCGCGGACAAGAAAGAACGTTCTGGCGGGAACCTTCTCCTCGTTCGGTTCTCGTGTCTCATCCTGCTTCAGCTTTTCGAGCCAGCCTTCATAGTCGTCCGTATAGCGGTCAAGCCCGCCGGTCCCGTTGATATCGGATCGATATGCCTGAAACTCACGGATGTACGCGATGGCGTCAGCTTTTCTTTCGATGCCCGGAATTTCAAAATACAGTCTATCCATGCGCCGCCCTTTCCGCCGTATCGTTTGATAACGTTCAAAACCTCTATGGATTTACGCCGCCGCAAGGACGGTGTACGTGCTTATGCCCCACTGCTTCATGATCCTTACGTCCCCAAAGCCCGCCTTGCGCAGCAGATCCATTTCATGCTTGACCAGCAGCGGCGTGTCATAATGGTAGAACGCGTCAAACGCAAGCCCCTGCTCTTTTTTGAGCGCCTCCAGGTTTTGAAAGTATGCTTTCTCCATTTCTTCCGATTCCGCGAAATAATCCGTCAGGACGAAAGCGCCCTTTTCCCTTAAGGCCGTATGCAGTTTTTCGTACAGCGACAATTTCATTTCCGCGGGAAAATGGTGCAGCGATTCCACGGACACGGCGGCGTCGTACAGGCTTTTTCCAAGCGGCGCGTCAAAATAGGAAGCCCGGATCAGCGTCAGCTTTTTGTCCGGGAATTTGGCTTTGAGCGCGTTCAGCATCGCTTCGGACAGATCGATCCCCGTGACAAACGCGCTGGGATTCAGCGCAAAGTATTCCTCCAATTCAAGGCCGGTGCCGCAGCCAAGATCCAGCACCCGGCTTCCTGCCGCCGAAGGCAGCAAGGAGGCGGTATAAGCGTAAAAGCCGGACGCGCCTTCGATATCGCGCTTCATATGCGCATCGTAGCCGTCGACCCGGGCGGCAAAGAAATCGTCCATTTTTTCAAGCTTCATCATGCTTTATTCTCCATTTGGATCAAGGAACGAGGGGTTTCCAATTTTCCGCAGCATTTCATCGGTGAGCCTTGTGACGCGGCCCCTGTCGATCCAATGGATCACGCCGAGCTGCCATACGGCGTCCTCTCGGATAAAGATCGCGCTCTCATCCTCCATCGCAACCACCGGATGCGTCATGGACATTTCCTGGAGCACCGGAAGAAACCACGCGTCTTCGGTATAGTGCCCTTTCATGACGATGTCTGTCAGGCCGAGCCCTTCATACAGCTCCTTCGATTCCCA
This sequence comes from Clostridia bacterium, assembly GCA_017541205.1. Taxonomy (GTDB): domain Bacteria; phylum Bacillota; class Clostridia; order Christensenellales; family Aristaeellaceae; genus RUG563. The sequence goes on along the minus strand of JAFXZO010000102.1, from coordinate 28,927 downwards.
GACATCGGCCACATGCCGGCCCATATTCATTGAGCCCGCGCTGACGCCGAGGATCACGGCGCGGCTTTCGCGAAGCGCCGGAATAAGCTTAAGGCCGCGGATCAGCGCCATCTGCCAGGTTGCTTCCCCGCCCATCAGGAAGATGCAGTCCGCTTCCCGCAAAAGCTTCGCCGCATCCCCGGCGCCCGTCCGCCGGTCGATCACGCAATGCCGGGCAAAGCCCATGCCGCGCTCCGCGAACATGGCGTGCATGCCGTCGCCGTCATCGTCATTCTGCGCGTATTCCTCCGGAAGCGCGCTGATAAAAACCAGGCTTTCCCTTTTGGGCAAATTTTTCCGCAGGGCCTGCGCGATTTCATCGGTAAAATGACGCGTCGGAAAGCCGCTGAACAGCCCTAACAATCTTGCATTCATTTTTATTCTCCCTGCTTCGGTTCTCTTGTATAGACGGTTCCCGTTTCAGACCATTGCGGGATGATCTGCTGCCCGCAGAGCTTTACGCTCTCATCGCCGCAAAAACAAAGCGTTTCAGGCAAGCCTTCGATGAAGAATTCTGTCGGTGATTTGGGAGAGAGCCTGCGGCGCGCCCCTTCCGGGTCCGTCAGGATACCGTCCTTAATGGAGAGAATAGCCCCAAGCGCGGCATTCGCATACGTTCCGTCCTTCGCTTGACAGGAAGGCGCAGCCTGACGCGCGATCCCGAGGAACCGGAGCATTTCCGCTTCGTAAGCATCCCACGTCTGCACGGTGATCTCGATTTTCCGTTTTTCACATTCCGCTTCGTCATAAAGCCTGGACGCACATTCCGCGTAATCCTTCAGGAAATCGAAAAACGCCGTTACATCCTGCTGTTTGTTCCGATAGTAGGGCCGCTCCCTGTCCCGCTCCCAGGCGGATTCCAGATCCTTCAGGCCGCGCTGCTCTTCCATAAAGGCGATCGAATCCTCCGTCTTTTCCCGGTACAGATAAATCAGGGCGGGATGAAGGGGCTTCAGCAGGCTCATGAGGCTGTGAACAAATCCGGCCAGCCTTGGATATTCCGCCCCGCTGAGCAGATACGTAAAGATCTGATACTGGAAAATACTGCTGTCCAATAGATAGATCGTATCATCCCGCAAGGCGGCGTTCACGAAGGCTTCCCATTTTTCAAGCGCCGCCGGTTCATAGCGTTCCAACGGAAAACCCATGGCGTCATATTGCAAAAGCGCCTGATACCACGCCGCGTTTTCCTGCCCGGGCATCCTTCGTGCCGCGGTCAGATAATCGATCCCCACGGTGGTCGCCCTGAGCGAGGCGATGCTGTCCAGCATTTCGGCGGCTTCCGGATATGCTTCCCGAAAAAGCCGGTATTCCTCCTTCGTCAGGCAGGATTCCGTAAAAAACAGGGTCGGATGCGGCTGCGAAACCTCGTGCAGCCAGCGGACATTCCGGCCGTTCCGCACCAGCTGTTCAAAAAGCTTATAGGAGTTCGTCGTCTTTCCCGTTCCCGGAAGACCTTCCAGCAAAATCACTCTGTTCATATGCCGTCTTCATCTTTGCGCCAAATAAGCGTAAAGCGTGATCCACTTGTTTTCTTCCCCGACGTTCCCAACCTTGAACGCCGGCACGCTTTTGGACGCCGTCAGCACGTATCTTCCGTTCTCCAGCCTGTGCTGATTCAGCACGCTGTATCCGGCCTGCATGGCTTCCGATTCCGGCGCGCAGCCCAATACCCGCAGAGCGTAAACGATCAGATGCGCGCCGATCTTGATCGGGTCAGGCGGATAGAAGGTGCCGAGCATCACGTCCACCATAGGCGTTTTCCTGTCGTCCGTCCGGTAGAAAATGTTCCGCTTGGCGAAATAATGCACAAGCGCGTCTTCGCATGCCGGCCGGTTGCCCTTTGCGTGCAGTTCAGCCGCCAGCAATAGATACTCCACCGTCAGCCGCGCGCAGCTCTTATGCGGCTTCCGGGGATCGTTGATTTTTTTGTTCGTGCTGATGCACCCAAAGCCGCCGTCTTCTTTGATCGAGCCGAGAACGGTATCGATCTCGTTTTTCACGATCTCTTCCTGATCGTAACCCAGCTTCACCAGGTTTCTGAGCAGAAGCGGTTCGCCGCACAGCATTTTAAACCCTGTGCTTTCGATCAGGGCGAATACTTCCCGATCGATGTCCTTCCCGATATCGGAGCGGGTCAGGCCCCATTCGGCGAAGCCAAGGATGGCGTCGTACTTGGCCCAGGGCTTGTCCCCCCTGAGCTTTTTCAGCCCGCGTTCGTAGGTTTTGCTTTGCAGCAGCGCGCTTTTGCATGCGATGACGGTTTCTTCGTCCTCCGCAAGCCCTTCATATTCCTTCAGCGTTCTCAGCCTTACCTCCGGCGTTCCTTCCTCCAGCAGCCATTCCAGAATGCTCTGATCCATGCTTCTTTTCCTCCCGATTCATTCATCTGATCTGCTTCATGCTTTCCCGGAGCGGATTTCAGCGCTGAACCTGCCCGGACAGATCGGCCATGATCCGGGGAAAGGCAGGCGCGAGGGAGAGGGCGGCGGCGTCCAGCAGGGCATGATCATAATTTACCAGGCACCGGGGATGCGCGTCCAGCACCATGGTATGCTCCTGCTCCGGGGTGCAGGGCGGCCAGGCGGGCAGAAGCTCGTTTTCGGGGCTGCCGGTGCGGGCGAAGGCCATCACGGCCCGGAAGATTTCTTCCTGCAGTTTTTCGGCCTCAGGCACGCCGCCGGGATATTCGATCATGTCCGCGTTGTGGAACACATAAGGGATGTCGGAGCAATGCCAGGGGCACAGCCCGCCGTACAGCGGCTGATCCATGTTGAACAGGTACGCGTACGTTTTTTGGTTCAGGGCGGAGCGGGCGGCCAGATACCGCACCGTCGGCAGGCGGAAAAGCAGATCCAGCCGCAGGAGGTCCAGCAGCGGACGCTCCGGATACGCTTCTTTGAACAGCTTTTCCAGCTTTTTTTCGTCTTTGGCGTCCAGGTACCCAAGCACCACCCGGCGCTGTTCTTTTTCCGTCATGGCGCGCTTGTCGTAGGGGCCGGGGGAGAAGGCGGCAAATTCGCCGTACACCGTGCCGACAAGGAGAGGGATCTGCGACGTTTCCTTTCGGAAGCCATGCACCAGTGGGTCCCCCAGGTAATGACGATTGGGATGCGGCGCGCAGCCGACGTATTTGCCCGCTTTGCGAAACCGCGGGGCCAGACGGTTATAGGCCGCGGCCAGATCGGCGTAGGGTACCTTTTCCAGCGCCTTCACGCTGTCGATCTTCAAGGCGCGCATCATGGCCCGGGCCAGCTCCCTGCCGCTGCCCACGGCGTCGGTGAGCCTGTCCAGCACGCCGCTCATATTGAAGCCCTTGGCATAGAGCCCGTCTGCCGCGGGGGATTGGAGCAGGGCGGTGATCTTGCCGCCGCCGCCGGACTGGCCAAAGAGCGTCACATTCTCCGGGTCCCCGCCAAAGGAGGCGATATTGTTTTTGATCCAGCGAAGAGCGGCAATCAGGTCGGCGGTGCCGGCATTTCCGCTGTTTTCGTATTCCTTTCCGAAATCGGACAGGTCAAAGTACCCCAGGATGTTCAGCCGGTGATTCACGGAAACCACCACAGCATCGCCCAGGCGCGCCATGTTGTATCCGTCGATGACGATCTGCTCGATGGCGGAGCCGAAAGAAAAGCCGCCGCCGTGGAGCCACACCAGCACCGGGCGCTTGCCGCCGAGGGCGGGGGTCCAGATGTTCAGGTTCAGGCAGTCCTCATCCTGAGGCCAAAAGCGGTGGGGCACGTACAGCTCGCCCTGCGGATGATCCTTGGTCAGCAGCGGGCAAACGAAGCCGAAGCTGGTGGCGTCGAACACATCCTCATGCCGGGGCGGTTTCTTAGGCGCGTGGAAGCGTTTCGCCACAGCATAGCGGATGCCGCGGAAGCAGAGCACGCCGTCCTGCTCAAAGCCGTGTACCCTGCCCTCGGTGGTGTTGGCAATGGGATAGTCCCTCTCAAAACGGAAGCTTTTCATGCTTGCTTTCCTCCTCCTTGCGCAGATCAAAACGAAAACTCTGTTGAAGGAACCTGATGGATCGCGTCCGCGGCCGGTGCGCTAACGCCCAACTTTTTTCTCATTTTTCACTTGGTACAGCTTTTCGTCGGCTTCTGCAATGAATTCATCCAGGGTACGCCCCTGGCTGTAAGCGCAGTATCCGATGCTGGCAGCGAGGTGATAGGGCGGACGCTGCTCTTCATTGTACAGCCTGAAGCTTTCCTGGATGCCGCTGCTGAAAGCATCCGCCTGCTGATCGTCCCGGAAGAAGCCCATGATCAGGAATTCGTCGCCTCCGATACGCGCCACCATCGCCCGCTTGCCGTCCACGGCTTTGAGAAACAGCTTGGATGCCGCTGTCAGCGCCTGGTCGCCGATGGGATGGCCCAGGGTATCGTTGATTTTCTTGAAATCGTCCAGGTCCATCATGAAAAGGTAGAGCTTCGCGCCCGGCGTTTCCTGTTTCACAAATTCGGAGAATACCTGCCCAAGCGTTTTCCGGTTGTTAAGCCCCGTCAGGGTGTCGCGGACGATCTCGTGATCCTGTGAATCCAGATAAATCAGGATGATGGATGCCGCGCCGCAGGTCCATGTGCTCGGCATGCCGGTGAAGGGCAAGGCCACCAGGGTACCGACCACGGGAATGATGTAAAAGCGCAGGAGCTTGCGCACTTCACGCCGGGGCGTACGGTCGTCTTTCCTGATGAGGCGGATAACGATATGGAAAAAAGACACCAGCAGCGCCGTCAGCGCCGCGGCCATTTGCAGCCAGAAAAAGGGCCCGCGGTAATATACGTTATTCTCTGCCACACCGAAAATCCAGCCTGTTTTTATGGAAACCAGATTCAGCGCGGTGAAGAAAAAACTGGGGGCCAGAATAAGCAGGGCCAGCCTCTTTGTAATCTTGTAACCCAGCGTTTCCAGCACGTATAAATACCATATGCACCCGATCCCGATGCCGACTGCCAGGAATAAGGCGTTCACCAGTTTATTCAGCGGGATGAGGGCGGGGAGATCTACGCCGTCGATCAGCTTCCAGACGATGTCCAAAGCCAGGCTGATCATGATGCCGTATACCGTCATGCGGAAAAGGACGCGGCGCATTTGCTGGCTGACGTTCTTTACGCTTTGGTATGCGATGGCGAACAGTATGATAAGGAATAACGCGTCGATCTCGACATGGATGGCTGTTGCCAAGTAAAACCACCTCGCTGTATGGAACAGTAGATAGAATCATTTGCGGATCATCCCGCGTCTGCGGAACCGTCCTGGGAAGGAGCACTGATTCACGGTGTTTTCTTCCTAAAGATTATACCATTAAAAAGGCCGGGAAGCAAGGAAAACAGGAGGCCTAAGCGAAAGAAGGTGCGGGAGAACAGGGGGGTTTCCCCATTCAGAGAATGAAAGCGCCCTGCCTTCAAAAAAGCAGAGCGCTGCGCCTGTTATGATATCATGATCTCTGTTCTGCACTTTTCCGGCTTTTCGATGGGCCGGCATGTTTTTTACGCCAGCTTTTTGACGATGATCATTTCCACCGCGTTTCCGCGGATGCTGACCTTTACATCGTCCGCCACGTGCGCCACCACGGATTTTTCCAGTTCATCCCAGGCGTCCTTCGCCCGGCTGTCGTTTCGCCTGACTTGCGCGGAGAGCGCGTCCTCATAACGGATCATGGACCATTCCCAATCCAGCGTGGGCGTGGAGGAATGGTCGTACGCGCCTTCCAGAAAAAGCGGGCTTGTGAAGGAGGCAACATCCTCGTCTGCGCCGCGGTCAAAGAAATCCCGCAGCCTGCCCATCAGGCCCTTGGCGGATTCGTTTTTGCCGCTGCTGGAAGCGGAAAGGAGCTGCTCCCGCTTGCCGCTGTCCATCCGGGTATGCACCTGCAAATGCAGACGGTATTCCTTCTCCTGATCCTCGATCCAGAAGCTTCCTTCCGTTTCACCGGTCAGGGAACGCATCATCCCCATCATTTCTTCGGTGAGCAGACGCAAATGCAGGGCGTTGCGGGCGGACAGGCCCTTGTAGGCCGCCACCTTTTCCGCCTGCTCCAGCGCCGCTTCCATTTGAGCGCCCTGGCTGGAAACGACGATCACATCTGTTTTCATTTTTTTTCACCTCATTCGATCGTCAGGATGTCGGCGAAGCCCGTCACATCGAAAACTTCCCTTACGATCTCGTTGACGTTGATCACCTTCATGCCGCCTTTCCGGCTCATGGCTTTATGGGCGGCGAGCAGTACCCGCAGCCCGGCGGAAGAAATGTAGGCCAGATCGGCAAAGTCCAGGATCAAGGCCTCCGCACCGTCCATGCTGTCTTTCAGTTCTTTTTCAAGGTCGGGGGCGGTCATGGTGTCCAGACGCCCTTCCAGGGCGATTTCCAAGGTGCTTCCGTTCTGTTTCTTGGTGATGGTCATTTTTCTTTCCTCCGTTTTTTCTGTCATTATAGCATCTATCGTCAGGATGTTCAAGATACCCTCATAACGGGATTGAAGCGCCGCCATGCGCGGCGGGGAAACAGGCTTAGACTGCCCGATTATGGATTTGCCAGCGCGTACTGCTCCAGCATGCCGCCCAGATCGCCGACCATCAGTTCCACCGTTTCCTCGGCTGTAAGGTTTTGATCCAGCATATCGGAAATATCGTTGATGATGGCGTAATAGAAATCGGCGGCGGGGCCCACGGTGACGGAGCGCATGGTATCGGGGGTGACGGCGAGCTGGGAGAGCCCCACCTGATACTGCGGGTATTCCCGGATCAAAGCCTGCCAGACTTCGCTTTCCGCCGCGCCCTTATTCGCGGGCAGATACCCGGTCTTGGCGGCGAAATCGGCCTGGATCTCGGCGCCGGTCAGGTATTGCAGGAAGGTCCAGGCGGCGTTTTTCCTTTCGTCGCCATGATCGAACATCACCAGGCAGCTGCCGGATACGGTGGCCCCGGCGGCGGAATCCGCGCTCACCTGCGGATACGGCGCGATGCCCAGCTCAAACCGGCCGTCGATTTTTTTCAAGATGGAGGCGACCTTTGAGGTGGATTCGGTCATCAGCAGCTGACGGCCTGCGGCGAACTCGTCGCCGGAGCTGTTCTGGTTGACCAAAGCGCCGGTGGCGTACAGGTTTTTCCAGGCGGTCAGGAACGAGGCCAGCGCGCCGTTTTCCACGCAGGCCAATTCGGTCGCGCTGCCCTCGGTGCCGTTGTGGCGGTTCACCAGATCGCTTCCGAGCTGGCCGAGCCAATTGGCGAGCAGGGGGGTATTGGGAATGGAGGCGTACACGGCGACGCCGTCCGCGGCGAGGGAAGAAAGCGCGCCGATATCGTCCAGGGTCTTCGGCGCGTCAAAGCCGGCGGCCTCCAGGGCGGTCTTGTTGTAATACAGCACGGTGGTGGACGTGGCGAAGGGCAGGCCAAGCTGCTCTCCGGCCAGCTGCCAATTCGCCATGGCCGGGGCAAGGAACACGCTCAGATCGGCGTCCGGGTGATCCTGGAGCGCCGCGCCGATGGGATAGGCGGTTTCCGCCGCGGCATAGGGTACCTTGCCCGTGGCGTCCAATTGCATCACGTCGGGCAGCACGTCGTACTGCTTGCCGAAAAGGATATTTTTCATTTTGGATACCGCTTCCGCGTACTGGCCCTGGAATACGGCCTCCACCTCGATGCCCTGCTTCTTTCCGACGGTTTCGTTGAACTGCTTCACGTACCCGTCGATCAGCGTGCCCGCGCCCTCAGACATGGAATGCCAGAAGGTGAGCTTGACGGTTTCCGCGCGGGAAACGGGAAAAAGAGCGCAGAGCAGCATTAGAGCGATCAGGAAGGAAAAGCGTTTTTTCATGGAAGGGGACCTCCTTGATAAAATATGCGGGCGGCTTTCGCCGCGGGGAACGAAATCAGCCCACGATCGCGCCGCCGCCGACCGTGCGGGTGATGCTCTTTCGCAGGACAAGGAACAGGAGCGCCGCCGGGATCACCACCACCGCGGCCCCGGCCAGCACGGTTTCGTAATTCGTGCCCTCCAGGGTGGTCAGCATCGTGATGCCGATCTGCACGGTGCGCATTTCAGTTTTGTTGGTCACAAGCAGGGGCCACAGGTAGGCGTTCCATTGGGTGATGAAGGACTGCAGGAACAGCGTCGCGAGTACGGACGAACTCATGGGCGTCAGGATAAAGGCGATGAAGCGCACGTCCCCGCAGCCGTCGATCAGCGCGGCGTCCCGGATGGGCGCGGGCGAGGCCATGAACTGCTGGCGCAGCATGAACATCTGGCTGGCCCCGACAAAGGAAACCACGGCGATGCCAAGATACGTGTCCAACAGCCCCAGGCGCGAAACGGTCTGGTAATTGGTGATGACCAGGGTATCCGCGGGCAGCATCATGGTGGACAGGATCAGGAAGAACAGGAAGCGCTTGCCCTTGAATTCATAGAACGCGAACGCATACGCGGCCAGCAGCGCAAGCATCATACGCACCCCCGCGCTCAGCGTGGAGACGAGCAGCGTATTCCAGAAATAGCGGAGCATGGGCGCCTGCGTAAATACGGCTTCAAAGTTTTGCAGGTTGGCAAAGCTTTGGGGCAGCACCGTGGGCGGGTAGGCGATAAATTCCGCGGGCGTCTTGAACGCGCCCATGAGCCCGTAAAACAGCGGGAACAGGAGCACGCACCCAAGCAGCAGGCACAGCACGCCCAGCGCCGTTTCCCACACCTTTTTGAGGAAGGCTTTGCTCATTGATAATGCACCTTCCTTTTTTCCATCGTGAACAGGAGAAAGGTAAACAGGAACGTGAGCAGGAAGGTGACGACGCTCACGCACGCGGCCAGGCTGTAATTGGAGGAGTTATAGCCGGACGTATACATGAAAAAGATGAGCGTCATGGTGGAGCGCGAAGGGCCGCCCTGGGTCAGGATCAGGATCGGGCCGCTGGTCATCATGGCCAGGATCAGGTTGGTGCAGACCACGTAGAGAATGGTGGGGGAGATGAGCGGCAGCTGGATCTTAAGCAGGATCCGAAGGGGCCCGGCGCCATCCAGCTTCGCGCAGCCGAGCGCGTCCTTGGGCACCGCGCGGAACGCGGAGAGGAACAAGAGAAAATTGAACCCGACGCCCATCCACACCGTCAGCATCAGAATGCCGCCCATCGCGGTGTGCCGGTCCTCATACCAGCCGGATTGGATGCCCAGCGCGTAATTGACGAAGCCCACGGACGGATTGAACAGCACCTTGAAGATCAGCGAGATCGCCGCCATGCTGACCACCATCGGCAGGGCGAACATGGTTTCATACGCGCGGTGGAAGGGGTGCGGCCGGCAGCAAATGTATCCAAGCAGCAGCGTGAGGACGACCGTAACGGGCACGTTGATCAGCGTCAGCTTGAACGTGTTCTCAAGCGCGATGCCAAATTCCCGCCTTCGGCCGAAAAGGTAAAGGTAATTGTCAAAGCCCGCGAAGCCCGTAATCTCTCCGCGGAAGTTGACGATGCTCACGCTTTGCAGGCAGGTTTTCAAAAACGGGTAATACACGAACCCGGCCGCGAAAACGAGCATCGGCAGCAGGAACAGATAGGGCTTGGCCGCCTGGAACGCGCCTTTTTTCCCGCGTGTTCCCGCATGGAAAGACAAAGACAAAAGAATACCTCCTGAAACGATCTTCAGGAGGATGAAGGACATACGAAAATCGCAAATTCTTCTTCCATCCAGACTATACTGTCGGCTCCGGAATCTGACCGGATCAGCCTTTCGGCTCGCGGGCTGTACCGCCGGTAGGGACTTGCACCCTGCCCTGAAGATTGCTTGCTGTTCAATTCATGCTTATTATATGCGCGGAAAAGCGAATTGTCAATGCCCAATGTGTTTTCATCAAAATAAGGGGCAGCCGCCCATTGCGGAGCGGCTGCCCCCGGAGCAGGGATGTTACTTGCAGCGGCGGATGATGTCTTCCAGAACTGTGCGGGTGAGCACTTCCTGGACGACCTCGGGCCTGTCGGCATAGATGAACGAATACAGCGCTTCGCGCTTTTCGAGCAGCGAATCAAAGAGCTGGCGGCAGGAGGAGATCAGCTTGCGGTTCTCCTTGGGCGCGGCGGAATATTGAGCGCTGACCAGATTGTTCAGCTCAGCCTGCCAGCTGCGGCGCGCGCGCTTGAACGCTTCGGCGGCAGAGGCGCGGGTGCGCGCCTGGCGAACGAGGGCGAGAGCGCCGGCGTCGATCTTCGCATGGTCCGCGCAGAGGAACCGGCGGATCGTAAGATCGCTCCCATGCTTCGCTTCGGACTCGGCGCACTTGGGCGAGCTGCCGGAGAAGCAGGTGATCCTGTAATTGCCGGTGAAGAGGCTGTCGGGCCGATCCTCAGGCGCGTAATGGACGACGTAGCACAGCTCCGCACACTGGCGCATCAGCATTTCCGCGGCGGTCTGCTCCGCGAGGACGGCGCTGCGCGGGTTCTGCTGGTTCATGACGGCCTTGATGCTGTCCACATAGGCGAAGAATACGGCGCGTTCCTCCATGACGGCGGTGCGGGCGCTGCCGGCGGAAGCGCGCAGGATCTGCTGATAGATTTCCTCCAGCGCGTTTTTCCATTCGTTGGCGGCCTGCTGCCAGGCGGCGGCGCTGCCAAGGGACTGCGCCTTATCGTAGATGGCGGCGTGCTTGGCGCACAGGTGCAGCTCATATTCGGCGGTGCCGTCGCCCCTGGCGACCAGCGTCATCACGCAGGCGTCGTCCTTGCCGCTCTTGACGATGGGCGTATCGATGTGCCCGTCGGGATCATGATGCGTCGGGGTCGGGCCCTTCTGGGGGCCGGTGGGGCTTTCGACGGGCTCGGAGAACACGGGCACGTCAAGCAGCGTGTCATAGCTGTAATAGCCGATGGCGTAGTTGACGACCTTCTTGGCGTCCACATCCGGCTGGGTGACCTTGTAGTTGTACGGATACTTGCGCGCTTCGTTGGGATGCAGCATGGGGATGGTGGCGAACGCGCCCATGAAGGTATCGCTGAGGGAATCGGCCACGGTCACGTTGGAAAGATCCACGTTGCCGGTGTTGGTGACGGTGATTTCATAGGTGATGGTTTCGCCTTCGATGTAGTAGGCGCGTCCGTCGGCCGGCGTGCTGGTCTCCTTCTTCTCCACCTTCAGGCCGGGGGTTTTGGTATCGGGAGCAGGCACAGGCCTGTCGGCGGGACGGGTTTCCATGTCGTATGCAATGTAAATGACGTCGTACTGATCATAGCCCCAGATCGACGCATCATCGTATACCGCATTGAAAATATCTACATCAATATCGTCCACCACATAATCGAAGGTGAAGGTTCCGGCTTCATCGGGCGCCAGGGTCCCATCGTCCACCAGGAGACCGTAGCCCATCCAATCGGCCATCGCATCGTACGCGTAAACATGATACAGCATTTCCTTGGAGGTGTTCTTCCAGTCCACACGGATGGGGAAGGTTTCTCCTTCGACGTAGAAGCTGCCGTTGGCGGGCTCCTTCTCAAACGTGATATCGATCCATACGCCGGCCTCCTTCGGCTCGGTGGTGAACACGATCACGGTGTTGCTGCTTTCGCTCTTGTCCACGCCGGTTTCGGGATCGGTCCAGCGGGCGGTGGCGGTGTTTTCGATCTTTTTATTGTCCACATCCGTCTGGGTCACGGTGTAGGAGCAGGTAATGCAGGACCAGCCATGGGCAGCCAGGTTCGAGATCGTCCCCACCGTGCCGCCGAAGAGCGGGTCTTCCAGATCAATGGAGGGGATGATGATATCGGAATCATTGTACACCCAGATTTCGTAATCCACCACGTCGTCCTTTAGATAGCCTTCGGACGTGGTTTCCGTGCTGACCACGTGCTTTTCCACGATCAGCTGGGTTTCCGTGGGCGGGATCCACGGGGGCGGATCCTGGGATACTTCGTGCGAAAGCTCCACGGGGCCCGATTCATAGGCTTTTCCGTCCTCTTCGCCTTCCGCCGCGAAGGTGATGTGCAGCCTGCCGTCCGTATCGATTTCGGTTTCGCTGAAATCGTTGGTGAGCGGCAGATCGGGCGTGGCTTCGGCGGGATAGAGGAGGAAGGGGCCCACGGGCTCGGTGCGGGCGCCGGCCGCGGTGGTGATCCGGATGCCGGTCACATAGCAGGGCGCGTCGCCGACGTTGCAGACCACGGCCTGGTAGTGGACGTCGCCGGTCTTGCCCTCGCCGTCAAAGAAGAAGGGCTCGGCGTCCGGGCAGACGACGTTCAGCACAAGGTCCGGCGCGCCGGGCGCGACCACGGGCGGCGGGATGGGAATATCGTCCAGCGGGATATTGCAGGAGACCGTGTTGGAACCGATTTCCCCGTAGTCCGCGTACGCCGTGAAATCACGGATCACAGCCTTCACGTCCGACGCGGCGTCCGTATCGCGGATCTCGATGCCGATATCGAAGCCGAAGCTTTCGCCGGGCTCAAATTCTTTGTACGTGTAATTGTCTTCGTCGCTGAAATCGTAATGAGCGTCTCCCGTGCCGTCGATCCATACGCCCGTGAATTTCCACTTCGTGTTGCCGGTGTTTTCCACGGTCAGATGCACAGACACGTAATCGCCCACCTGCTTGCCCGCGCCGGAGCCTTCGGTGATGCTGGTGATCGTGATTTCCGGCTTTTGCTCTTCTATGGACGGATCGATGGCGATGTAGTCGACGCACTCGTTGCTGAATACCTGTTCGCCCGCGTCGCTGCGGCCGACCGCGACCCAATGCAGGCCGACCTGGCCGCCATGCTCCGCGGCGTATACCAAATCTTCCTGGATGACATGATTGTAAAAGACGTAGGACGCGCTTTCGCTCGGGGCGAGATCGCTGATATAGTGGCTCTCCTCGCCCACGCTGTCAAAGGTCATGTTGATGACCACGTCGTACAGCGTATCGGACGAAGTATTGATGACCTTGGCTTCGTAATTGAAGGGATCGTCCAGGTTATACGCCGCCTGCGCGGTCAGCGGCGTTACCTCCAGGAACAGGGCGTAATCCTCCGGGGAAGGCGGGGCTTCCATGACCTTGAGATCGCGTTCGAGGGGCTCGGCGGTGACCAGGCCATCCGTATGGCCGGAAACGGCGGCGTCCCCGTTCAGGACCTCCGTGGGCACCCAGCCATGGCCGCGGAATTCGATCAGGTCGCGCCCCATGCCGACGTGAACATCGCCGATTGCGACGGACCAGGCAATCGTTTTGGATTCACTGGGAGAGAGCGCGCCGTAATCCAGCGTATAGGTGTTCCCGTCGCCGTCCTGGACGAGGACCTGGCAGTCCGTCAAATCCACGCTGCCCACATTGGTCAGGGTAACATCGAAGGTGACGACGTCGTCCTTAAGATAGAACGCGTTGTTGGGGTCCGGCGCGGAAACGGTCATGCGCAGGGCGGCGTTCAGGCCGCCGCCTTTCGTGTTGTCCGGGATGATGAGATAAGGCGCGATCAGCCAGGAATCACTTATGCTCTGGATGGCCGTGTCGTCGATATAGTTGTAGTGCACGATCCAGAAACGTTCCATGGAGAACAGACCCGTTTCGGGATCGGGGACAGCGGCGGCGATATCGTCCGCCGTGACGGTGACGGTCACGGTGACAGTCAAGGAGCTGTTGGCCTCCAGCTCCTTGGGCAGGTCCTTGAGGGGATCGCCGGAGTGATCGCGGTCGCTGGCTTCAAAGGAATCCAGCTGCAGGGGCACGTTGCCCAGGTTGTATATGGTCAAATCAACGGAGAAGGTATCGCCCTCCTGGAAGGGGCCGCCGGAATAGTTTCCCGTTATCAGGAGGTCCGGTTCGGGAATGAAAGGCGCGAGGGTCGGGCCGACATAGGCCAGCTCGCGCCGCTCGACATGCTCGGGGTTGATTTTGCACACGCGCCTTTCATAGCCCACGCTGGTTTCCGTCGCGGGGATCTCCACTTCCCATTCGCCCCAATCGTGGGCATCGGGGTCCACGGGGATCTCGGCTTCGTTCATGTGGGTGGAATCGAGCAGGCAATACTGCCGCATGATGCCGGTATGGGTGCAGTCGGGGGACTGGAACACGACCCAATCGCCCCATTTATGGTCGCCGTAGCCCCAGTTTTGGTATTTGGTTTCGCCGCAGCGTTTGCACTTGCGGTAACGCAGCTCGATGGTGACGCAATCGCCGGGGATTTCAACCTTCCAATCGCCCCATTCATGCTCGCCGCCGGAGACGGAGCGGTATACGGTTTCGCCGCAGCGCCTGCACACGCGCTTTTCGGTGCCGTTCTGGTTGCAGGTGGCGGGTTCGTCGGTCTGCCAGTCGCCCCAGTCATGGCCCAGGGCAGGCAGCACCTCGCGCGTAACGTCGCCGCAGCGGGAGCAGGTATAGCTTGCGTACCCGCTGTCGGTGCAGGTGGCGGGCTGGGTGAAGGTCAGCTTGTAATCATGCCCGGGGCCGGCCTTTTCCTCCACCTTCTGCTGGCCGCAAAGGCTGCAAGCATACACATAGTAAGCGGGCGAGGTGCAGCCCGTATAGTCGATATTCAGCAGCTCCCAGCTGTGCTGGTGATCGTACGGGGTGCCCGACGGGTCAAAGATGGCCATGGCGCTTGGCGCTATTGCGATGAGCACCAGCAGCGTCATGAACAGGGCTATTCTTCGTTTCATATCATGTCTCCCTCCTCCAAGATATTGCGTTCGTTTTTCAGCGCGGTCCTATGCGCTATTTCTCTATTTTTATTTTATCATAAAATGAACGGTTTGTCTTCCTTTTCCAGGCCGATTCTTGAATAATGCTGTATTTTTATTGTTTATATTTGGCGGATTTGTACATGAAAAGCCCGCGCGCTTTGCGGGCACGCGGGCTTATGCCGGGCAGGCCGGCCGATCAGCGGACGTATTCGGTTTCCAGCTTCACGGTGTGCAGCAGTTCGCCTTCATAGCTGATGAACGCCATGATCCAGTACATGGATACGTTTTTGCCCTTGGGGGTGACGCGGCAGAGCACGCACAAGTCATCGCCGTGGATGTAGGTTGTGGTAACGGATTTGGGATCTGCGCCCATGGATTTGAGCAGATCGGCCAGGGAATCATCGAGCTTGCTCTTGGAAGCGCTGTCCATGCCGGTATCCGCGCCGGTGGCGGAGGCATGCTGCGTCGCCAGCACCAGGAAGGGCTCCACCTTGCCGTCTTTGAAGCCCTTGAGGGCTTTTTCCACTTTTTCACGGATCTCATCGGTCACCACCATGTGTTCGTCATCCGTCGCTTCCCAGCCCAGGTTATTCATGGAGATGTCCGCGAGGGCGAAAGCGGAAGCGCACAGCAGGCACAGCACCAGCAGCAGGGCAAACAGTTTCTTCATTTCGGGTTCCTCCTCATATATGATGAAATGTTTCTGGGAACAAAGGGAAGGGAAGGTCATTCCCGCTTGGTCTGGGCTAGCTCCACCATGCGCTCGGCCATGATTTTGAGCTGATCCTTGAGCTTATGGATGCAGTCCATTTCGCTGCAGTTGCCGCGCACGATGTCTTCGGCGAAGGTGCGGCAGGTGGGCGAGCCGCAGGAGCCGCAGTCGTACCCCGGCAAGCCTTCCAAAATGGCGTTCATCTTTTCCATCTTCTGCATCGCCACGATCAGGTTGTCGTCCAGCTGCATCACGGAGTTGGGCTCGATCGGCGTATCGAAATAAAGGGGATACTTGGTCATCATGGAGGCGGGCACGTTGTCCACCGGGTGCTCCATCGGGCACAGATGCGACAGCTTGCGGATGGCGTTTTTCGCCACATAGTTGTTTTCAAAGTTCAGCGGCCCGCCGACACAGCCGCCGGCGCACGCGTTGCCCTCAAAGAACACCAGATCGTTCAGTTTGTTGTTTTCGATTTCCTCCAATACGCGCAGCACATTGTGGATGCCGTCCACGGACAGGGAGTTTTCCGGGCAGACGGCGCTCGCTTCGCCGGAGCTGTTCGCCCAGCGCACGCCGTAATAGGTGGAGGAGGTGGGCGTCGGGTGGGTCAGCACGCGGTCGATATGCGGCATCAGCTGGGCGTAAATCTCCATCATGGAAATGGCCCCGTCCACAGCAGATTTTTTCTGGCCGATGGGGGAGCGTATGGCCGTCATTTTGGCGGGGCAGGGCGTAATGAAGAATACGCCCACATCCTCCGGCGCGCAGCCTGTCTTTCGGCAGAATACCTGCCGCGCGATCATGGCCGCGACCTCCATGGGCTGTCGAACGTCCACGATATGCGGGATCAGATCGGGAAAACGGACCTGGATCAGGCGCACCACGGCCGGGCAGGCGGAGGAAATGAGGGGCTTGGGCAGCCCGGGCTCCCGCAGCTTTTCATGAATCGCCCGGCTGACGATGTCCGCGCCGCGCGCCACCTCGAACACGTCGTCAAACCCGAGGGCTTTGAGCGCGTCCAGGACGGGGCTGATGGATTTGAGGTTCTTGAACTGGCCATAGAGCGACGGCGCGGGGAGCGCGATGGCGTGGGGGAAACCGCGGATGGCGCTCAGATCGTCCGTCACGGCGATCTTGGCATGGTATTCGCAGATGCGGATGCATTCGCCGCAGTCGATACAGCGTTCGTCAATGATGTACGCCCGGCCGTTGCGCACCCGGATCGCTTCTGTGGGGCAGTGCTTGAGGCAGTTGGTACAGCCCTTGCAGCGGCTCACATCCAGCCGAACAGAATGATAACGCTTGTTTTGTTCCATTTTGGCAGCCTTTCTCAGGCCAGGTTAAAACGCATGGCGATGCGCGTCCCCTTGCCCACTTCACTTTGAATATCAAAATCGTCCGCGTTGCGCTTCATGTTGGGCAGGCCCATGCCCGCGCCAAAGCCCAGGGAGCGGGCCTCCTCGCTGGCGGTGGAATAGCCCTCGCGCATGGCCATGGCAATATCGGGAATGCCGGGCCCCACGTCGGTAGAGATCAAAAACACGCCTTCGGGCCCCACGTCCAATTCCAGCTTTCCGCCCAGCGAATGGATGACCAGGTTCAACTCCACCTCATAACTGGCCACGGCCACCCGCCGCATCACGCTGCTGGAAACGCCCAGCTGCTTGAGGCGGCGCTTGATATCCGTGGACGCTTCGCCCGCGCGCACGTAATCGCCTTTTTCCACGGGGTATTCCGCGTGAATCAAGCTGCTCATGCCTGTTCCTCCTCCGGCCATTCGATGGGCACGCCGCGCAGGCCCGCTTCATACAAAAGGCCGCAAGTGGTGAAGGCGGTCTCCTTGGTGGTCATCACGATCAGGCCCTGTTCCTCGGCCGCTTCCAAAATATCATCCGTGGGCACCTTGCCCCGGGCAAACACGAGGCATTTGAGGTCCAGCATGTCCGCCGTGCGCAGTACATGGGGATTGGTAAGCCCGGTAATCAGCACGGTTTTTTCATTCACAAAGGCGAGCACATCGCTCATTAAATCGGAACAGCAGGCCGTACGCGCGGGGTTATCGATCTTTTCTTCCCCCACGAGCACCTTGGCGTGCAGCACCTTTACCATATCGGCAAACGTCATATCCATCCTCCGCTCCAAACAAATTCTACGCTTAAATATACCGTTTTTTCATGGCGCTGTCAACCTTTTGGGATAAATTTCGTCATATCCTACATGAGCATTGATTTTTCCCGCATCCATTGAAAAAACACGGCAAATATGGTATAAATGATGCTGTATTCAAGAAAAGGGAGGACATGGGTATGACCATCGTATGCCTGGATTTGGAGGGCGTGCTGGTGCCGGAAATCTGGATCGCGTTTTCCAAAGCAAGCGGCATCCCGGAATTAAAGCGCACCACCCGGGACGAACCGGATTATGATAAGCTGATGAAATGGCGGCTGGGCATTTTGAAGGAGCACGGGCTGGGGCTGAATGAAATCAAGCGAGTGATCGAAGCGATCGACCCGATGCCCGGCGCGCGGGAATTCCTGGATAAGCTTCGCGAGGAGACCCAGGTGATCATTTTGAGCGATACGTTCACGCAGTTCGCCGGCCCGCTGATGAAAAAGCTCGGCTGGCCGACCATATTCTGCAATACGCTGGAGGTTTCGCCGGACGGCGCGGTGACGGGCTATCGGATGCGCGCGGAAAAATCCAAGCTGGTATCGGTGAAAGCCCTGCAGTCCATCGGCTTTGACACCATCGCCGTTGGCGACAGCTTTAACGATCTGGCCATGATCGAGGCGAGCAAGGCGGGCTTCCTCTTCCGTTCCACGGAGCAGATCAAGCGCGATTATCCGCATTTGCCGGCTTTCGAGGAATACGGCGATTTGCTCCGCGCGATCGAGGAAAACCTGGGCTGATCCAAAGGATAAGGAGGCGCGGGGATGAACGAAATATCCCTGGTCATCAAAATCGGCTCCATGGCGCTCATCCGCCGGGAGGATAACGATATCGACTATAACATTTTCGCCAGGCTGAGCGGGGAGCTCAGGCCCGGGATGCTGCTCGTGTCCTCTGGCGCGACGGAAATCGGCCGCCTGGACATGCTCAAACGCACCGGCCGCGCGCTGGACGGCGATCCGGAACAGAATAAGACCGATTATTCCGCCCAGGGCCAGGCGATCCTGATGGAAAACTACCGCCGCTTTATCCGGCCCGAATACGGCGTAAGGCAGGTGCTGGTGGAGCACAACCATTTCAACGATCCGCAAAAGCGGCTGCATCTCTACGGCCTGCTCATCCGCGCCGCGAAGCAGGGGGCCATCCCCATCATCAATTATAACGACTGCGTGAGCGATGAAGAAAACCGCAAAATGGAGCTGACCACCCTGCAGGCCCGGAACCCGGACGCCCAGGTGGTGGAATGCGTGGATAACGACGAGACCGCAGCCGTCGTTGCCGAGCTTGTGCATACCAAACGCCTCGTGCTTTTGACCTCTACGGACGGCATCTATGCCGATTCCCGCGATCCGGGCACGCTGGTGGAGGAAATCATTGCCCCGGACAGCGATTCGCTCCGTCAAAAAGTACGCGAATGGCAAACGCACTGCATCGGCGCTTCCCGCGCGGGGGCCAACGGCGCGGGCGCAAAGCTCGAATACGCGCTCAGGAGCGCCCTGACGGGCGTTGAGGTCATCATTGCGAATGCGAAATACCCCGTATCCAAAATTCTTTCCGGCGAAGTGCGCCGCACCCGCATCGCCATTGAACCGAACAAATGAAGGAGGAATCCCCCATGATCGATCCACGCTATGATACGCAATTGCTGATCGAGGGCCGCGACCTGGACGAAGACGTGATCCGCGATTATTTCCTGGAAAACCTGAAGGGCGACTGCCTGCTGGTGGTGGGCGACGACGAGCTCATCAAAATCCATTTCCACACCAACGAACCCTGGGAAACCCTGAAATACTGCGCTTCGCTTGGCGAGATCCACGATATCGTGATCGAGGATATGGACCGCCAGTCCCGCGGCCTGCAGGGCTGAATAACCGAACGAAACGCCCCTTTCTTCCGGTAAGCCGGAGGAAAGGGGCGTTTGCAGTATGAGATGAATTTTCACAATCAGATCTTGCGTTCCTTGCCCATGAAGCAGCAGGCCAGGGTGCCGGGGCCGCAGTGCGCGCCGATCACGGGGCCGACCGTCTGGATACGGATGCCCTTCAGGTTCGGGATGCTGTGGCGCAGCATGTCGGCCAGCCTTTCCGCCTCCTCGCGCACGTTCGCCTGCATGATGAGGATGGTTTGCTCTTCGGGATGCTCGATGTATTCCATGGTGTGGTCCACGATGCTGCGCAGCGCCTTTTTGCGGCCCTGCACTTTTTCGGCGGGGTCCATCTTGCCGCTTCTGCCCATGCAGATGATGGGCTTGATATCCAGCATGGAGCCAAAGAACGCGCTGGTGGAGGAAATACGCCCGCCGCGCGCCAGATATTTCAGGTCGCTCACCGTGAGCCACGCGTGCGCGCGCAGGCGGTTGTCCAGCAGCCATTTTTCCACTTCCTCCATGGATTTGCCCTGCCGGTACAGGTCGTGCGCGCCAAGGACCAAAAGCGTCTGGGGGCCGGAAATGCTGAGCGTATCCACCACGGTGAATTTCCGCTCGGGATATTTTTTCAGCAGGATCTCCCGCGCTTCAAAAATGTTGTTGATGGTGGAGCTCATTTTGGAAGAGAACGCGACAAAAAGCAGATCCTTTTCCTGGAGGACCGGTTCAAAGTATTCCAGATAGGTGGCGGTGGGCAGCAGGGACGTATTGGGGTTGGAGCCGGCCTCCATCTTTTCAAAAAAAGAGATTTCAACGCCGGAGCGGCCGTTGTCATCCAAATATTCCTTGCCGTCCAGGGTATAGGGCATGCGCACGACGGGTATATTTCTTTCGTCAGCGATCTTATAATACAAATCGCTGTCGCTGTCGGTCATGAACACGTAACTCATTTCCATGACGAGTCTCCTCCTTGCCTCTTGCCGATGTACATGACCATTGTACCCTGTTTTTGTAAAAAAATCAATATTCAAAGCGAATTTCTGCCTCTTGACATTCGCCGCCCGGAAGCTTACAATAAAAATACCCGTACGGGGTATGCGCCGCAGTCCGTGCGAGCATTCAAAAAAGCGAGGAAAGAGGAAAAAATATATGGAAAAGACGCTGAAGATCGAAGGCATGATGTGCGTGCGCTGCGCGGGCCGCGTGCAGAAGGCGCTGGAAGCGCTGGACGGCGTGACGGGCGCGCAGGTGAGCCATGAAAACGGCAGCGCGGTGGTGACGCTTTCCAAGGATGTGGATACCGCCGTGCTGGCAAAAGCCGTGACGGACGCGGGCTATCAGGTGATCGGATAAACCGCGCCGAAGCGAAAAGGAACGGGAAACGCAAACCCGTTCCAGGGTGTCGGCCAGAAATTGATAGAGGAAGCGGCCAAGGACCGCTTGCCCGGGGCCTTCCGGCCGCCCTGCGCTGAAAACCTGCCCAAGGGCAGGTTTTCCGGGCGTTACGGCCCCGGCGGATTAGAATCGAAGGGCCTGCGGGCCCGGAACATTCAGTTAGCGACAAATATACAAGGGCGCAATATCACCGGCACGGTGTTTTATTTCGCCCTTTTCTTTTTGCTTTTATTGTGTTATGATTGAATCATCAAATCGGGATTTGACGGAGGAAACGATGTTAAAAGATTATTTGACAGATAAACCAATTCTTGAAACGGACAGATTGATTATTCGTACGCTTAACGAAAACGATGTGGCTGACTTAAAAGAGTGGCTGGGGAGAGATGAAATCTATACATATTGGGGAAGAAAAGCAAGCAAGAACGAGAAAAATCCTGAACTTTTGTTTGGTCCTGATCCGCGCCCTTGGGTAGTAAGAAAACCTTCTCCTGATTTTGATTGGGGAATTGTATTGAAAGAATCCAATAAAGTGGTAGGCATGATTGCGGTATTTGATATCCAAAATGCCAGAATGGGTGATATAGGATACAGAATCAATCCTGATTACTGGAATATGGGAATCACGACAGAAGCTTTAAGGGAAGTGGTACGGTTTATATTTGAGAACACGGAAATAGACCGTTTGAACGGGAGGGCGGATGTAAGAAACATTGCCTCAAATAAGGTCATGGAAAAATGTGGTTTTCTAAAAGAAGGGACCGTTCGCCAAGGAAAAATGGTTTCTGTTTATTGCGATTACAATATTTATGGCATGCTTAGAGAAGATTATGTGGGCTTGCAAGGTATAAATAGTTAGGTAAAACCCGATTTATCGCCAGCTGAATATATCCCCTTCGACGCATCCCCGGGGTTTGTCGGCAGTCTTGAACGGGAAACGCAAACCCGTTCTTTTTTTGCCGTTTTCCTGCCGGAAAGTGAACGGGACGTAAATTTTTTATAAATGAGAAGAAAAATGCAGGGAAAAACGCTTTTCCTGTGTTATAATGGCAAAGATGTTGGGAAGGGGGCTGGAAAATGCCGGGAAAGAGGTGTATAATACCTGTGCCCCGCGCGCGTGCGGTCTTCCTGATCCTGGCGCTGACGGCCATGCTGATCGGCGCTGGCGTTTTTCTTTTCATGCGGGGCCGCGGGGAGAAAACGTATGTGCCGCCGAACCTGCCGGACGAAGGAAGCCTGGATCGATACGACCTGGTCCTGCGCCTGAACGACGGGGACCACACCGTATCCATCACGGAGACCATCCGCTTCACCAACCGAACCGGCCAGACGCTTTCCACGATCGTGCTGCGCACGTGGCTGAACGCCTTTTCTTCGGAGGAAACCAGCCCCGCGGCGCTGGAGGCGATCTATGACGCCTGTTACCCGAACGGGTTTTCTCCGGGCGGGCTGACGATTTTCGATGTGAACTGGCAGGGCGCGCCTGTTCCCTGGGAATATGGGAATGCGGACAAAACGGCCCTTTCCCTCGCCATCCCGCCGCTTCAGGACGGCGAAAGCGGAGAAATCTATCTGCGCTGCGTCGCCGCGATTCCCAACTGCGCCTATCGCCTGGGCTATGTCGGGCAGGATTACCAATTGGGCAATCTGATCCCGCTTTTATCCCGGTATGAAAACGGCGCCTGGCGGACGGACCTGTACAGTCCCATCGGTGATCCGTTCGTTTCGGACTGCGCGGATTTCGACGTATCGCTCTATCTGCCGCAAGGCTTTGCGGCATGCGGTTCCGCAGTGCCGGAACAGGACGCGTCCGGCGTATGGCGCTTTCATATCCGGGGAGCGAGGGATTTTTGCTTCTGCCTGAGCCCCGCATGGGAAACCGCGCGCGGCGCAGCGGGCGGCGTAACGGTGACTGCGCACGCCGGGACAAAGGCAGGCGCAAAGCGCGCTCTGGACGATGGCATCCGCGCCCTGGAAACCCTGAATCGCCTGTACGGCCCCTATCCGTACCCGTCCCTGACCCTTTGCTGCGTGGATTTTCCCTTCAGCGGCATGGAGTATCCGGGCCTTTGCATGCTGGGGGAGCCCCTGTTTGCGCAGGACAAGGCCGATACCCTGGAACTGACCGTCGCGCACGAAACGGCGCATCAGTGGTTTTACGGCTTGGTCGGCTCGGATCAGGCAAACGCGCCATGGCAGGACGAAGCGCTGTGCGAATACGCCATGCTGCGCTACGTGAAGGAACGCTACGGCCAGGGAAGCTTTGAAACGCTGAAATTTTACCGGGTGGACAGCCCCATGCGGGAAAACATCCCCGGCTCGCTGACCCCCGGAAGCCCCATCGATTATTTCAGCGATCTGGAAACCTACCGGACCGTGGTGTATGGCCGCGGAGCTGCGCTGCTGCTGGCGCTGGACGATCTTTTGCCCGAAGGGACGGACGCGTTCCTCAAGGCGTACGCCGCCCGGTTTTCCTATGGCTACGCCAGCCGGGAACAGTTTGAAGCCTTTTTGAACCAGTACGCGGGGATGGACCTTCGCCCCCTGCTGCTGGATTATGTGGATACGGTTCTGTAAGCGCCGCATCCAGGAATTGGAGTGTATTGATCCAATGAAATCGCAGGAATGCTGTGTGCTGATCCCTTCCCTGAGCCCGGATGAACGGCTCCCGGCCTATGTGCAGGAATTGCTGCAAGCGGATTTCGGGCTGATCCTGGTGGTGGACGACGGCTCCGAAAAGGAATACCAGCCGATCTTTTCCCGCATCGCGGGATGGGACCGCTGCAAGGTCCTTCATCACGAGGTGAACCGCGGCAAAGGCGCGGCCTTAAAAACCGGCTTTGCCTGGATCAAGGAGCATTCCCTTTTTTCCGGCGTTATCACCGCGGATTCAGACGGCCAGCACACGGTTCCCGATACCCTGAAGCTGGCCGCGGAATTGGGAGAAAAGGAAGAATTGCTGCTGGGCAGCCGGGATTTTTCCCGCGGCAATAAAAATGTGCCGCCCAAATCCCGCTTTGGCAACCGGCTCACCAGCATCGTGTTCCGCGTGCTGTACGGCCGCTGGCTGCAGGATACGCAGACGGGCCTTCGCGCTTTCCCAAGAAGCCTGATCGACCTGATGCTGAACGTGGAAGGCGACCGGTTCGAGTACGAAATGAACATGCTCATCAGGTGCAGCGGGACCAAGGTGCCCATGCGGGCCATCACCATCGAAACCATCTATACGGACGAAAACAAAGGCACGCATTTCCACCCGATCCGGGATTCCTACCGCATCTATAAGCTGCTGCTCGGCACCTTTCTGCGTTACAGCGCGGCGAGCATCCTTTCCTTTCTGGTGGATTACGCGGTCCTGATGCTGCTGATGTTCTGGGTGTTCAAGGATAAGCCCAATATTACGCTGCTTGGCATCCCGTTCAGCTTTAAGGCCCTGGTCGCAACGCCCATCGCGCGTCTGTGCTCGTCGCCGGTCAATTTCCTTCTGAACAGGAATTTCGTCTTCAAATCGGGCAGCGCAAAAGGCGCGGCCGCGCGGTATATCGTATTGGCCGTATGCTGCCTTGCGGTGACGACGTTCGTTTTCGGCTTCCTGGATCATTACGTGCAGACCAATTTCCTGCATGTGCTGCTCAAGATCGTGATCGACGTGATGATGTACATCGTCAATTACCGGGTGCAGAAGGCCTGGGTATTCCCAATGCAAAAATAAAAAATGGAGAAGGAGTGTACCGCCGATGAAACTGCCCGTCAAAATCATTTTGTCCCTGCTGTGCGCCGCGATGGTGCTGGCAGCGCCTTTTGTGGTTTCGTCCCCCACCATGCTGGAGGACGCTCAATGGGAAATGATCGATCAATTGGACGCGGAAGACAGCGGGCTGCTGCGCCTGTTCCTTTCCGCCGCCTCGGCTGAGGAAGAAGCGGCCCCCTATTCCCTGCCCGTGGATCGATCCGCAGGCATGAAGCCCAACCCCGCCCTGTTTACCGACGCGGGCTATGAGGACGCTTCCATCCGCGTGCAGATGGAATCCCGGGAAGGGGAAAAGGGCGTGATCTGGCGCATCGCCTGGATCGAGATCGCTTCCCCCACGCAATTGCGCACCGACTACGCGCCGGCCACCATTAAAAAAGACAAAACGGGCTTTGTGACCACGATGGCCAAGAACGATAACGCCGTCGTGGCGCTGAACGGCGATAATTTTTCCGTGGACAAGGCCAAACACAGCTTCATTTACCGCAACGGGGAAATGCGGCAGACCAAGCTGAACAAAATCAAGGATATCCTGATCGTGGATGAAAACGGCGATTTCCACACCTTCGTCAAATCCGCCGGCGCGGATACGTTTGAACAGGATACCGGCTTAAAAATCATGCACGCCTTCATGTTCGGCCCCGTGCTTGTGCAGGGAGGGCAGGAACTGAAAATGGACCTGCAATACGGCTATAACCCCGAGGGCCGTCAGCCCCGCAGCGCCATCGGCCAATTGGATACGCTGAGCTACGTGCTGGTGATCGCGGACAATGAAAAAGGGTCCGACTCGGTGGGGGTGACCCATCAGGAATTGGCGGCCTTCATGGCTGAATTGGGCTGCAAGGAGGCTTATAACCTGGACGGCGGCAACAGCGCGATCATGGTGTTCAACAACAGCATTTACAACGTGAAAAAGCAGGAGCGGGATATAACGGATATCATTTATTTCGCTTCCGCGGTGCCGGCGGAGGAATGGGAGCAATGATTGCGCTGCGGGAAGACGCGGTAAAAACCTGTTTTCTGGGCGTGGAGGTATATACCTTCGGTCTGTTTGTGGCTTTGGGGCTTGCCCTGGCGCTGGTTTCCCTGGCCTTGACGCTGCGCAGAGCCCAATGGAAAAAGGGAACGGACGTGCTGACCGGAGCCCTGGCTATTTTGGCGGGGTTTGCGGTGTCCCGGCTGTTTTACGGCTTCATGGACGACGCCCTGGGCCAAAGGATGCCCCTGTGGGCCATGCTGCGGGTCAATTCCGGCGGCTATTCCATGATGGGCGCGATCTTTGGGGCGTGCATGGGCGCGGTGCTCGCAGCCCGGCTGACGCGGCAGAGCGTTTCCGGAATACTGGATTTTCTGGCCCCGGCGCTGATGCTTTTTATCGCCTGTGAACGGCTGGGGGAGAGATACATTGAGGATTTCGGCGTAAGCCGGATCCTGCTTTCCGATGTGTTCAGCGCCTCTTTTCTGGCCACGCAGGACGATTTCGGCTGGAAACTGTCCACGTATTTGCTGGAATCCTTCACGGCGCTGGTTTTGAGCGCGGCGCTTTTGCGGGATCTGGCCGGGAAAAGAAAAAATGGGGATACGTTCCTTCTGTTCATGCTGTTATTTGGCGGCACCCAGATTTTGCTGGAGAGCCTGCGTTATGACCAGCATATGACCGTGAACGCCTATGTGAAATACCAGCAGGTGATCGCCATGATGCTGCTGGGCACGGCGGTGATCCTGCTGGCGGCAAGGGCCTGGCGGTCAAGGCGGGGCCTGGCGCTGGCGGCGTTCCTTTCCATCCCCGCCACGGTGGGGATCGGGGTGGCGATTGAATTCATGATCGACCGCACCGACGCCAACCGATTCCTGCTTTACGCGTGCTTCCTGGCCGCGGTGGCCGTGCCCGTATGGCTGGGGCTGCGCCTGAGGAAGGAGAGAAACGATGGAAAAAGCTGATATCGACCGGATCAACGAATTGGCCCGGAAAAAGAAAAGCGTGGGCCTGACGGCCGCGGAAACGGAGGAGCAGGCGCGCCTGCGCCGAGCGTACATCGACGGCTTCAAGGAAAACCTCAAAGCCACGCTGGATCAGGTATACATCGAGCGGGAAGACGGAACATACGAAAAGTTGAAGAAAAAACCGCCGCTTAACTGAACGGGGAAAAGAAGAGAAAAAGTCGTGAAAAGATGAGAATTTGTGCTTGCTGTTTTTCTATCTTTCCTGTATAATAGGCGTGTTAGGTTTGAACAAAACAGATTGGAGATGCTTCTATCATGCAAAAAAAGACGATGCTGGCCCTGCTGCTTGCGCTTGTGATGATCCTGAGCGGCTGCTCCCTGGTGACCGTGGACTCTGCCAAGGACAACGCTCGGGTGATCGTGGATGTGGACGGGGACACCGTGAATAAGCTGACTGTGAAAACGCTCGTCAGCAACCAGATCAGCCAAAACCAGTATATGAACCAGATGTATTCCGCCTATGGCCTTTCCTCCGCGTTTTCCACCGACGAAGCCACCGTGACCACCCAGGTGATCGATTCCCTGGTGAGCGATCTGGTGAAACGCCATAAGGCCGAAGCGCTGGGCTTCACCGAGATGTCCGATGAAGAAAAAGCGGCCATTGAGGCGACCGGCCTGGAAAACTATAACACCTTCCTCAGCTCTGTCGCCAGCACTTATCTTTCCGGCAGCAAGCTGGAGGGCGACGAACTGAACAAGGCCGCCGAAGCGTATGTGGCGGAAAACGGCATTACGAGCTTTTATGGCTATTCCAAGCTGGAAGACTTCGTCCGGGAAGAACTGCTCACCCAGGCTGTGAACAGGCTGGAGCAGGACGCGGTGAAGGACGTTGCCGTTTCCGAAGAAGAAATCAAGGCAGATTATGACGCCAAAGTGGAAGACGACAAGGCTTCCATGGAACAGAATCCCGACCTGTACGGCAGCAACGTGATGTATGGATACACCTCGTATTATGCGCCTGCCGGTTATCGCATGATCAAGCACATCCTGATCTCCCTCAACGCGGAAGACAGCACCGCGATCAGCGAAAAGGCGACCGCCCTGGACAATGCGAAAACCGCCCTGACGAATGCCCAGACCGCGCTGGACAGCGCCGCCGAGGATGCGGACAAGGCCGCCCTGCAGGCCACCCTGGATGAAGCCCAGGCTGCCCTGGACGCCGCGCAGGCCGCTTATGACGAAGCCAAAGCCGCCGGCCTTGCGAACATCAAGGAAAAGGCCGATGAAGTATACGCCAAGGCCACTGCTCCGGATGCGGACTTTGATGCCCTGGTGAAGGAATACAGCAGCGACTCCATGCCCGAAAGCGGCTATGCGATCCGGGAAGGCTTCTCCTCCTTCGTGGAGTCCTTCGTTGCCGGCGCGATGGCGCTGACCGCCCCGGGCCAGGTGAGCGAGCCTGTGGCGACCGATTACGGCTACCACATCATCCAGTATGTTTCCGACGTGCAGGAAGGCCCCGTGGATATCGAAACGGTGCGCGCGTCCATCGAAAGCGCTCTGCTCTCCACCAAAAAGAGCGATGCCCTGACCGCCGCCCAGGCGCAGTGGCTGGATGAAGCGAAAGTGACCATCTACCGCGATCGCCTGAACTGAGCGCTTCCATCAATTGAATTAATACGCCGGGAGCAAACGCCGCTCCTGGCGTTTCTTTTGGTTCTGCGGAGGTGTCGGGGAGGGGAACCTTGACGAAAAGAAAGACTGCATCGATGATCCTGGCTGAAAACAGAGGGTTATTCTTGATCGCTGACAGGGACGCAAAGATTGCGGCGGAAGCCAAAGATACCGAAACGCCCCGGTTACCGTCCCTCTGCTTTGCGCAAATGAAAACGGCACAGCCGATATCTTCGACCGTGCCGTTTTTCCGTGGTTGGGTTTATATTGCCGGGCTGTTTTCGATCAATCCAGATTCAGCGCGCTGGCGGGGATATAGCCTTCCGCATCGTCGATCCGCACCTTGCACCATTCGACGTTCGCTTCGTCGGTGACGGTTTCAAGCACAGTGACCTGATCGCCTTCCTTGAGCGTGCGGACGCTTTCGGCGCCGTTCACGGCGGAAAGCAGCTGCGCTTCGGCCTTGACCGTTGCGGCCTTTTCTTCCGCGGCGGGTTCGGCGTTCAGCTTCGCTTTGAGTTCCTCCAGCTGCTTCGTAAGATCGGCGATGACGCCGTCTTTTTCCGTCAGCTGCGCGGTCAGCTCGGAAGCTTTTTCTTCCGCGGCCTTGATGGCGGTTTCCGCGGCAGCGGCGGCTTCGGCTTTCGCGTCTTCGAGGGCCTTGGCGGCGGCTTCGGCGGCGGTGGCGGCTTCGGCTTTCGCGTCTTCGAGGGCCTTGGCGGCGGCTTCGGCGGCGGTG
>JAFXZO010000101.1 GCA_017541205.1 Clostridia bacterium | reverse complement strand
CCCCGCCACCTGGATGCCGTGACGCTCAAACACCCTTCGGCACATTTCCACCTGTTCATGGGAAGCCATTTCTCCCCGAAAGGGCTCCAAATATACCTTGTCCAGCCGCAGATGCTTGAGGAGAAAGCCCAGCTGCTCCTCCAACCGCGTTTCCGTCACGCGGGCGGCGGCGTGCGCGACAAAGTAGGTGGCCAAGGTAAAATTTCGATAGTTTCCCATACTTTTTCTCCTCGTATGTCATGCGCAATCATTTGTTTTTGAATTCTGCGCCCGTCAGGCGTCCAGTTTAGCGGACGCTTCCCTGAGCAGTTCAATGATCGAAAGATGCTGGGGACACACGCCCTCGCATTGTCCGCATTCGATGCACGCCGACGCGCGCCCGAAGCCCTGACCGATCAGGCCGCCGTAAAACGCCTTGGGCCGGAACACGTCTCCATACAAATTCATGGTATTGATGGCGCGGAATACATCCGGGATGGCAATGTTCATGGGACAGCCGGGCGTGCAGTACCGGCAGGACGTGCAGCCGATCTGCGTCACGTTCAGCATGATGGTTTTCACCTTTTCAACCAGCGCTTTTTCTTCTTCGGTCAGCGGTTCAAAGTGGGCGAAGGTGCCGATGTTGTCCTTCATCTGTTCTTCCGTGCTCATGCCAGAAAGAATGGTCATGACGCCTGGCAGGGAACCCACGAACCGCAGCGCCCAGGAAGCGATAGATGCGTCGGGCCGAACCGCTTTGAACATGGCTTCCAGTTCCGGCGTCAGCTTGGCCAGGGTGCCGCCCTTCACCGGCTCCATGATGATCATGGGAATATTCCGGCTGTGCAGGATTTCGTACAGCTCCCTGGAACGAACCACCGGGTTCTTCCAGTCCGCGTAGTTCAATTGAATCTGAACGAATTCCACCTCTGGATGGGCGTCCAGAATTTGGGCCAGGTAAGCCGGGCTTCCGTGGAAGGAGAAGCCGAAATGCCTGATCTTTCCTTCCGCCTTTTTTTGCAAGCCCCAATTGAAGCAGTCCAGCCTCTCGTAGGTTTCGCCGTTCCCTCCGTCCTCGATGGAATGCAGCAGGTAGAAATCGAAGTAATCCACGCCGCACCGATCCAACTGTTCGTTGAAAATCCGGTCTCGGTCGTCCGCGTTTTTCATGCACCAGGCGGGCAGCTTGGTCGCCAGCATGAACTGCTCCCGGGGATACCGTTTGACCAGCGCTTCCTTGATGGCCTTTTCGGAATTGCCGCCATGATACACATAGGCGGTGTCAAAGTAATTCATCCCCGCCTGCATATAGGCGTCCACCATATTGCACACCCGTTCGATGTCGATTTTCCCTTCCTTTTCAGGCAGCCGCATCAGCCCGAAACCCAATTTTGGCATGGTATTCAATTGAATGCTCATAACTCCGTCTCCTTTTGTTTTTGGTATTTCAGCGTCACCTTTCATGCTTTCTGCCCGGGAATCGCGGTGTTCGCCGCTTTCCGAACCATGTTCAGCGTTACACTGTGTTTTTCGGCCAGATCCTTGAGATCGTCATATTCGGCTTTCATTTTCTCCACCCCCATGCCGGAGGCAACTTTGACCCGTACCGAGCCGTAGGACGTTTCCACCGTTTCCATGCGGCGGGCCAGCACATAACGGCTCATATCCTGGCGGCGAATGCCCAAGGTGGAAGTGTGCTTCATCATCTCGGCGGCCAGATGATCCGCGTCCTCCGGCAGGCAGATCACGCTGAGCAGCACACCGGGGCGGGATTTTTTCATGCCAATGGCCTGGGTGTACACATCCAGCGCCCCCGCCTGGAACAGCCGGACCATGGCAAAGCCGATTTCTTCGCCCGTCATGTCGTCCAGGTTGCATTCCAGCTTCGTCACCGCCTCCCGTTCGCCCTCGCTTTCGCCTAAAAACGCCCGCACGCAGTTGGCTCGCTGGAAATCCTTTTTGCCCATGCCGTATCCAACGGCCTGGGTGGTCATCACCGGGCGGTCGCCGAAGCGGAAAACGAAGTGCTTGAGCAGCGCTGCGCCGGTAGGCGTGCAAAGCTCGCCCTGCACCTGACCGCCATAGGTGGGCACGCCGGTCAGGATCAGCGCCGTCGCCGGGGCTGGCACCGGCAGGATGCCGTGCATACAGCGCACGTGGCCGCTGCCCACATGAATGGGAGAAGCAAAAACTTGCTCCGGGGCAATTTCCTCCATCAGCAGGCATACGCCCACCACGTCGGCCACAGCGTCCATGGTGCCGACCTCGTGGAAATGGATTTCACTCACGGGACGGCCGTGCACCTTGCTTTCCGCCTCCGCGATCAGGGCATAGACCGCTTTCGCGTCCTTTTTGACCTGATCGGATACAGAAAGCCCCTCGATCACCGCGTCAATATCCGCAGCGGAAGCGTGGTGATGGTGATGTTCGTGATCGTGGTCATGGTGATGGTGTTCATGCTCATGATGATGATCGTGGTCATGCGGATGCTCATGGTCGTGAGGATGATGCTCGTGCACGTCCTCCGATTCTTCTTCTTCGCCGTCCACCATTACCCGCATGTGCGTGCCCGTAATGCCGCATTTGACGCTGGGTTCGGCGGCCACATGGACGCCTGGAAGACCCAGCCCGTTCATTTGGTCGATGAAGGCCTGTTTATCCGGGATCAGCTCAAACAGCGCCGCCATCAGCATATCTCCCGCCGCGCCCATCGTACATTCCAAATACAGTGTTTTCATGTTCATTCTTGCTTTCTGCTCTTAATCCGTCAAAAAGTTTGTTGAAGAAGAAACAAAATAGGTTCTGTTGTTAAGCATGGAGTCCGTCAATAATACATGTCAAATTCGTTCTCCAGACGGTCGGCGTAAGCTTTTCCTGCCTCGTACAGGGCGGGAAGCATATAGTCTTTATTGTACCGCACCACTGGAAGGCGGTCATATGCCCGCATGCCCATATGGGTCAGGCCCCGTTCCAATTGGGTCAGGCATTCCAGCGTTCCACGCCCTGTTCCGCCCGCGCAGGCGATCAGCACACAGCGTTTGTCCGCAAGAAAACGGTTGTGTGAAGCATCGCAGCGGCGGAGCCTGTCAAAGAAAGCTTTGAAGCATTCCGTCATGTCGGACCAGTAAACCGCGCTGATCCAGACGATCCCGTCCGCTTCCTTTAATGTTTGATAAATCTCCGCGAAATCGTCCTGGATCACGCACGCGCCTGTTTTATTGCAGGTTCCCCAGCCGTTTCCGCAGGCCCTGCAATGCTCCAGCTTCTTTTTGTTCAGATGGATTTCCTCCGTCTGCGCACAAGCGTCCGATAACCCTTTCACAAACTGATCCTTGGCGGACGCTGTCAGGCCGTCCGCATTGGGACTTGACCATACCACGGCAACTTTTTTCATGTTTATATACCGCCTTTCTGTGCAAGGCACCGACGGGGTTATGAAACCGATGCCATTTCGCTTTATCGAATAATAATGTTTGCTGAAATGCAGATTTTCTCCTGAATCTTCATCCTTTTCTTATGCTGCTTCTTCCCGCACCTGAGCGGTGTAGAGCTGATAATACAGGCCGCGCCTGGCCATCAATTCCTCATGGCTGCCCGCTTCGGCGATGCCCTTATTGCTGATATACAGAATTCTATCACAATTCTTGATGGTAGACAACCGGTGGGCCACGATGATGCTGGTGCGGCCTTTGAGCATTTCGGCGATGCCTTCCTGCAAGAGCTTTTCAGTCTGGGTGTCGATGGAGGAAGTGGCCTCGTCCAGGATCAGGATGGCGGGATCGGAAAGCAGGGTGCGGGCGAAGGCGATCAGCTGCTTTTCGCCCTGGCTCAGGTTATTGCCCCGCTCTTTGATCTCGGTCTGATACCCCATGGGCATTTTGCGGATCAACGCATCCGCCTGTACCCGCCGGGCCGCTTCCTTCACTTCTTTGTCCGTGGCGTCCAGGCGTCCATAGCGGATGTTGTCCATCAGCGTGCCGGAAAAAATGAAGCTGTCCTGGAGCATGATGCCCAACTGGGAGCGCAGGGAATGAAGCGTCACCTTGCTGATGTCGTGGGTCTTGCCCGCTTTGTCGTGGAGCAGTATCCTGCCGCCGCTCAGGTTATAGAACCGGCACAGCAGATTGATAACGGTGCTTTTGCCCGCACCGGTGGGGCCCACCAGGGCGATGCTTTCCCCGGCGTTCACGTGCAGGTTCATGTGCTCCAGCACGTTGGTATCTTCTTCGTAGGCGAAGGTCACGTCTTCAAAGTCCGCTTCCCCGCTGATTTCGGGCAGCGTTTCCGCGCCCGGCGCGTCATCCACGACCACGGGCTCGTCCATGGTTTCAAAGATGCGCTCCAGATAAGCGATATTGTTGACAAAGGAATTGTAGATATTCGCCAGATTGGTGATGGGCTGCCAGAAGCGGCTCACGTACTGGCCCATGGCCAGGATCACGCCGAAGGACACCATTTCCCCGCCGCCCATCCAGTACACGCCCGCGATATACAGGAAGGTGGTGACGAGCTGGGTCATGGTTTCGCTGCTCAGCCACACGCAGTTGCTGATATAAACGGCTTTCAGCCATGCCGTCCGGCAGGCGGTGGCCAGCTTTTCCATGATGGAAATATTGACCTCCTGCCGGTCAAAAAGCTGGCTCACCCGCACGCCGTCGATGGATTCTGCCAGGTAGGCGTTATAGTTGCTGTTTTTGTTGCTCTGGTTCTGCCAGGCCTTACGCTGCCGGGGTTTGATGAGGATGATGATGCCCACGAAAACGGGCAGGCCGGACACGATGACGGTGGCCAGGGTGGGGGCGGTGGAATACATGAACACCACGATGAAGATCAGGTTGATGACGTCCATGATCATGTTAATGATGCCGTTGGACAGGATGTCCGACACCGAGTTTACATAGTTGATGACCCTGACTAAAATTTTCCCCGCCGGCCGGCTGTCGTAGAAGCTGAATGGTAGCTTTTGCAGATGGTCGAACAGGTCGCTGCGGATATCGTAAATGATCCGCTGGCTCACGTGGGCCATCATCCGGGAACGGATGGCGGTGAACACGATGCTCAGGGAAATCACGCCAACGAACAAGAACGCCATCCTTCCGATCATGGCGGCGTCCTTGCTCGGCACGGCCTCATCCAGCACCCATTGGGTGATCTTGGGGATGTACAGGGAAGCCACGCTGGCCAGGGCGCTGAGCACAAGCGCCAGCAGCATTTTGTATTTATGCCGGGCGATGTACTTGCTGGCCCGCTTCAGGTGCTGCCATCGAAAGGGCGATTCCAGCTTTTCATCCACGTCAAATTTATTTCGGGCCATCT
>JAFXZO010000100.1 GCA_017541205.1 Clostridia bacterium | reverse complement strand
GAAGGCGCGGCCGTGTTTACCGCAAAGGCCGGCGGCGTAACCGGCACCTTTGACGTGACCATCGGCGTGGACGAGAACGGCGCGGTGAACGGCATCGAGCTCGGCGATTCCGATTCCGAAATGGACGCATCCTTCCTGGGGAAAGTAAAAGATAGCAACGCTTTCCTGGCGCAGTTTATCGGCGTCGATGGTCCTTTGAGCGAAGAAAACGTGGATCTGGTCGCCGGCGCGACGGTTTCTTCCAAGGCTGTGGTGGCAGCCGTGAACGAAGCGTATCAGGCGCAGTCTCAGGGAGAGACGAAGACGCAGCCCGCGGAAACCGAAGCGGCGGCGGATGAACCCACCCCCATGCCTGAAGCGACCGAAGCGCCCGCCGAGGAACCCACCCCCGTCCCCGAAGCGACCGAAGCGCCCGCCGAGGAACCCACCCCCGTCCCCGAAGCGACCGAGGCGCCCGCCGCCGAGCCTACGCCCGCGCCTGAAGCGACGGATCAGAAAGCCGAGGATACGCATTTGATCAGCGTCCGCAAAGCCGAGGATGGCATGGTGACCGTGGAAGCCATCAGCTTCTTTACCCAGATCGAGGCCAAGATCAGCTTTGTGGAAGGCAGCGTCGTCGTCCTCTCCATTGCGGATAAGCCTGCCGGCAGCGACCAGCCCTATGCCGCGAGCGCTCAGGAGCGCGAGCTGAAAAAGCTGTTCTTCAATGCGCCTTTGCCTCTTGACACAGCAAGCCAGAAAACGCCCTACGCGACCGCTCTCGCGAGCGCGATCAACCGCGCTTACGCGGTCTGCGGCAGTATCGAAACCGCCGCGAAGCCCATCGGGATCGGCGAATACAGCATCAGCCAAACGGAGGAAGGCGTCGTGACCGTGGAGGCCGTCAGCTTCTTCACCCAGATCGAAGCGAAGGTCCTCTTCGTCGGCGGCAAGGTCCTGGTGCTGTCCGTAGCGGATAAAGCCGCGGGCGATCAGGCCTTTGCGCCCAGCGCACAGGAAAAAGAGATCAAAGAAGCGCTCCATAACGCCTCCCTGCCGCTGGATGTGGCAGGCCAGAAAACGCCCTACGCCGTCGCCCTCGCGAGCGCCGTCAACCAGGCCTACAAGGTGTTCGCAGGTGAAAATACAGCCGACGAGCCCGTTCAAATCGACGTTTCCTCCGTCCCGGTCGTCTATATCGCGGCGACTTTTGAAGGCGATACGCTCAAGACGCTGTCCGTAAAGGAAAAAAACGCGCAGGGCAATATCGTTTCAAGCGATCAGGAACAGGCGCTGAAGGAGAAATTCGTCGGAAAGCAGCTGCCGCTTGAATACAGGCAGGATTCCCTGTATGAATCCCTGGTAGCCATCGCGATCAACAAGGCGTTCATCAAGGAAGCCGACGCGCCCGCCGTGCCCGAAACACAGGAGCCGGAAGCCCTGCCTGAGGAAAACGAAGAAGCCTCCGGCGAAGTGATTTCCTTCTTTACCGCCATTCAGGTAAAAGCTTCCTTTGACGGAAACGTATTATCCGATCTGCGCGTATTCGATATGCCGGTGGGCGGCGATGCCTACCGGCAAAGCGCCCGGGAAGAAGAAATGCGTTCCCTCTTCCTCGGCCAGGAGGTTCCGCTCAGCACGGCCCAGCAATCGGCCTACGCTTCCGCGGTCGCGGCGGCTGTCAATCAGGTCTATGCGTCTCAGGGAAGCGCAATCGCCGGCCAGGACAGCGGCGTTTCCTCCGATACCGGTTCCTGCATTTGCTTCTTCACCAACTATTCCGTTTCGGCTAATTTTGCCGGGAACACCCTGCAAAGCTTCTCCCTCTTTGAAACCCCCGTGGGCGAAGAGCAATTGATTCCTGTCGAGGACAGCCCGCTTTACGCAGCCCTGACCGGGCAGACGATGCCGCTTGACGCCGGGGATTATTCCTCCATAGGTGTGGCGCCCTACGCTGCGCAGGCGGTTGTTATCGCCTTGAACCAGGCTTATGAGCATTCCCTCTCCGGGCAGCAGTGACCGGGTAAACAGAAAAGAAGGAGGCACGGACATTGCTTACAAAAACATTTAAGCGGGGCATCCATCCCCTGCATAACATGCACGAGGGCAAAGGCCAGACCCGGGATCTGAAAACCCGCGAATATGTATCGGATACCGTGGTCATCTCCATGGCGATGAATATCGGCGCGCCCGCCAAGCCCTGCGTGAAAAAGGGCGATCACGTGGACATCGGCCAGGTGATCGGCGAAGCCCAGGGCTTCATGAGCGTTCCCGTTCACGCCAGCGTTTCCGGGGAAGTGGTCGCGGTGGATTCCATCCCGTCCCTGGGCGCGGGCAACGTGCAGGCGGTCACCATCAAAAACGATTTCGCGGATACCTGGGTAGAGCTCAAGCCCCTGGGCAGCGTTGAAAAGGTTGACCCGAGCCTCGTCGTTCCCGCTATTCAGGCTGCCGGCATCACCGGCATGGGCGGGGCCAGCTTCCCAACCCACGTGAAGCTCACCTTCCAAGCCGGCGCGACCTGCGATACGATCATCGTCAACGGCGCGGAATGCGAAACGCATTTGACGGCCGACTACCGCCTGATGCTTGAAAACAGCACCCGCATCGTGGACGGCCTGCGCGCCGTGATGCGCGCGCTGAACGTGAAAAAGGGCGTCATCGGCATCGAGGACAACAAGCCCGAAGCCATCACAGCGATGATAAACGCTTCCAAGGGCCGCGAGGGCGTTTCCATCCGGCCCCTGAAAACCAAGTACCCGCAGGGCGGTGAAAAGCAGTTGATCGAAGCGATCACCGGCCGTCAGGTGCCCTCGGGCGGGCTGCCGATCGCCGCGCACGTGGTGGTGCTGAACGTTGGCACCTGCGCCGCGATCGCCGACGCGATCATCGACGGCAAGCCCCTGATCAGCCGGATCTGCACGGTGACCGGCTGCGTGCGAAAGCCCGCCAATCTGCTTCTTCGCATCGGCACGATCACGGAGGACGTGATCGGCGAATGCGGCGGCTATTCCGAAACGCCGGGCAAGGTTGTATTCGGCGGCATGATGACCGGCATCTGCATTCCCAACGACCAAATGCCCATTTTCAAATCCACAAACGGCATCGTGGTTCTGAACGAGCAGCAATCCCGCAGCAAGGACGAAAGCCCCTGCATCCACTGCGGCCGCTGCGTCGCTGCCTGCCCCATCGGCCTGAACCCCTACCAAATCAAAGTTGCCGCGGATAAAAGCGATTTCGCCGCGGCGGAAAAACTGCACGTGATGGACTGCATCCTGTGCGGCTCCTGCGCTTATCAATGTCCTTCCCGCCGGTGGCTGACGCCGTCCTTCAAATACTGCAAGGATCATATCACCGCCGAAGCCAAGGCAAAAGCCGCCGCCGCTGCCGCTGCGAAAGGAGGCAACAAATAATGAGCCTGAGAATTTCCACCGCGCCGCACATGCATAATCCGCTGACAACACAAAGGCTTATGCAGTATGTGTTCATCGCGCTTTTGCCCACCGCGGCCTGGGGCGTATACGCGTTCGGCCTCAAAGCGCTGCTGGTGCTCATCCTTTCCATGGCAAGCGCGGTCCTGGCAGAATACCTGTGGCAGCTGATCGCCAAGCAGCCCGTGCGCATCAAGGATTTTTCCGCTCTCGTGACCGGCCTGATCCTGGGCCTGAACCTGCCTGCGACCGCGCCCTGGTGGATGGTCGTCGTGGGCAGCGTGTTCGCCGTCATCGTCGTCAAGCAGCTCTTCGGCGGCCTTGGCGATAACTTCCTCAATCCGGCGATGGCCGCGCGCGCCGTGCTGTTGGCCTCCTGGCCCGTGCACATGACCTCCTCTGCTTTCGTAAGCCCCACCTTCTTCAAGGCCGGTGTGGACGCCGTTTCCGCCGCGACGCCGCTCTCCGCCAAAAGCGCGACGCTGATGGAACTGTTCCTTGGCCAGATTCCCGGCACCATCGGCGAAGTAAGCAAAGCCGCGATCCTGCTGGGATTCCTGTTCCTGCTGATCACGGGCACCATTTCCTGGCGCATTCCCGTGGTCATGACCGGCAGCGTCTTCCTTTTCAGCCTGCTGATTGGCGGTATGACGCCGGAAGCCGCCCTCATGGCCACCTTGTCCGGCGGTGTGCTGTTTGGCGCAGTCTTCATGGCGACCGACTATGTGACCTCCCCCATCACGCCGCTCGCGCAGGTCTTCTACGCCTGCATGATCGGTCTCATCATCGTTTTGATCCGCACCTTCGGCAGCTATCCCGAAGGCGTCACCTACGGTATCCTGCTGATGAACATCGCCACTCCCCTGATCGATCGCTTCCTGCCCCGGAAGATTTACGGACATCAAAAGGAGGCTAAGAAAGCATGAGCGAAAAAAAGAGTCTGGGGAAGGTACTGTTTAACGGTATCATCCCCGAAAACCCCACCTTCCGCCTGGTGCTGGGCACCTGCCCCACCCTGGCCGTGACGACCAGCGCCTTAAACGGCCTTGGCATGGGCGCGGCGGCCACCTTCGTGCTGGTCTGCTCCAACTTTGCAATTTCCCTCCTGCGTAAATTCATTCCGGATCAGGTGCGCATCCCCGCGTTTATCGTGGTGATCTGCACGTTCGTTACCATGGTGCAGCTGCTGATGAAGGCGTTCCTGCCCTCCTTGGATGAATCGCTTGGCATTTTCATTCCCCTGATCGTGGTCAACTGCATCATCCTGGCCCGCGCTGAAGCGTTCGCCAGCAAGAATCCCCCCATCGCATCCGCATGTGACGGCCTGGGTATGGGGATCGGCTTCACCCTGGCCCTGACCCTGATGGGCGCCATCCGGGAATTGATCGGCAACGGGTCCGTGTTCGGCCTGAACATCCTTGGTTCGTCGTATGAACCGATGCTTTTGATCGTGCTTGCGTCCGGCGGCTTCCTGACCTTCGGCCTGCTGCTTGGCGTATTCAACCTGATCGTCAAGAAAATCGAGCGCAGCCGCGTGGCAAAGGAGGCGAAGACCGCATGAGCGTTGTAGAGATCCTGCTGTTTATGGTCAGCTGCATCCTGACCCATAACTTCATCTTTAATCGTTTCCTGGGCTGCTGCCCCTTCCTGGGCGTAAGCAGCAAGGTGGAAACCTCCGTCAGCATGGGCTTGGCCGTGACCTTCGTGATGACCATCGCGAGCCTTTTCTGCTGGCTGATCTATCATCTGCTCCTGGTCCCCCTGGAGCTGACCTACATGAACACCATTTCCTTTATCCTGGTGATCGCCGCGCTGGTTCAGTTCGTGGAAATGTTCCTCAAAAAGAGCAGCCCTACCCTGTACAGCGCCCTGGGCATCTACCTGCCTCTGATCACCACCAACTGCGCGGTGCTGGGCGTCGCCACCCTGAACATGAACAACAGTTACGGCCTGCTCCAGTCCGTGCTGAACGGTACGTTCTCCGCGCTGGGGTTCCTGCTGGCGATCGTGCTGATGGCGGGCGTCCGGGAACGTCTGGAAAGCAGCAAGATCCCCGCCTGCATGAAAGGCTTCCCCATTACGCTGGTTTCCGCCGGGCTGATGGCCGTTGCCTTCATGGGCTTCAACGGCTTGGTGTAAGGAGGGTATCGAGATGACGATTCTGTATGCCGGTATCCTGCTGGGTGCGCTGGGCCTCATTTTCGGCGGTGTGCTGAGCTTTGCAAGCAAAAAATTCCACGTGGAAGTGGATGAGCGCGTGGCCCAGGTCCGCGAATGCCTGGGCGGCGCGAACTGCGGCGCGTGCGGCTATGCCGGATGCGACGCCTTCGCGGAAGCGGTGGTCAAGGGCGAAGCGCCTATCAACGGCTGCGCCCCTGCCGGTGAAAAAGGCGTGAAAGCCATCGGCAAAATCATGGGCCAGGAAGCCACGGCGGGCGAACGGCTGGTTGCCAGGGTGCTCTGCCAGGGCGAAAACGGTATCGCCAAGGAACGCTATCAATACGACGGGTATCAAAGCTGCGCCACCGCCGCGGGTCTTGCCGGCGGCCCCAAGGACTGCCGCTTTGCGTGCCTCGGCCTGGGCGACTGCATGGATAAATGCGCGTTCGGCGCGATCAGCATGAAGGACGGCATCGCCAACATCGATCCTGACAAATGCACCGCCTGCGGCCAGTGCGTCAAGGCCTGCCCGCGCAGCGCGATCAAGCTGCTGCCCGTATCCGCCAAGGTGATCGTCCGCTGCCGCAACAGCGACGTAGCCCGCGTGGCCCGCACCGTGTGCATGGACGCCTGCATCGGCTGCGGCCGCTGCAAAAAAGAATGCCAGTACGACGCGATCACGGTTGAAAACGGTTTTGCGCGCATCGATCCCGATAAGTGCACGCGCTGCGGCTCCTGCGCCGCGGTCTGCCCCTGCAAGTGCATCACCATCGAATAAATTCGGCCATGAAAAAAGATTGTCCGATCCGAAAAATCGGGCAATCTTTTTTTGCACGTTTTTTATTGTACTTCGTCTGTCAGCTGCGCCTCCGTCTGGGGCAGCAGCACGCCGATGCGGGTGCCGATTTCCTGGCGGGAAAATACGTCGAAATAGCCGCCGTGGCGTTCCACGATCCATTTGGCGATACTCAGGCCCAGTCCTGTTCCGCCGCTCGCGCGGGTGCGCGCCGGATCGGAACGGAAAAACCGGTCGAAAATATGCGCCAAATCCTCTTGCTTGATACCGATGCCGTTGTCCTGCACCTCAAAGCAGGGAATGCCTTCTTTGAAGCGGGCGCGGAGCGAGATTTTATCGCCGTCCGCGGTATATTTGACCGCGTTATCCACCAGGATGCGGGCAGTCTGCTTGAGCATGGTGGCGTCGCCTTTCACCATCACCGGTTCCTCCGCATCCAGGCGCCATTGCCGGTTCGGGTGGATCATCATGGATTCCTCATACACCTCGCGCAGCATCTGGCTCAAATCCAAATCCTCGATCACCAGCTTGTTCCGTCCGCTGTCGCCGCGGGCGAGGAACAAAAGCTGCTCGATCAGTTTTTTCATATGGCCGGATTCCTGCTGAATGGCTGTGATGCCTTCCTCCAGCACCTTTTCATCATCCTTGCCCCAGCGGGAGAGCATATCCGCGTAACCCTGGATCACGGCGATCGGCGTACGCAGTTCATGGCTCGCGTCGGAAACGAAGCGGCTCTGCTCCTTATACGATTCCCTCATGCGGGACAATAGATCGTTGATCGCGCTTTCCAGACCCTGCAGCTCCTTTTCGCCCGTTAATACCCGCGCGCCCGGCGCGGTCGGGCTGACGGTGCCGATCGCGTCCTCCAGATGATGCAGCTTTTCCGCGTCAAAACGCGTCCGGCTCAATTCCTGCGTGGTCAGGGCGATCCTTTCAAGCGGCTCCAAAAGCCGCCTGGCCTTTTCCTTCCCTACCCGGTATTGCAGCAGAACCAGCAGCGCTTCCGATCCGGCGAGGGCTTCCCAAAAATAGGGAAACGAAATGCTCAGCCATCCGTTCACAAACATGGCCGACAGGATCCCGTCGATCAAGGCAAGCAGCAGAATCAGCCTCCACAGCCAATAACGGTTGATACGCTTTGCGATGGAAGTCGCCTTTTTTTCATCCTTCATGCGTCATCCCTCAATACATAGCCGACGCCGCGGACGGTATGCAGCAGTTTTTGTTCAAAGCCGTCGTCAATTTTGCCGCGAAGATACCTGACATACACATCCACTACGTTGGTTTCCCCCAAATATTCGTATCCCCATACTTTTTCCAGCAATTGATCGCGCGTCAGGACCAGGGTCTTGTTTTCTATAAAATATTGCAGCAGAGCGAATTCCCGCCCCGTCAGTTCGATTTCCTTTCCGCCGCGGGTGACCCGGTGGCGGGATACGTCCACCGAAAGATCGGCGCAGCTGAGCAGCCCGTCTTCCTTTTTCTGGGCGCCCTGCTTGCGGAGGGCGGCGCGGATGCGGGCAAGCAGCTCTTCGATGGAAAAAGGCTTGGTCACATAGTCGTCCGCGCCCATATCCAGGCCGGTCACCTTATCCATGACCGCGTCGCGGGCGGTCAGCATAATGACCGGCACCTGGGAAGAACGGCGCAGGCGGCGCAGCACCTCCAAGCCATTCAAGCCCGGCAGCATGATATCCAGCAGGAGCATATCGTAATTCCCCTGCTCCGCCATATCCAGGCCGTTCCTTCCGTCAAAGGCCTTATCCACCTGGTACCCTTCATGCGTCAGCTCCAATTCCACAAACCGGGCCAGCTTTTCTTCATCCTCTACCAACAATATCCTGGTCATGCGCACCCTTCCTTTAAGTCGAGAATGGGGAGAAGCCGCTTTTCGGCCCCTCCCTGATCCCGTTTATTTTGGATTAATCCACTTTCTTTTCACTGTCGTTCAGGTGGATCTCCACGGCGCTCGCCGCTTTTTCCTGGGCTCTGCCCATCATGTCGTTCACCTTGTTGCCCACGTCCGGGCCCCGGAAGGAATACCGGCAGCCCAGGAAGAGGCCCACGAACAGCACGATCATGGAGAAGGGCCAGAAGCAGATCATCAGCAGAGCCATCACGGTAATGGGCATGGAGATCAGTTCATCGCCTCTGCGGTTGATAACGAATTGGTTGTGATTGCCTTTCTGGAACGCCTGCTTGAGCCAGGCCCACATTTTTTCCATCCCGTCTGCGAAGGAGCTCTTGGTGGACGCGGTGCTCCTGGTCCAGGTTTCCTCGTTCTTTTCCTGGGTGGTGTATTCCTTGGCGGGCTCACTGTCCTTGACCTTGCCTTCGCTTTCCAGCAGAACCAGCGCGTCCAGGATATCCCAATCGCTCGCTTCCAGCGCAGCCTTCGCTTCTTCATAGCTCACATTCGCCTTCGCCCGCAGCTTTTCTACCATTTCAAAATGATCCATTTTTATTTCCTCCTTGGCGTATCGCCTGTTTTGTGATTTGTTCTGTTCCCCTTGGAACGGTTATATCATACCGAAAGAAAATGAGAACAAAAGGAGGAAAAGGATTAGAAAATCATGAGAAGATGATGTCAGTTTCCTTATTTGCCCATCATGGTTCTAATTTTTCCGGTATTCGATGGCGAAAGAGGCTGTCGGTGCGTCCTGATCCTTGGGCGTAAAGGAAACCTGTCCGTTTTTCAGGGCGATTTGGCCGGTCGAGCCCTGCACGGCGCCGTTTTCCAATAAAAGCTTGACGAGCTTTTCATTGAGGAGCGGCCCGCCGCCGCGTTTGAGTCCATCCTTCCACAGCGTGAAATGGCACCCGTTACGCCACTCGGAGCAGCCGAACGCCTTGCTGTTTTCCTGCACGGGCTTTCCGCATAAGGGGCATGCGATCCCCTCCACCGCTTTGATCGAAGAAGTTTTCCTGGCCCCTGCGCCTTTTTTTCCTCTTCGCATTTCCTCCGGGAAATCGGCTTCCGTTTTGGTGTCCCGCGCGTATTCCACCAGAAAGGTGCTCAGCCGTTTGATGCCGTCCATAAAGCGCTGGGTATCGCGCTGATCCCTGGCGATTTCATCGAGGGCCAGCTCCCATTTGCCGGTCGTTTCCGGGGACGCGATTTCCGGCGGCGCGATGGCGATCAGGGATACGCCTTTTTCGGTAGCCTGGATGGCGCGG
Source organism: Clostridia bacterium (assembly GCA_017541205.1). Lineage (GTDB taxonomy): Bacteria > Bacillota > Clostridia > Christensenellales > Aristaeellaceae > RUG563. The sequence continues at coordinate 44,679 of JAFXZO010000100.1, read as the reverse complement.
CCTCGCCGGGACGCGTAGCCGACCTGGAGCAGCCTCTCGATGATCGAAGCGCGGGTCGCCGGCGTGCCAAGGCCGGAGCCCTTCATCTGCTCGCGCAGCTTTTCATCGTCCAATTCTTTGCCTGCGTTTTCCATCGCGGCAAGCAGGGACGCGTCGGTATGCGGGGCGGGCGGCTTGGTCGTTTCCTTCCTGACGGCCGCTTTTAGCACCGTCCGTTCATCGCCGGGCTGAAGGGCGGGCAGTTTTTCGTCTTCTTCCTTTTCAAAGGGGTATACGTCCTTCCAGCCGTTGACACGCACGGTGCGCCCCGTCGTTTTGAACGTCTGCTTCTCGCTTTCCGTAATCACGCGAATGGCGTCATATTCGTGCGGCGGATAAAAAACGGCGATGAAGCGGCGGGCAATCATATCATAGAGCTTTGCGGCGTCCGGCGGCAGTTTTTCCACGGGCGCCGTCTCGGGCGTCGGGATGATGGCGTGGTGATCGGAAATCTTGGCGTTATCAAAGACGCGTTTATGAACGGGCAGCTTTTCGCCGTCCTTCCAGGGAATGTGCGTAACAAAGCTTTGATAATCGGACGGAAGCTTTTCCAGCGTCAGCTTTGCCCTTCCGATCATGTCCGTTGGAAGATACCGGCTGTCCGTTCGGGGATAAGTGACGGCTTTCCATTTTTCGTAAAGCTCCTGTGCGGTCTTGAGCGTTTTATCCGCGGTGAAGCCGAGCTTTTTGTTCGCTTCGCGCTGCAAAGAAGTCAAATCGTACAGCTGCGGGGGGTATTCCGTTTTCTGCTCCGCCGCGGCGGATAAAACACGGCTGGGCTTGCCTTGAACGAGCTTTGCGATCCCGTCCGCTTTTTCCTTGGTGGGGATGCGGACCGATTTTTTCTCATCCGTATCTGATTGCGAAAACCATTGGCCCGAATAATCGCCGAAATCCGCGGTGACGGTATAGTATTCCTCGGGCTTAAAATCCTTGATTTCATGATGGCGCTTGACCAGGATCGCAAGCGTCGGCGTCTGCACCCGGCCGATGGACAAAAGCGCGTTGAAACGCAGCGTGAATGCGCGGCTCGCGTTCATGCCGACCAGCCAATCCGCTTCGCTCCGGCATGCCGCGCTGCGGTACAGCCCGTCGTATTCCCGGGCGGGCTTCAGATTCGCGAAGCCTTCTAAAATCGCCTGGTCCGTCATAGAGGAGATCCACAGCCTGTCCACGGGCTTTTTGCACTTGGCCTGGGCATAGATCAGGCGGAAGATCAATTCTCCCTCGCGTCCCGCATCCGTCGCGCAGATCAGTTTTTCCGTATCCGGCGCGTTGATGATTTTCTTGATGACCGCATACTGCGCTTTGGTTTTCGAGATCACTTTGGTGGGGATATGCTCCGGTAGCAGGGGCAGATCCTCCATGCGCCATTTTTTGTATTTTTCGTCAATTTCATCCGGCTCGCACAGCGTAACGAGGTGCCCCATCGCCCAGGTGACCAGGTAATTCTCCCCTTTCAAATACCCTTCGCCCTTTTCCCGGCATTTGAGCACCCGGGCAATGTCGCGCCCGACGCTGGGCTTTTCCGCAACAACTACGATCATGCCCCTCCCTCGCTTTCAACAGCGCTATCTTACCACAGTTTGGCAAAAAAGAAAAGCAGTGGTGAAAAAGTACGTTTTCCAGCGCAGCCAATCATTTCTATGCTTATCGGCATAGACAAATCGCTTTCTTTGTGGTAAACTGCAAATGATTACGAAACTGTTACAATCGATTGTACAAATTCACGACGGAGGAAATCTGCAATGCACAAACGCTTGATTGCCATCCTGGCCGGAATCTGTATGATCTTTTTGCTGTGCCCGAATATCGCGGGCGCGGATACGAGCCTGGTCAGCGCGCCCCTGACCCCCGGCGCCACCCAAAACGGCATGGTGCGGGTCCGCCTGAGCTCCCTTGGCAATATCTCCACATTCAATCTGACCATTCTTGGCAGCTATTCCGTCAACGGGATGAGCGACAGGACGCTCTCTTCCGGCGCGGCTGTTACCGTCAAATTCAATGCTTCCAGCGGACAATGGACTTTCACCCACGGCGGAGTCTCCACCGCAATGGGCGCTTCCTTCCGCCTTTGCCGCCATGAAACGAGCGGGCAGAACGGCATCCGCATCGCGCAGGGCAGGGAGCCGGGCAACCTGTATCCGGGCGATTTCCAGTTCGTCGCCCAACAGTCCGGCGGCGCTTACCAGCCTTATGTGATCGCCCATATTTATATGGAAGATTACCTTTACGGCGTCCTGCCCTATGAAATGGGCGATTCCTCCGGCCTGGAAGCGCTCAAAGCGCAGGCTGTCGCCGCCCGCACCTATACCATGCGCGCCATGGCGAATCATCTGTCCAGTCTCTACGACGTCGTGGATACCACCGCCGATCAGGTTTATTCCGGCACGCCCCAGGGGAACGCGAACTGCGTCGCCGCCGTCAACGCAACCAAGGGCATCGTTGCGCAGAACGGCCCAACCTTTACGGGCACCTATTATACCGCCTCCAATGGCGGGCAGACCGAATCCATCGAAAACGCCTGGGGCACCAAGGGCTATTCTTACCTTGGGGTAAAGGATGACCCTTACGATCTCGCCAATCCCGATTCCAGAACGGCTTCCTTCACTGTCAGCGCTTACGGGACCCAGTCCAGCGCAGCGCTCAACAATTTATTGAGGAACAAAGCCGCGCAGCAGTTCGGGGCAGGCGCTTCCATCACCGCCGTGCTGGATGTGACGGCGCATTCGCCCAAGTATCCCGCCCCCAGCAGGCTGTACACAAAATTGGATTTCTCGGTGCGGTATTCTTTGAACGGAGAAACGCACACGGGCGTGCTCACCTTCGATATCTTCAAGGAATTGGAAAACGCGCTGGGCATGAATATCTCTTCCACCGCCTGCGAGCTTTGGTCGGTCTCGGAAACGGACGGCGGCTTTCTCGTCGTCGCGCGGCGCTACGGGCACGGGATCGGCATGAGCCAGCGCGGGGCGATGTACATGGCGAAGCTTGGCTTTTCCTATGACCAGATCCTGGCGTTTTACTATGAAGGCTGCTCCCGCGTACAATATACCCTCACCCGCTCGATCCTCAGCCCTGTCGCTCCTGGCCAGGCAAGCAGCGAGCAATGGATCGCCGAAGCGCCGGCAGCGATCGAGGATGTCCCCGCGCCTGAATCGGCAAGCGCCCTGACCGCCCGCGTCAATACCTCGGAAAGCGGGCTCAACCTGCGCGCCGCGGCCTCCGCCTCTTCCTCCATCCTGGGTGTGATCCCACGCAACGCCCAGATCCCCGTTTGGGAAATAACGGGCGGCTGGTGCAAAACGACGTATCAGGGCAGAACGGGGTATGTGAGCGCGGCTTATTTGCTGTTTGATGACGACGTGAACGCTTCGCCGCAGGAAACCCAGGTGCCTTCCATGGGATCGTACCGCTCCGCCCGCGTGGCCACTGATCAGGGGTCGCTGAACCTGCGCGCCGAGCCGAACGCGAACGCCCAGATTTTGCGCACCATTCCGCAAGACGCGGTGATCCCGGTGCTGGAAGAAACGAACGGGATCTTCTGCAAGACGGTCTATGAAAACGTTACGGGATACGTGATGCGTTCTTTCCTGGCCTTCCTGGATGAAGAAGCGCCAGCCGAAGAAACCCCGGATACCGTACAAACGAGCGCCCGGGTCTCAACGCCGGGCGGCTCGCTCAACCTGCGCGAAAAGAAAAAGGCGAACGCCCGGGTCCTCCTGACCATCCCGGAAAACGCGCTCGTGACCGTGCTGGAAAAAGGCGATACCTGGTGCTTTGTCACGTATCAGGAAAAGACCGGGTATGTCAAAACGGAATTCCTGTTATTTGATCCGGCGGATAAATCCGCTTCCGCTTTGGTCCGGGAATCCGAAGGGCAAGTCCCGTCTCCCGGGGAACTGCGCACCCTTGCCAATCCCGTACTCGGGCTGATCGCGTCCGAGGCAAGCAGCCTGAATCTTCGCTCCTTCTGTTCTTTGGACGCGCCGATCATCACCGAAATGCCCCGGGGCGATTATCTGGTCATTCTCGCCGTGGGCGATACCTGGTGCGAAGTGGAATATGAGGATATGCATGGCTACTGCATGAGACAGTATTTGGAGTATACGCTTTATGAATGAGCATGAACCGCTGCTTTTCGAGGGCGAGAGGATCGATGATCTGCAATTGATGGGGCTCCGGGTGATCCAATCCAAGGACGCGTTCCGCTTTGGCATGGATTCCGTGCTGCTTGCCGATTTCGCGCGGGTCCGCAGGGGCAGCCGCGTCTGCGATCTGGGCACGGGGACGGGGATCCTGCCGCTGCTCTTATACGGAAGGGCCGGGGAGCTGTCCTGCGACGCGGTGGAGATCCAGCAGGACGCGGCTGACCGCGCGGCGCGCAGCATGCGCCTCAATGGGCTCGAAGAGAAAATCAGGGTATTCCCCCGAGACCTGAGGGAAATCAGGGATTTCCTTCCGTATGGCGCTTACGATCTGGTGATCTGCAATCCGCCGTACAGCCCGGAAAGCGCGTCCATACCAAGCCCAAAGCCTTCCTTGCGCATTGCGCGGCAGGATAAGGACTGCACGCTCCCGGACGTCGCCGCCGCCGCGTCCTGGCTGCTCAAAAGCCGGGCCAGGCTCTCCCTGATGCTGCCCGCCGCCCGGATGGCCTCCGCGTTTGAAACCATGCGCCGGTATCGGCTGGAGCCCAAAAGGCTGCGTCTTGTGCACGCGAATGCCGAGCGGCCCGCAAGGCTCGCCCTGATCGAAGCCATGCTGGATGTGAATCCCGGCCTGATCGTAGAAGCGCCGCTGATCGTCAAAAACGCCGATGGGACCGATACCGAAGAAATCCGCCGCATTTATCATTTGAACGCTGAACAGGGAGTATAAATATGCAAGCGCTTATCATCAATTGCAGCCCGGTAAAAACAGGGGCGACCGCGCTCATCGTCAGCGTCATTTCAGCATGCCTTAAACAGAAATATGAAACCCGCGCGATCTGCATCGCCGATTATGCTTTCCAGTTCTGCCGCGGGTGCCGTTCCTGCCATAGCACCGCGCAATGCGTCCAGCACGACGACGTAGATAAAATCATGGCGGAAATGGACGATTCGGATATCATCGTCGCCGTATCCCCCTCCTATTGGGCGGATGTGCCCGGGCAATTCAAGGCGTTTATCGATCGGTGCACCCCCTGGTGCAACACCCACGAGCCGCACGCGTCCCTGCGCCCCGGCAAGCGCGGGTACGCCGTCGCGCTGAGAACAGGCCCCAGTATGCGCGAATGCGAACGCATCATCCAAACCATTCAGCATTTCTTTGGGCATCTGGAAATAGAAACCTGCGCGAGCCTCGGCCTCTGATCCGTGGAAAACAGGCAGGACGCCGCCGAAAGAAAGCAGGAAATCGCAGCTTTCTGCGAAAAGATTTAGGTTTCTCAAAAAATGAGCGCGGACGACCGGATCCATCCGGTTTTCCACGCTGTTTTTATTTCATCAATCCAATTCCCGATGCGCTTCCTGCACGAGGGCTTGGATCTGTTCCTCTGCAATCATGTTTCCTTCGCCCGGCCGGATATCGGCCAGGAATTCGATATTGCCCGCCGGGCCTTTGATGGGGGAAAACGTAAGCGCCCGGACATGCCAGCCAAAGGACGGCGTAAACAGGCATATTTCCCGCAATACGCGCACATGGGTCTCCTTTTCGCGCACCACGCCGTTTTTGCCGACCTGGCCTTTTCCCGCCTCAAACTGCGGCTTTATCAAGGTCAGGAAACGCCCGTTTTCACCCATGATCTGCGCGGCGGTCGGCAGGATCAGGCGGATCGAAATAAAAGAAACGTCCATCACGGTGAGGTTGGGGCGGATGGGAAACTGTTCCGCCGTCAGCGTACGGGCGTTCGTCCTTTCCATGACCGTGACCCTTGCATCGTTCCTCAGCTTCCAATCCAACTGACCGTATCCAACGTCGATCGCGTATACATGGGCCGCGCCATGGCGGAGCAGCACGTCCGTAAACCCGCCGGTGGCCGCGCCAATATCCATCGCTACGGCGTTTTCAACATTCGCCTGAAACGCGGTGATCGCTTTTTCGAGTTTGTGCCCGCCGCGGCTGGCAAAATGGTCCTGAACGCCCCGAAGCTGAAGCGGGGCGTCCTGAGGCAGCTGCTCGGAGGATTTGAGCACTTTTTTCTCCCCGACATACACCTGGCCCGCCATGATCATCGCCTGCGCCTTTTCGCGGCTTTCGGCCAGGCCGCGGGTCACAAGCCAAACGTCCGCCCGCTGCTTCATGGCTTCACCGCCTCTTTCACGCGCCGCGCGATGCCTTCCGCGTCCAAGCCGTAGCGGTGCAGCAGCTCCTTCCTGTTTCCATGCTCGATAAAGGCGTTTGGAAGGCCCAGCATATCCTTGGGGAAAGCGCACTGCGCCCTGGCGCAGCATTCCGCGACGGCGCTGCCGAAGCCGCCGGACAGGCTGTGCTCTTCCGCCGTAAAGACGGGCACGCCGGATTTCATGAGGTCCAGAAGGCAGGTTTCATCAAGCGGGTAGAGGGCGGAAGCGTTCACGACGCCCATGCTGATCCCGTCTTTTTCCAGGAGCTTTGCGGCCTCCAGGCATTCTGTCAGCATGGAGGACCAGGAAAGCGCGACGGCGTCCTTTCCTTCTCTGAGGGTTTCCCATTTGCCGGGATGATAGTCTCCTTCCGGCGCGTCCATGACCGGCACCGTGCGGGGATACAGGATCGCGCACGGACCGGGGTTTTTCATGGCCCAATCGATCATGGCTTTCATTTCGCCCGGATTCCGCGGCGCGAATACCTTGAGGTTCGGAATGGCGCGCAGCATGGCAAGGCCATAGATGCCGTGGTGCGTTGCGCCGTCGTCGCCGTTGAGTCCGGCGCGGTCCATCAGCAGGCAGACGGGCAGATTTTGCAGGCAAACGTCCTCCGTGATCTGGTCAAACGCCCGCTGGAAAAAGGTTTCATAAATCGCGACGAACGGCCGCATGCCTGCCGCCGCCATGCCGGCGGCCATGGTAACGGCGTGCTCCTCGGCGATGCCAACGTCAAATGTGCGGTCCGGGAACTGCTTGGCAAAGCCGCCAAACCCGGCGCTGTCCGTCATGGCGGCGGTCACGGCGCAGATCCGGCTGTCCGTCTTTGCGAGCTGCGTGATATATTCGCCCGCGATCTGGCCCAGCGACGGCTGCTTAACGCCGCCTCGCAATTCGCCGTTATCCAGGCGGAAGGGCGCGACGCCATGATACTTTTCCGGTTTTTCCTCCGCTTGCGAAAAGCCGCAGCCCTTCTGCGTCGCGACGTGAACGACCACCGGACGATCCAGGTCCTTCAGCTGGCGGAATACCCGTTCCATCCCGGCAATGTCGTGGCCGTCGATAGGCCCGAAATAGGAAAAGCCCAAGGAGCTGAAAAACTTGTCTTTAACCAGGATGTTGCGGATCCTGTTTTTGATATTCTCGAATACGTCGTGCAGCCTTTCCCCGCAGACCGGGATTTTTCTGAGCGCATCGCTGATGCGCTTTTTCATGCTGAGCCACCCGCGGCTGATGCGCAGGCGGGTCAATTGCCTGGACAGAGCGCCCACATTTCTGGAAATGGACATGCCGTTATCGTTCAGCACGAGCATGAACGGCGTTTTTCCGCTGCCGGCGTCGTTGAGCGCCTCATACACCATGCCGCCGGTCATGGCGCCGTCGCCCACGACGGCCACAACACGATAGTTCTCGTGCTTCAGATCCCGTGCCCGGATCATGCCGAGCGCCGCGGAAAGGGCGGTGGAGGCGTGGCCGGTGTCAAACGCGTCGCAGGGGCTTTCCTCTCGCCTTGGAAAGCCGCAAATGCCGTCGGTTTTTCGCAGCGTTTCAAAGCGGTCATAGCGCCCGGTCAATATTTTGTGCGTGTAGCACTGATGTCCTACGTCGAAAATGATTTTATCCTGCGGGCAGTCAAAAGCCCTGTGCAGCGCGATGGTCAGCTCTACGGCCCCGAGATTGGAGGCCAGATGCCCGCCGTTTACAGCGACGGTACGGATGATCTTTTCGCGGATCTCTTTTGCCAGGGCTTGCAGCTCTTCCTGGGACAGCGATTTGATCGACGCGGGAGACTTGATTTCGGAGAGATTCATGAATGGACTCCATTCTTAAGATAGAATAACTGCCGTATCATAGCGCCGCCTGATCGCAGCAGCAATTTTGCGATCAAACACACGGCAGGGAGACGGCCATACGCCCGCGCATTCCTTTCTCCCTTCTGGGTATTTTATCACGTTTCCGCCCGCTCTTCAACTGCTTTTCCCGCCGCAGTGCACAACAAATACAGCATTGTGACCAAAAAAGATTGATGAGAACGCCGTTTTCTGATAAGATAAGGGCGCGCGATGCCGTTTTTTCGCGGACGCGCGAAGCAATGATCTGTATTGTTACGGATTTTTGAGGAGATGAAAAAAGCATGGCCTGGTATAACGAAGCCGTATTCTACCATATCTATCCGCTTGGCCTGACAGGCGCTCCGGCAAAGAATCCTTACGGGGCGCCGGTGCACCGGCTGAATGCCCTGATCCCCTGGATCGAGCACATAAAGCAAATCGGCTGCACCGGCTTATACATCGGCCCGCTCTTTGAATCCGTCGGCCATGGGTACGAAACCACGGATTACAGGAAGGTGGATTCCCGCCTCGGCACCAACGAGGATTTGACGCGTTTTGTTTCCCTGTGCCATGAAGCGGGCATCCGCGTGATCCTGGACGGCGTGTTCAACCACACGGGCAGGGATTTTTTTGCCTTCCGCGATATCCAGGCGAACCGGCAGAACAGCCGCTACCTTTCCTGGTACTGCAACGTCAATTTTTACGCCAACAATGAATACAACGACGGTTTTTCCTATGATAACTGGGGCGGGTACAATCTGCTGGCCAAGCTCAACCAGCGCAATCCTCAGGTTCAGGATTATCTGATGGACACGGTGCGTTTCTGGCGCGATACCTTCGATATCGACGGCCTGCGCCTGGACGCCGCCGATGTGCTGGATTTTGATTTTATGCGAAGGCTCCGGCAGACCGCCGATGAAATCAAGCCGGATTTCTGGCTGATGGGGGAAGTGATCCACGGCGAATACACCCGCTGGGTGAACGACCAAACCCTGCATTCCGTTACCAATTATCATCTGCATAAAGCCCTGTTCAGCGCGCACAACGATCACAATTATTTTGAGATCGCCCACACGGTGAAGCGGCAGATGGATATGAACGCGGGCAGGGAGTTCCGTTTGTACAATTTTGTGGATAACCACGATGTGGAGCGCATTTATACCAAGCTGCGCTGCAAGGAGCATTTTCTGCCCGCGCACGTGCTTTTGTATACCCTGCCCGGCATTCCTTCGCTGTATTACGGATCGGAATTCGGCGTCGAAGGCCGGAAGGAGCGTTCGTCGGACGCGTCGCTGCGGCCCTGCCTGAACCTGGAAGAATTGAAAGCGAGCCCGAACGCCTGCCTTGATATCGTGACAGCGCTCGGACGCGTGCACAAAAACGAGCCGGACCTCCGGTGGGGGGATTACCGCGAATTGCAATTGACCACCACCAAATACGCTTATGCCCGCGGCAGCCTGATCGTTACGGTGAACAACGACGGAAATCCCGCGTCCTTCGATCTGCGCCGGGACGGCGCGTTTATGGGCGCGCTGAGCGGGAAAAAAGCCGTATCCAGCGATGGCTGCCTTCATCTTGAAATCGGTGGAAACAGCGGCGAAATCTGGATCCCTGCGGAAAGGAACAAGCAAGACTACAAGGCGATCGAGCGCAGGATCATGGCGGCGCGGAAAGAAGAACAGGCGAAAGAGGCGCAGCGGGAAAAAGCAGCCCGCGAGCCCGAAACGCCCAAGCGCGCGCAAACCCCAAAGCCTTATGAAGAAATGACCGTATCCGAATTGCAGGCCGAGATCCTGGCGAAAATGGCCGCAAACGGTCCTGTGACCGACCGCATGAAGCAGGATGTGCTGGAAAACGTATACCCCAATTCCTTGCTCAATTGGGTCAAGAGCTTCCGCTGACGATCCGCTATTGCCATGCAGGCACCTTGGCTGATTGCAGCCCGAGGCCAAAGAAAGCTTGAAAACACCCGCAAAGGCTTGACATACCTCCGTATTTCCCGTTATAATGAAACCAGAATATCCCGTGGAACGGAAACCGCATAGCCCGTGTTTCTTTTCTGGCGATATTGCATTGTTGCTGAAAGACCAGCCATCATGACCGAGCAAAATGATGAGGAGAATAACGATGCCGAAAAAGCAAGCAGAAAAAAAGGAAGCCCCTGTACAGGAGGCCGTGAAGGAAACGGAAAAGGCTGTCCCCGCCAAGAAAGAGCAGCCGAAAAAAGCCGCCCCGAAGAAAGCTCCCGAAAAAAAAGCCGAAGCCAAAAAGCCCGCTGCCAAGCCCGCCAAGAAAGCCGCGCCGAAGGCAAAAAAGCCTGAAAAAGCATTCGCTCCCGCCGTCCAGGAGGAAGCGCCCGCGGTCAAAGAAGAGCCAAAAGATACGCAGATCAAGGCGGAAGAGCCTGTTGCCGCGCCGGAACCCATCCCCCAGGAAGCGCCGAAGGAAGCCGCGCCGGAACCCATTCCCCAGGAAGCCGCGCCCGCGCCCGCTGAGCCCGAGCTCCCCCAGCCCCGCCGCAGCGTTGCCTTCATCGGCTCTGAATGCTATCCGTTCGTCAAGACCGGCGGCCTTGGCGACGTCATGTACGCCTTGCCCAGAGCCCTCGTCAAGCAAAACTGCGATGTCAAGGTGATCCTGCCCCGGTATAAGTGCATTCCCTGGAAGTACCAGGAAAAGATGGTCTACCGCGGCGCGTTCCAGATGAACCTGTGCTCCGACGGACGCTCGTTCTACGTGGGCATCATGGAATACGTTTGGGACGGCGTCGTATACGATTTCATCGACAACGAGGATTTCTTCTCCATCGGCAACCCCTACACCAATCTGATCGACGATATCCCGAAATACTGCTTCTTTGGCAAGGCCGCGCTGGCCGCGCTCAATTACATGAACTGGGTGCCCGATATCATCCATTGCCACGACTGGCAGGCCGGCCTGGTGCCCGTCTACCTGCGCACGCTGTTCACCAACACGCCCGTCGGCAGCGCGAAGGTGATGTTCACCATCCATAACCTGCGCTTCCAGGGGATCTACAATATCCCCACCATCAAATACTGGTCCGGCCTGCCGGATTACGTGTTCAACAAGGACGCGCTCAAGCAGGGCTATGAGGACGCCAACATGCTCAAAGGCGGCCTGACCTACTGCAACATGATTACGACCGTCAGCAATACCTACGCCGGCGAGATCCAAACGCCGTTCTTTGGCGAAACGCTGGACGCGCACCTTCGCTATCATTCCGGCAAGCTCCGCGGCATCGTAAACGGCATCGACTGCGAATTGTGGGACAGCGCCAAGGATGATAAGCTCGCCGAGCCCTACGATATCACGAATGTGATCGAAAAGAAAAAGGCGAACAAAAAAGCGCTGCAGGAGGATCTCGGCCTTACGCAGGATGGGCATGTCTTCATGATCGGCCTGATTTCCAGGCTCACCGATCAAAAAGGCCTCGATCTTGTAAACGCCATTCTGCCCGATCTCATGGATGGCCATACGCAGGTGGTTGTGCTCGGCACGGGCGATAAGCAGTATGAGGATTCCTTCCGCTACTTTGAATACGCGTACAAGGGCAGCGTCTGCTCCAACATCATGTATGACGAAGGCCGGGCGCACCGCATCTACGCCGGCGCGGACGCGCTGCTGGTGCCCTCGCTCTTTGAGCCCTGCGGCCTGACGCAGCTGATCGCGATGCGGTACGGCACCATCCCGATCGTACGTGAAACGGGCGGCCTCAAGGATACGGTGGAGCCCTATAACCAGTTCACCAACCAGGGCAACGGCTTCACCTTCGACCGCTATGAGACAGGCTTGCTGCTCGACGCCATCAACCGCGCCAAGACCCTCTACTTTACCAACCGCTGGTGCTGGGATGAAATGGTTCAGCGCGATATGGACAAGAACGTATCCTGGGATGCATCCGCCCGCCAGTATCGCGAGCTCTATTTGGAACTGAAGCCGTAAAGCACTTGGATCGATCCTCAAGCGGGGGCTCTGGACGGGGCTCCCGCTTTTCGAGGAAGGAAATGCCCAAAAATCTGGGAATTGAGCACAATTATCCGCCTTTGAAATACTTTGTCAGGAGGATCAGCCTTATGCCGCAGGACACTTCCGGATACCTTTCCCCTTTCTCCACCCGCTATGCCAGCCAGGAAATGCAGTTCCTTTTTTCGGCGCAGCATAAGTTTTCGCAGTGGCGGCGGCTGTGGATCATCCTGGCCGAATCGGAGCAGGCGCTCGGCCTGCCGATCACGAATGAGCAGATCGCCCAGATGCGCGAGCACATCGACGATATCGATTTTGACGCGGCGGCGGCGTATGAGAAAAAATTACGGCACGACGTGATGGCGCATATCCACGCCTGGGGCGATCAGTGCCCGCTGGCCCGGCCCATCATCCATCTTGGCGCTACCAGCTGCTATGTTGGCGATAATACGGATATCCTGATCCTGCGGGACGGCCTGCAATTGATCCGCAAGCGCCTGATCGCCGTGATCCGCGCTTTGTCCAAATTCGCGACGGAGCACGCGCAGCAGCCGTGCCTCGCCTTCACGCATTTCCAATCCGCCCAGCCGACCACGGTCGGCAAACGCGCATGCCTGTGGCTGAACGATCTGATGCTGGATATCCAGGAAATCGATTTCTGCCTTTCCACCTTAAAACCGCTGGGCTGCAAAGGCACCACCGGCACGCAGGCCAGTTTCCTGGAATTGTTTCACGGCGATTACGAAAAGGTGGAAGCGCTGGATCAAATGATCGCGGAAAAAATGGGCTTTTCCTCGTCCGTGCCCGTCTCCGGGCAGACCTATTCGCGCAAAACGGACAGCCGGGTGCTGAACGCCCTTTCCCAGATCGGACAGAGCGCGCACAAATTTGCCAACGACATACGGCTCCTTGCGCACAAAAAAGAAATCGAAGAACCGTTTGAAAAGAACCAGATCGGCTCCTCCGCCATGGCGTACAAGCGCAATCCCATGCGCTGCGAGAGGATGACCGCCCTTTCCCGCTTCCTGATCGTCAATGCGCAGAACGGGGCCATGACAGCCGCCGAGCAATGGTTTGAGCGCACGCTGGACGACAGCGCCAACCGCAGGCTCTCGCTGGCGGAAGGGTTTTTGTGCTGTGACGCCATCCTGTCCCTGTACCTGAATATTGCCTCCGGCCTGGTGGTGTACGATCAGGTGATCGAAAAGCACCTGCGGGAAGAGCTTCCCTTCATGGCCACGGAAAACATCATGATGGACGCCGTCGAGCGCGGCGGAGACCGGCAGACGCTGCACGAGCATATCCGCGTGCATTCCGTCGCCGCCGCCAACGCCGTCAAAATGGAAGGCAAGGAATGCGATCTGCTTTCCCGCATCGCCTCGGACCCCGTCTTCCAAACGGATGAAGAAACGCTGCTGCTCTCCCTGTCTCCCGAAAACTTCATCGGCTGCGCCGCTATGCAGACCAGGAAGTATATCACGAGCTTCATTGCGCCTTTCCTGGACGCCAACCGGGGCGAGGACGTCCAGGCCCGGGAAATCGACGTCTGACGCGAAGCGATCCGCTGCGGGGCGGCTCCTGCCGATAAAAGGAAACGGAATCTTTTTACGATGTCGCTTTCAGCATGTCATGCTGCAGGCGGTTTAAGATGCGCTTTTCCAGCCGGGAAATATAGGATTGGGAGATGCCCAATTGATCCGCCACCTCCTTTTGCGTCATTTCTTTGCCGCCGCCAAGGCCGAAGCGCATGTTCATGATGCGCTGCTCCCGGGGCGCCAATCTGGATAAGGCGCTGGAAAGCACCTGCTTTTCCGCGTCCTCCTCCATGCCGCGGGAGACCAGATCGCCCTCGGTTCCAAGCACGTCCGAAAGCAAGAGCTCGTTGCCGTCCCAATCCGTACGGAGCGGTTCATCCAGGGATACTTCGAGCTTGAGGCGGCTGGTATGGCGAAGATACATCAATACCTCGTTTTCGATGCACCGGCTGGCATACGTTGCCAGCTTGATTTTCTTTTCCGGGTTAAAGGTGTTCACAGCCTTGATCAAGCCGATCGTGCCGATGGAAATCAGGTCCTCCATGCCGACAGCCGTGTTTTCAAACTTCTTGGCGATGAATACGACCAGGCGCAGGTTCCTTTCGATCAGGACGGAGCGCACCGTGCCGTCATCCCCGGAAAGGCGCTCGATCAGCCCAAGCTCCTCCTCATGGGTCAAAGGCTGCGGCAGCGGCTCGGCCCCGCCGATATAATACAGCCCGTCGCCCCGAAGCCTAGAAAAAAACAGCATCATCCATTTCCGCATATCAAGCGCCTGCATGGTATCCCTCCCCGATCGCGTTTTCAAATAATGCCTCCGGAAGCAGCGCCTTTCCAAGCGGAACATCCCCAAACGCCACCACCGCGTCCACGGTTCTTGTCTTTTTTGAAGACAGGATCTCAACTTTGTCCGGATCGACGCACATCAGCGTCTGACGGCCGGCCGCCGTGCGGATCGTGAGCAAGCGCAGCCCCTGCGGCGTCCTGGACAGATCGTGAACCTTGACGGGCATGCGCAGCAGTTTTTCCACGCATTCCGCGTCCGCGACGATCACCGGAAGCCCGGTGACGGGATCGCGCAGCAGGTTCCCGCTGTCCCGCATGGCGGGCACGGTCACATCTCTCCCGGCGGCATGGAGCCGCAGCCGATACGGCCCATCCGGTTCGATTTCTCTGGTCTTTAGGATCAGGCCTGTCAGCTGGACGGCGCCTCCGCAGACAAACAAAACGGTCCACGTTTTCGCGCCGAGCCCGGAAAGATAGCGAACGAGCCCGGAAAACAAGCATCCGGCCAGCACAAGCAGCAAAGAGCCGGCGATGCAGCGCCGTCCAAGGGCAAGCCAGCTGAGCAGCGCGCCTATCAAAAGTACCGCGAAAAAACCGCGCAGCCAGCTTGGCCCCTTCCATGCCAGGACGGCATATCCTGCCCCGAAAAGCGAGGCGGCGGCCGCCCTGCCTCTGCTGAACCGGATCCTGAGCGCCCGGGCCGTCACCCGAAGGCACAGGTAATTGAACCATCCATTGATCAAAAGGTACATTTCCCCGTTCACCCGCATGGCTCCGCCCTCCAAGCACGGTATAGTATAGGCGCCCGCAGGGCGCTTTCACGTCGAACGGAGGCGCAATCATTGCCGAAGGAACACGAAAAAAGGACGGCGCATACGTCCGTCCCAAATAGATGTGCGACGATTTATTCGGCGTTCAGCTTGGGCCTGTACATCACGCAGGCTTTTCCCTGCCTGATCATTTCGCAAAGCTCAGCGTAATCCCTTGGATCGGTTTCAAAGCCCACAAAGCCGAGGCCCGCCGTATTCACGTGATGGGCGTCGGAGCCTGCCGTCCAGGGCTTGTTTTCCCTGAGCGCCATCTCCAGCGCCTTGGCATTGAACAGTTCAGAGCTGTTGCCCGCGTTGAAAATTTCGATCGCGTCGATATTCAGGCCGGGGCGCTCAATGCCAGCGCGGGCAATATAGCCCGCCTCCCGGTACGGATGCGCGCGGATCACGATGCCGCCCAGGGCGTGCACAGCGTCGCAAAGGTATTCAATGCTCCAGCGATCGCAGGCTTCAAGCTCATGATAAAGATGCTCGGGTTTTAAGCCCAGCAGCAGATAGTCTTCGCCGTTTCCGCCCAGATGCGTGTATTCCACGCCGAAGAAAACCTTGATGCCCATTTCATCCCCTGCCGCTTTCGCGGCGTTGTACCCGCGCAGGTAAACGTCCATTTTTTCTTTCCAGGTTTCCGGGTCGCGGGCATACGAATTGCCGTTGACAAAATGATCGGTGACCACGATGCCGGAAAAGCCCTTCCGAACGTAGGCTTCCACCATTTCCCGCGCCGTGGAATGGCCGCAGCGGCTGGTTTCGGCGGTATGCAGGTGCAGCTCGTAAAAAAACATAAGCGCCATAACCTTTCCTTGATTGGTGCAGAATGCGGGACCATCCGGATCCCAGCCGTTTATTTCCACAGGCATTTGCAAATTCCTGCTGAAAAACGCAGAAAAAAGAGATCCCGCCGTTTGGCTGTATTTTTCCTCTGCGAATCCAAGCCAACCTCATTTTGTAACAATTTCTTCACAATTTCTTATGATTTGATGGAAACAAACAACTATATCTGGTGTCAATTCTCCATAAATGTAAACAATTTATGCAAGATATTGATTTTCCATTAACAAAGCATTATAATATGCTTGTGCTGATATAAGGCACGGAAAGAGAAGGTGAATTCAAATGACAACGATGCGGCGAGGAATCGCTTTCTTGCTTGCGGTCGTATTGGTGAGCGCGCTGATCCCTGTTGCGTTGGCCGCCGCTTCCTATACAGGCACAGTCAATGCGGATAAGGTTTTTTTCAGGCTCCGGCCGAATACCAGCTCCGTCTACTATTATCAGCTGAACAAGGGAACCAAGGTAACCGTGATCGGCACAAGCGGGGATTTCTACAAAGTAACCCACAATAATAACACGGGCTACATCATGAAGAAGTTCGTCACGCTTTCTTCCTCCGCCCAAAAAGCCCTGAACGGCACCACAACAAACAAAACAAACACCTCCACCACAGCGAAATCCAACAGCAAATACGCCAACATCACCTCCATTTCCAAGCTGGGCGATCCGCCGGATTATACCTCCCGCGGCTCTTCCGGCGACAGCGTGGAAAAGCTCCAGCAGGCGCTCAAAATCAAGAAGTTCTATACCGGCGTCGTGGACGGCAAGTTCGGCCCCGCGACGGAAGCCGCCGTCAAGGCGTATCAGAAATCCGTGGGCATCAGGCAGACCGGCAAGGCAGACTATGCCACGATCATGAAGCTTTTTGGCAAGGTGCTTTATACCACCGTGTCCAACGACCCCAAAATGAACGGCATCACCAAGATCTCCCAGATCGCCGTGCCCGCCACCTCCCGCAGAGGCGACAGCGGCAAAAACGTGTTGGCATTGCAGCAGGCGCTCAAAATCAAAGGATACTATAAAGCGCCCATCGACAGCAAGTACGGCGCCAAGACCGAAGAGGCCGTGAAGGCGTTCCAGAAGGCCAAGGGCCTTGCCGTGGACGGCATCGCCGGAAACGCGACCAGCAAAGCGCTCTTTGGCAAAAACGCCGCCAACTATACCTATGTGACCGAACGGCTGGATTGGTTCAAGACCGGCGTGCATCTGTTCACCGGCTCCTGCACCTACACGATCAAGGACGTGAACACCGGAAAGACCTTCCGGGCCCAGCGCCGTTTCGGCTCCAACCATCTGGACTCCGAGCCGCTGACCGCCGCTGATACCGCCACCTTGAAATCCATTTACGGCGGGGAATGGAGCTGGAACCGCCGGGCGATCCTGGTGCTGTACAACGGGCATGTGTACGCCGCCTCGATGAACGGCATGCCGCACGGCACCTGCTCCATCACCAACAACAATTTTGACGGCCATTTCTGCATCCACTTCTTCAACAGCCGCACCCATGAAACGAACCGCGTGGATGAAGACCATCAGGCCTGCGTGCTCAGGGCCATGGAAGCCACCTGGTAATCCTTCTCATTTCTCTCCGTTTCAGGCGTCCGCATCTTCGGATCGGACGTCTGTTTTTTCATTGTTTTTCTGTATACATTTATGCTTGTCCTGCGTGAAATGGAGAGATTTATTCGGAAATATACATGCCCTTGGTTTTTGATCTTTATTTGCCTCTTGCGTTTTAGGCCAAAATGCGATATGATAAGGAAGCCGTGTATGGCTGGTGGGCCCCGTGCGATGTTGCGGTGTGAACCCTGTCAGGTCCGGAAGGAAGCAGCAGTAAGCATCTTAGACGTGTGCTGCGGTAAAGCCTGTCAGTTATACGCGGTATTTTTATAACGAGGAGAACAGCCTTATGTGGAATCTGCCTGCATGTCTCAACCAGGACCCGGAAATCGCGAAAGCGATTTATGACGAATGCGCCCGTCAGGAAGCGCACATCGAATTGATCGCGTCTGAAAACTTCGTAAGTCCCGCCGTGATGGCCGCGATGGGCAGTCCGCTGACGAACAAATATGCGGAAGGTTATCCAGGCAAGCGCTATTACGGCGGCTGCGTACATGTGGATGAGGCGGAGCGCATTGCCATTGACAGGGCAAAGCAGCTCTACGGCGCGGAGCATGCCAATGTTCAGCCGCACAGCGGAAGCCAGGCCAACATGGCTGTTTATTTTGCGCTGCTCAGCCCCGGCGATAACGTGCTGGGCATGAGCCTGAACAACGGCGGGCATTTGACCCACGGCAGTCCCGTCAATATTTCGGGCAAGTATTTTCATTTTGACGCGTATGGGATCAACGCGGAAACCGAGCAGATCGATTACGACGAGCTGCTCAGGGCCGCCCGCGCCTGCAAACCGAAGATGATCGTGGCGGGCGCTTCCGCCTATCCCCGCACCATCGATTTCGCCGCGTTCCGCAAGATCGCGGACGATGTGGGCGCGTATCTGATGGTGGACATGGCGCATATCGCCGGCCTGGTCGCCGCCGGGTGCCATCCTTCCCCCATTCCCTATGCGGACGTCGTCACCACCACCACCCACAAGACCCTGCGCGGGCCCCGCGGCGGGCTGATCCTCTGCCGGGAGCAGTACCAGAAGGCCATCGACAAGGCCATCTTCCCCGGCATCCAGGGCGGGCCCCTGGAGCACGTGATCGCCGCCAAGGCCGTTTGCTTCGGCGAAGCCCTGAAACCCGAATTCAACGAATACCAGCGCCAGATCGTGAAGAACGCCAAGGCCCTGGAAAACGCGCTGCGGGAAAAGGGCGTGCGCATGGTGTCCGGCGGTACGGACAACCATCTGCTGCTGCTCGACCTGTGCGATACGCCCGTGACCGGCAAGCAATTGGAAACCTGGCTCGGCATGGCGAACATCACCGTCAACAAGAACATGGTGCCCAGGGACCAGCGCAAGCCCGCCGAAACCAGCGGCGTGCGCATCGGTACGCCCGCCGTGACCACCCGCGGCTTCAAGGAGCCGGAAATGGAACAGATCGCTTCCTGGATCGCCCTCATCCTCTATCAGGGCGAAAGCGCCATTCCCGCGGTCAAAGCCGGCGTGGAAGAACTGACCAAAAAATATCCGCTCTATTGATTTTCAAAAAAAACTCCCCTTTTGCCGGCGACGGTGAAAGGGGAGTTTTTGATGATTGATTTACAGCGCGTATTCTTCGATGGCTTTGGCGAATCCGCAGTCGCCGTTGCTGTCCGTGATGTATCGGGCTGCGGATTTGGCCGCGTCGCTTGCGTTTTTCATGGCGACGCCATAGCCCGCCGCGCTCAGCATGGGGACGTCGTTTTCCTCGTCGCCGAGGGCCATCACCTGGGACATGGGAATGCCGAGCAGCTTGGCCAGATCGCGAACACCTCTGCCTTTATCGACGCCGGAGGGCATCACTTCGATGTTGTTAAAACTCGACTGCGTCAAATCGATGCCGTGGATTCTGCAAAGCGCCTGGCGCACCGGTTCAAGCGGCTGGTTGTCGCACACAAAAAATTTGTGCACATGGTCGCCGACCACCCGCTTTACGCCTTCCCTGCCCCGGTAGTACACCACGCCCAGCGCCCGAATCTCTTCGCCGTGCGATACCTCGGAATGATGCAAACGATGCTCGTTGGAAACGCAAACCATGCGTTTTGCAAAAATAAAAAAATCGTTGCCAAGCGCCAGCAGGCTTTCCGCCGTTTCCTTGGCAGCCTGGGGATCCATCCTGATTTCCCGGAGCGTATGCAGGTTTTCGTCCACGATCCGCGCGCCGTTGCTGGCGATGATCGGGCAGCGAAGGCCGAAATCCGCCAGCTTCAAATACGCGTTTTCAGGAAATCTGCCGGAAGCGATCGCGAATACGATGCCCTTTTCGCGCGCTGCGTAAATCGCCCGCAGGTTCCTTTCGGGGATCGTGTTTTTGTCATCCAGCAGTGTTCCGTCCATATCCGTGGCGATCAATCGAATGGGTTGATTGGGCATGCTCAAGCTCCTTATCGTCAAAATGGGGCGGTGATCCGGAAAGTCCTGCCGTCCAGATAGGAAAGCGCACCGCCGGCAAAGAAGGTCAGCTCCGTTGCGCACAGCTTCAGCCCGGTCGTTTTTAGGCGTCGGTTCAAGGCCCTGTCGCCGTATTTGTCATCCCCTAAAATGGGGTGGGAGAGGAAGGCCAGATGCGCGCGGATCTGGTGCGTGCGTCCGGTCAGCAGCGTCACCCGAAGGCGGGAGAGCGTTCCGTCAAAATCCATGGTTTCATATTTTGTGGCGATGGGCAGCGCGCCGGGCGTTTCGTGCGTCACGATCCTGACCGCGGCCTTTTTTGCGTCCTTGATGAGGAAGGCCGTCTTGGTTTCCGCCGGAGGCCGCATTTCCCCGCGTGCCAGGCATTCGTAAATCTTTTCCATTTTCCTGTCGCGGAAAGCGTCCAGCAAAAGCCGCTCGCTTTCATCGTTTTTGCAAAGCAGCAGAAGGCCGCAGGTTTGGTTGTCCAGCCGATGGCACAGCCGGGGCTGATACGCGCCTTTCGCCCGTTCCGCCGTCAGGGAAAGCACCGTCATGCCGCCCCATTCGTCCTGATCGCAGGTGACGCCCGCGGGCTTGTTGACCAAAAGGATGTTTTCGTCCTCAAAGACGACGGGAAGCGCTGCCTCAAAATTGGTATAAAGCCGCACCGAGCATCCGGCATGCACGATTTCGTCGCGGCCCGCCCGCCTCCCATCGATCTTCACATCGCGGCGGTCAAACGCGTCTCTCACCACATGGACAGGCAAAAGGGGCATGGCCTGGGCTACATATTGTCCCAGACGCATGCCCTCCGATTTTTCCGTTCCGTTTGCTTCGTAAATACGCATCAGTTCAGCACCGCCGATGGCATGCCGAGCCATCTCACCGTCTGCAAATGCAATTGGCGCAGGGCGTCCAGCATGCGGGGCGTCGGAAGCACGCAGAGCATGGATTCCATGACCTCGCGCATTTCCCGAAGGCTCGCGCCCTGCTTGGCCATCATTCGCAGATCCTCCAGCGCTTCTTCTTCGCCGTATTCGGGCCGCACGGCGTTGGATAAAGCGCCGCGCATCGCTTCGCAGGAGGCTACCTCTTCCTGCAAAATGCCGTTCATGCCGCCCAGCATCATTTCCCTGGTCAGATGTACTTCGGTCGGCTTCATGGCGGACAGGGAGGAAAGCAGATGATCCGGGTCAGCCAGACCGGGATGCAGAAGCAGGATCTCCCCTTCCACGGTTTCCGTATAATCAAACGCCGCGCGCAGATATCGGGAAATCATGATGGCCGTTTCCGTATCGGCCTGATCGCTCTCCATGCGGAAATAGTGGGTCATGGGCACGGAGGCGTGCAGGAAACCGGAGAGGTACAAGAGGCTGTTAAGCGTCGCGTCAAAGGAAAACAGACGCTGCCGGGCCTTCACATAATCCGCGGACAGCATGGCGTCCGTGATCGGATGTATCAGGTCCTTGGCAAGGCACAGCCGGGCGTCATCCTCATCCACGATCTGCAGGGTGCACCACAGGCGGGAAATCAGGGCTTCCGCCGCGCTGATCTCGTCCCAGTCGTTCAGGTACGCTTCGCCGCCGCCCATGAGGATGCGCTTGATTAAATCATCCTCCCGGGGCGATAGGAAGCACGCCTCCCGGGCGATACGTTTTTTCACCAGATGGCAAAGCTCCTTCTGGTCCGGCACATGGGTCTTGATTTCATGCGCGTAAAAGGAAAAGCGGAATAAATTCTGGAATTCATCCTCGTATAAATCCCCGAATATGCTGGAAGCGGGGCAGCGGTACAGCCGATCCTGGCACGCTTCCAATTGCCTTTCCCGCATCACGCTCATCGTTTTATCGCACCAGCGTTCCACGCGGCACGCGCTTATCCTGAACAATTCCCGCCTCTCCCCTTTCATTTGGGTAATTTTTTACCGGGGTCACCAAGGCTTTTTCTTTCGTATGCGCCAGATCCGCGGCAGGATCCGGCAAGCCTTTCTCTACAAATTATACAGGCATTCATATCCCTGTCAAGCTTTTTTGATAGGAATACCAATTCAACCGTTTTGGGCCATTTTCCTCAGTTCTTCTTCGCTGATGACGGGGATGCCCAAGGCCTGCGCCTTGGTCAGCTTGCTGCCCGCGTTTTCGCCCGCCACCACAAAGCTCGTTTTCCTGCTGACGGATCCCGACGCCGTTCCGCCGTTTTGGCGAATGAATTCTTCCGCCTGCTGGCGGGAAAAGGTGGGAAGCGTGCCGGTCACGACAAGGGTCATGTCCTGGAAAGCGCCGCCCTTTGCGTTTTCCTCCGGCTGCGGAGCGACGCCCGCGGAAAGAAGACGGTCGATCATGCGCTGGTTTTCAGGGAAGGAAAAGAAGTCCACTACGCTTTGGGCCACGATCTCGCCGATCTCATCGATGGCCGTCAGTTCTTCCAGGGAAGCGGAACGCACTTTTTCCAGGCTGCCAAAGACGGAGGAAAGATCGCGCGCCGTACGGCGGCCAATGTTGGGGATCCCGATCGCAAGCAGGAATTTGGACAGCGGGCAATGCTTGCTTGCTTCCAGAGCGTCCAGCAGGTTCTGGGCGCGTTTATCCTGGAATCCGTCCAAGCTCTGCAATTGCGCGGCGGTCAGCCGGTAAAGGTCGGCCGGGTCGCGGACAGAGAGCTTATCATACAACAGATCCGCCGTTTTTTCGGAGAAGCCGGTAATATCCAGCGCGTCCCGGGAAGCAAAGTGCGCAAGCCGCGCCACAGCCTGCGGACGGCAGCTCTCCCGGTTCAGGCAGTATAGATGCGCGCCGCGCCAGGTGAGCTCTCCTCCGCAGGCGGGGCAGCGTTCGGGCGGCAGGATCGCTTCGCCCAACCGGTCCTCCTCCACGCATCCCATGATTTCCGGGATCACGTCGTTGGAGCGCCGGATCCAGACCCGGCAGCCCAGGGTAAGGCGCTTTCTTTGAATATCGCCCAGGTTATTGAGCGTCGCCTTTTTCACCGTGACCCCGGAAAAATCCACCGGCGATACGTGGGCGAGCGGCGTCAGCTTTCCGGTGCGCCCAAGCTCCCAGGTGACGCTCTCCAGGGTGGCCGTGCTTTCCTCCGCCGCGAATTTATACGCGACGGCCCAGCGCGGGAATTTGTCCGTATACCCCATCCATTCCCGCGTGCGCTGGTCCATCACCTTCACAACCGCACCGTCGATCAGGAAATCCAGCCCGGGCCGCGCTTCCTCGATCTGCCGGATCAGGGCCATGGCTTCCTGGCGGCTGTCCGCCACCTGGAAATAGGGGCTGATCGGAAAGCCCTGGTCTTTCAGGAATTTCACCATGCCCACCTGATCCGAAAACGGCGCGTCCTGGATGGTGCCCACCTGATAAAAAAAGGCGTTCAGGTTGCGGCTGGCGGTCACGGCGGGGTCCAGGTTCCTCAGCGCGCCCGCGGCGGCGTTCCGGGCGTTCTTTAACGGTTCCTGCGCTGTTTGATTGTATTTTTCAAGCGCGCTCAAACGCATGATGCATTCGCCCTGCACCTCGATCTTGCCCTTCCAGGGAATGGAAAGGGGCACATTTTTGACCGTCCTTGCCTGGGGCAGGATGGCTTCGCCAACCTCGCCGTTGCCGCGGGTGGCGGCTTCCACCAGTACGCCCTGATCGTAGGTCAGGTTCAGCGTCAGCCCGTCAAACTTGTATTCCACGCCGTAGGAAAGCCTCGGCAGGTTTTCGCCCTGCGCCCACAGCTTCTCCGTCCGGTCGAACCAGGCGTTGAGCTCGTCCTCGCTCTGGGCCTTGTCCATGCTCCATAAACGGGTGATGTGCCGATGCTGGCGAAACGCGGCGAGCGGTTCGCCGCCAACCCTGCGGGAGGGAGAATCGGGAAGGACGACGCCGGTTTCCTTTTCCATGGCCAGCAGTTGATTGTACAGCTGATCCCATTCCTTATCCGAAATCAGCGGGTTATCCAGCACATAATAAGCGTGAGCCGTTTTGTTCAGATAATCGACCAGCTGCCGCATGTCCGTGGGGTGCTCCATCCTATTTCCCTCCTGTTTCAAAAAGCGCGGGAGCCTTTCATGCCGGAAAGAACCCCCGCACTGCCTGGTTGAATGATTATTCTTCGATTTTCACGATCGGCGCGATCGACAGGGAAAACTCCTTGGTCCCGTAGGCGGTAAACGTGATTTGGATGCGGGCGTCCCTCCCGCTCCCGCGCACCTCCTGGACCGTGCCTTCGCCAAATTTCCTGTGCAGCACATGATCGCCCGGACGGAACATCTGGTTCATCACGTTCGGCATTCCCTCGCGCGCGGCGGAAGGCACAAAGCCCTTCTGAACGCCGGGGATGTTCAGCGGGCCCCGGGAGCCGGCCGTCATGCCGGGCGTGCCAAAGCTTAAGTTCCTTGGCTTCTCCCGCCTGGGCGCGGCGGGGGCGCTCTGCTTATCCTGGGTAAAGCTGCGGCGGTTCGCTTCCGCCCATTCATCGATCAAAAGACGGCTTGGGATCTCCTTTAAGAACGAAGAAGGCGGATTGTGCGTTATCTGGTTAAAGATGGTGCGGCGGCGGGCAAAGGAGAGATACAGCCGTTTCTTCGCCCTGGTAATGCCCACGTAGCAAAGACGGCGCTCCTCTTCCATGCGTCCCTCGTCCGCAGCGGCGCGCATGGAGGGGAATATGCCCTCCTCCATGCCGGAAATGAAGACGACGTCATATTCCAGGCCTTTTGCGCTGTGCAGCGTCATGAGCGTGACATACTGCGGCGCTTCCTCCTGCTGATCCAGATCCGTTACCAGCGCCACGTTTTCCAAAAACGCTTCCAGGGATTTATCCTGGCTCTGCGCCTCAAATTCCTTTGCCGCGCCAACGAATTCCATCAGGTTTTCAAGGCGCGTGAGCGCTTCCTCGCTCCCGTCGATTTCAAACTGCGCTTTGAGCCCCGTTTCATCCAGCATCGTTTCCACGAATTGGCACAGGGACATGGTATCCTTAAGCGCAGTCAGCCGCATCAAAAGAAGGGCGAATTCCGATATGCATTTGAGCGGCCTGGAAGACAGCGTATCCGGCGGCTCGTTGAGCGCGGAAAAGAGCGGAAGTTCCTCCTGCCTCGCATACTCCTGCAGTATGGCCACGGTGGAATCGCCGATAGAGCGTTTGGGCGTGTTGATGATGCGAAGCAGCGAAACATCGTCCGCAGGGTTCACGATCACGCGCAGATAAGCCAGCGCGTCCCGGATCTCTTTGCGGTCATAGAACCGGGTGCCGCCGAAAATCTTATACGGGATCCCGGCACGGGTGAACATTTCTTCCAGCACGCGGCTTTGGGCGTGCATGCGGTAGAGCACGGCGATCTGGGAATAAGGCACGCCGCCGCGCTGCAGCTTGCGCACGCGCTCGCAGATCCATGCCGCTTCCTCCCGTTCGTCGCCGGCGCTGTACAGATGGATTTTTTCGCCGGGTTCTTCCTGAGTCCACAGCGTCTTTTCTTTTCTGCCCGCGTTATGGGCGATCACCTGATTGGCGGCGTCCAGGATGTTGGCGGTGGAGCGGTAGTTCTGTTCCAGCTTGATGACCTTCGTATCCGGATAATCCGTTTCAAAATCCAGGATGTTGCGGATATCCGCCCCGCGCCAGCCATAGATGGACTGGTCGTCGTCCCCGACCACGCAAAGATTGCGGCTTTCCTTGGTCAAAAGCTCCACAAAGCTGTACTGCGCGGGGTTCGTATCCTGGTACTCGTCCACCAGCACGTATTGAAAGCGCTGGCGGTAGTAATCAAGCACCGGCGGATGATCCAAAAACAAATGCAGCGTGCGCAGCAGCAGATCGTCAAAGTCCAGGGCGTTGCTGAGCTTCAGTTTTTCTTCGTAGTAGGAATAGAGATCATAAAACTGCTGCGCCTGATAATCCTTAAGGGATTCCTGAAACCATTCGTCAGGCGAGAGCATCTTGTTTTTCGCCGCGCTGATTCTTGCCCTGATTTCCTTGGGCGGGATGCGGTTTTCATCCATGCCCAGGATCTTGACGGCTTCCTTAACCACGCGCAGCTGATCGTCCTCATCATAGATGGTAAAGGAACGCTGATATCCAAGCTTTTCGATATCGCGGCGCAGGATGCGCACGCACATGGAATGGAACGTGCCGATCCACATCTCTTCCGCTTCCTCGCCAACCAGGCGGACCACCCGGCCGCGCATCTCGCGGGCGGCTTTATTGGTGAACGTGAGCGCAAGAATATGCCATGGCTTAACGCCATGGTCGATCAGGTTGGCGATGCGGTAGGTGAGCGTACGGGTTTTTCCGCTGCCCGCGCCGGCCAGAATAAGCAGGGGCCCCTCAAGCGTTTCCGCTGCGCGTCTCTGCATGGGGTTGAGTACGTTTAAGTCAATCATAGATCCTCGTTTTCCTGTTTCCGCATCCGCTCGATGGCTGTACGGTATCCTTCCTCGCCGTATACGAGGCTGCGGTTGACGCGGCTGATGGTGGCCGTGCTGGCATGGGTGACAGCGGCGATTTGCGCATAAGTCAGGCCCTGGTCGAGCTGAAGGGCGACTTCATAGCGCTGGACCATGCTGTTGATTTCCTGGATCGTACACAGATCGGTAAAAAAGCGCTCCAATTCTTCCTTGCTTTTCAGGGACAGGATCGCTTCCAGCAGGTGCGTCATATCGTCATGGGTCATACGCATCCCTCTCTTCCATCCGCGAAGGGCAAATCAGCGTCACATCATATTTTCCGGGTATAATTATAACATAGATCCGGAAAAATGGAAAGTGTTCCATGAAAATCCGTTCGTGAAAAGAACAAAAAAGATTGCAAAAATGATCGAAAACAGGCATGTTATGGAAAAAAGCATAATGAAAAACCGCCAGGAAAGCCTGACGGTTTCGCATCAGCCCAGTAAATCAGCCCTGCTGGGGAGCGCCTACGGGGCAGGTTTCAGCGCAAACGCCGCAATCGATGCACTTGTCAGGATCGATCTGATACTTGCCGTCGCCTTCGGAAATAGCGCCCTGGGGGCATTCCGCTTCACAGGCACCGCACATGATGCATTCGTCAGAAATCTGGTATGCCATATAATTGCACCTCCGATTATGATCGTGTTTTCACGTCTTGTTTATGATACCATCATCATGCGAAAAAGGCAAGGGGGGAATGGAAAAAATACAATTTTCTTTACGCGGATTGAAGATATCGCATTCTGCGCATGATTTTTATACAAATCGAATGGACCATCTGGCAGGATTTGGCCCGGCGCAGCAATGAAAGCCTATGGCGTTCTGTGCATAAATCACAGGAAAAGCGACGGTTTCACTGCCCGTTGAGCGCCTTGTTCATGGCGTCGATCTCGCTTTTGCGCATGAGCGTCGTGCACTTTGAGCAGGGCGTCAGCTTCGCGAACGATCCGGTATCCAATTCGCCATAGGTGAAAGCCGTCAGGGGCAGGAAGCGATCGCGGACGCTTGGGCAATACTGGTTTTCGTGGTAATACTTTCCGCCGTTCGGATTATAGTACAAAGCGTAATCATCCGCGACGGGATAGGGACGGATGCGGCCGGTGTCGTCCCAGATGAGGACCTTGGTGTTCACCTTCAGGTTTTCCCAAAGCCACTTGATGTTCTGCCCCTGCTCATTGGCCGCTTTCTGAACGCGGATGCAGCCGTGGCTGGCCTTTTTGCCCAGCTGCTTGACAGTGGAGGAATAATCGCGCCGGTCCGCAGGGGTATCGTTATCGCCGATATAGGGGACCTCATGGATCGCGCAGCCGCCGTTGACGCGCATGCCGTAGGCGCACCAGAGATTGCCCGCGGCAAAGCCGCCCATTTTGCTGATCATCACGAATTCACCGGCGGGCGTTTCATTCCAGGATTGCTTTTCGTTGTTGAGGCCGGTGGATACAAGCAGGGTCCCGATGCATTTCCCTTCGGAGAAAATATACATCGTCTGGTTCAGCTTATCGATCAGGAGGGCGTAATCCGTGCGCGGGGTGACGGTCTTGAGCAGGGAGGTTTTCACATAGCCCCGGATCAGATCATCCGTAACGCCGTAGCCCCTGCGGCTGGCGCAGTTCGGGCCGTAGGAGGAATTATACGCCTCCACAAGCGTCCATCCGTCGTCGCGGGTTTCCAGGATATGCAGGCCCTGCGAAGCGTAAGTGATTTCGCCTACGATGTTATCGGCGGAGGAAGAATTGTCCGGCGTTTTACGCAGGCGGTACACGTCCTTCTGGTTGCCGTCGATCACCACCATGGGCTGCATCATCACATTCCAAATCGCTTCTTCGTCCATCTCTCCGATCGGCAGGGTCCAATAATTGTTTTCCGTATCGGAAATCGGGTGCCCGGGGAGCACGATGCGCTCCGCCGCGTCGGCAGGCTGGCCCACGCTGACAGCGGCGGAGGAAGTCAGGCTCCGGGCTTTGAAGGATACCTGCCGCGCCGTGCCGGAAAAGCCGGCGGCGTCGGACAGGATAAACTGGGCCGAATATGCGCCTTCTTCGATTTCCTTGCCGTCCAGCTTTCCATCCCAGGAAAAAGAGCTTTCGCCGGCCGGAATTTCCTGGGAAATGATCTCCGTCCAGGCGCCTTCGGCGTTCTTGACGCGCACGGTCAGCGTGCCGGGCTGGTTCACTTCCACGGTAAAGGACCATTTTTCGCCCAATATGAAAGCGTTGTCCGCCAAGAGGGAGAGGATCATGGGGCTCGGATCGCCGATGGAAACGGGCTGGGTCACGCTAACTTCCCCACACGTCAGAGAAAGCAGGTATTCCCCGGCGGGGATCGGAACGCCCATCTCATCCATGCCGTCCCAGGTCAAATGGTTTTCGCCCGCGGCCGCTTCCACCTGGGAGCGGATCACGCAAAAGGTTTCGCCGTCCAGGCGCTTTAGCTCCAGGCTCACCGGGCCCGCAGCGGAGGAAGAAAAACTGATCCTTTCCATTTTCCCGGGGCGCATGTTTTCGGGCGTCACCGTAAAGCCCAGCTCCTGGGCTGAGGCGGCTGATAAAGAAAAAATAAGCGCCAAAGCGATTGCGAGGGGCAAAAAGTGTTTCCGCATAAAGCCAGATAGCTCCTTACTGCATAATTCAGTTCACGTGCCTATCTTACCATCTTTCAGGGCGGTGAACAAGGGCGAATTGTAACAAAAATGTAAACATTTGTTACATCTTTTGCATTTGGGACGAATCATTGGTATAATAGATCGAATTGAAAACGCGGGTGGAGCTTTTCCCCCACTCTTTGTAAAGAAAGAGGAGCAAAAGACAGCCATGAAAAAGGCAACGCTGATCTGCCTGATAATCGCCTTATGCCTATCATCCTGCGCCTTTGCGGAAGAAACGGACGCCATCATGCCGGCCGACAGGCTTCAGGATAAACTGGAAAACTGCCCGTATTATATTTATCTTCTGGATATCAGGAGCGTAACGCAGTACAGAAACGCCCATATTCCCTATGCCTATTCCATTCCGCTGGATAAGCTGTACGATACGATGCTGGACGTGCTCTATACCAGCTTTACCTATATGGCGATCGAGGTGACGGTCTGCGGCGAAACCGCGGAGGAAGAAAGGGAAGGCGTCAGGATCTTACGGGAATTGGGGTTTACCAACGTATACCGGCTCGATACGCTCAGCTCCTGGAGAGGCAGGACGGTCTCCGCGGAGGACGACCTGCGCATTCTGGGCTACATCGATACGTTGGATATTTATGGAAACAATATCGATCAAACGGTGCTCAAAGGCCACAAGGTGACGATGATAAACGTTTGGGCCACCTATTGGAATCCCTGCATGAATGAGCTGACGACCCTGGGCCGTCTGAACAGAGAATACGGCGGAGAGGATTTTCAGGTGATCGGGCTGGTCAGCGATGTGCTGGACGCGTCCCTTTCCCTTGTTGAGGATAAAGTGGTTTCCGCCCGGAAAATCGCCGCCGAAACCCAGGCGGATTACCCGCATCTTCTTCCCTCGCGCGATTTGTTTTGGAAAGTGATCGGGCAATTGAACGCGATGCCCACCACGTTTTTCGTGGATGAAACGGGCTTGATGATCGGCCAGGTGGTGATCGGCTCCCGCACGTACGAGGAATGGGTCCCCATCATCGAGGATATGATCGGCGGCGCGAACCAGGCAGAGGCCGGGATGTAATCATACGGCGCCTCGCGCCTGATTTTTTTGTTGTATTTATTGTTGGAAACGCTTGACAATAAACGAAAATATTCTTAAAATATCATTTGTAAAGACCGTATAATGTAATCCAGGCATTTTCATCCGGCAGGCGCTGCTTCGGCGCGAAGCACAGAATAGTCTTTGGATTCCACTCCAGGTCAGGAGGGTGTAAATGATTTCCATCGAGACGTTGAAAGCTTACGGCGCCGATGTTGAATCCGGCTTGTCCCGCTGCATGGGAATGACCGATTTTATATCCGCCTGGTGACTATGAAATTGAAGGACGAGCATTTTGAGCGGCTGTCGGACGCTGTATCGCGCGGGGAAGTCAGGGCCGCCTTTGAAGCGGCGCACGCCCTGAAGGGCGCCATCGGAAACCTGGCCCTGAGCCCCTTATAGTATTCACCAAAGGAGAAACTGCTATGCAGCAGGAGGTAAGGATCAATCTGTTGGGTTCGTTCTCGATCCAGTGCAACGGACAGACGTTTGATTCAATCATCACAAAAACCAAAAAAGGCGCAGCCCTGATGGAATACCTGATCCTTCAGCGCGGCAGGATCGTACCCATACACAGGATCATCGCCGATCTGAATGGGAACAGCCGGAAAATCAACCCGGAAAACGCCCTGAAAACGCTGGTGAGCCGTCTTCGCGTGCTGCTGAACAATTTTTCCCCGGGGCTCGGCGCATGCATCGTTTCCACGCCGGGCGCATACCGATGGATCTGCCAGTCCAACGTGACGGTCGACGTATTGGAATTGATCGAAACGATCGAGCTGGCGAAAAACGAGATCCCCGCCGAAGAAAAGGAAGCCGCGTATAAAAAGATCCTTTCGCTTTATCAGGGCGATCTGTTCCGGATCTCCGATTTTTATGTGAGCACCCTGCACGAAAGCGTCCTGCACCGGGAATACCTGTCCGCCGTGTACGCATATATCGAAATGCTCAAAGAGCGGGAAGCGTATAATGAGATTTCTCAGGTCTGCCGAAAAGCGATCCAAATCGACCATGCGGATGAACAGCTCCGCCTGGAATTGATGCGGGCCATGGTGCAGCTCAACCACCTGCCGGACGCGACGGACGAATACAGGCAGATCCTGCTCCTTGGAAAAACGCAGCTCGGCGCGGATATGAGCGAAGAAATGAAGTCCAGCTACGTGCAAAAGGTCAAAATGGGACGGCGGCTGAATTTCAATCTGGACAGCATCCGCAATGAGCTTCAGGAAAACGATTTGAGCGATCAGGGCCCCTTCTTATGCGATTACGCGTCCTTCAAAACCATCTATAACCTTCAGATCCGCTATCTGGAGCGCTTCAGCTCGACCATATTCCTTGGCATTATCATGGTGGGCGAAGAGGATGAGGTATTGGACGCCGTCTCGCGCGAAAGCGCCATGGCGGGGCTGATCGAGATCCTGCGCGTGAGCCTTCGCCGCGGCGACATCATTACCCGCTTTTCCCCCTGCATCATCGCCATGCTGCTTCCGACGGTCAATTACGAAACGGGCTTCACGGTGATGGAGCGTATCGAATATCTGTTCAACCAACTCTTCCCCAGCAAGAACATCCCGATCAGCTATCGCATCTGCCCGCTTGGAGAGCATCTGTCCACCTATGCGGGGCAGCTTGAAATAAAGCAGAAAGGAGAGGCAGAATGAAACGAAAGATTCTTCTTTGCACGCTTGCAGCCGTGCTGTTGGGGCTGACCGTCGCGCTGATCACCGGCGCGATGGCGGATGCCAAATGGCCCAAAAGCAGCAGCGGCAGCGAAAAAACCAACGGAAAGCTCAAGCTGGACAGTTCCTACTCATCAGACGGATACTTCATGGCTGCGTGCACGAAAAAAAGCAAAAACAAGCTCAAGCTCCGCGTCGTCAAGGACGGAGAAACGCTGACCTACGACCTGAACACGGACGGCGATTATGAAGTATTCCCCCTGCAGCTTGGCAACGGGAAATATGAAGTGAGCCTGTGGGAAAACGTCTCCGGAAAAAAGTATTCCAACGCCGGAAAGATTTCCTTAAGTGTAAAGATGAGCGATGTGAACGTCTGTTTCCTCTACCCCAATCAATACGTAAACTATACCAAAAAATCCGAAGCCGTGAAAATGGCTGATAAGCTATGCAAAGGAAAAACGGAAAAAGAGGCCTACTCCGCCATAAAGAATTTCATGACGACCTCTTTCGTCTATGACTTTATGAAAGCGGCGTCGGTCAAGCCCGGCCTCCTGCCGGATATCGACGGCTGTTATAAAAAGCACATGGGCGTTTGCCAGGATCTGGCGGCCATCATGGTCTGTATGCTGCGCACCCAGGGGATCCCCGCCAAGCTGGTGATCGGGTACGCGGATAAGAATTACCATGCCTGGGTCGCCGTCTTTCTCGACGGAAAGGAAATCTCCTTCGACCCGACAGCCGCCTTGAACGCCATCAACA
The DNA here is from genome assembly GCA_017541205.1 of Clostridia bacterium. Taxonomy (GTDB): domain Bacteria; phylum Bacillota; class Clostridia; order Christensenellales; family Aristaeellaceae; genus RUG563. Next base: position 11,892 of record JAFXZO010000100.1, on the reverse strand, counting down.
AACCCAAGAGCTATTCCGTTGAACGATATTATTGATTGAAAGGGGATCACAAAGATGAGCAAAAAAAATAAACAAGGGCTCTCGTCCGCTGAGTTGAGCAACTTCTGCGGCCAGGTCGCCCTGATTCTGGAAGCCGGTCTTCCGCTTTACGACGGCATGGAGACGCTTGCCGGCGCCGATAAAGAAAGCGAGAACGCCGATATTTACGTATCCGCCAGCAAGGGCGTTACGGAAACGGGCTCCCTGTACGATTCGCTCAAGGAGGACGACCGCTGGCCCAGCTATCTGGTGGAAATGGTCGGCATCGGCGAGCGTTCCGGCCAATTGGACCGCGTGATGCGCGGCTTGGAGCAGTATTATGCGCGTGAAGACCGCATCCGTTCCTCCGTGGTCGGCGCCGTCACCTATCCTTTGGTGCTGGGCGTGCTGCTGATCGTGATCGTGCTGATTCTGCTGTGGAAGGTCATGCCCGTTTTCCGCCGGGTGCTCAGCTCCATGGGCGTGGCGATGACGGAGTCCGGCAGTTCCATGATGAACCTGGGCGTAAACGTCGGCTGGATCATCCTGGCCCTGGTGGGGCTGATGGTGGTTCTGGTGGTCACGGGCGCGGTGCTTCTTCGGACCAAGCACCGGGATAAGATCATGGGCCTGATCCAGAAAATCTTTCCTTCCATCAATAAGCTCAACCGGCAATTGACCGCTTCCCGCGTCGCGAGCGTCCTTTCCATGATGCTCTCCGGCGGCTTCCCCACCGGCGAAGCGCTTGAAATGACCTCGCACGTCATCAACGATAAAAATGCCGCCGAAAAAGTTGACGGCATCCGCGCCAAGCTCGAGGAAGGAAAGACCTTTGCAGAATCCATCACCGAGACCGGCATTTTCGACGATCTGCATAACCGCATGATTACCATGGGCAGCGCCACGGGCCGTGAGGATCAGGTGCTCGGCAACCTTTCCACCCTCTATGAAGAAGAGGTGGAAAGCGGCATCACCCGCATGATCTCCATTATCGAGCCCACCCTGGTCGCCCTCCTCTCGGTCGTAATCGGCGCCGTGCTGCTTTCCATCATGCTGCCGATGGCCGGTATTTTGAGCAGTCTGTAAGCCTGCCGGAAAGGATACGGATATGAACCGAAGGGATATAATCAAGCTGCTGGCCATCTTGGCAGTGCTGGTATTGGCCTTCGTGCTGGCAAACCGGATCGATACGGCCCAGGGAACAGCGGAAACGGAAATCGTCCGCGACGCGGTGAAAAACGCTGCGCTGACGTGTTACGCCGTGGAAGGGGCGTATCCAAGCGACGTGGAATATCTGCGCGAGCACTACCGCCTGGCTTACGATGAAGAACGATACCTGGTAACATACGATTGCTTCGCTTCCAATATGATCCCGGATATCTGGGTCACTGAAAAGGGGGCCGGGATGCCATGAGCGGAAAAACTGGGACGAACCACAGCATAGCGGGCGTGTTCGTTTTCCTGCTGCTGGGCATTTTTGCGGTCTTTTCCACGGTCATGGTGCTGCTTGGCGCAAAGGCCTACAAGGCCACCTCGGAAAGGACGACAAACCATAACGATACGCGTATCGCCAGCGCATACTTGCGCAGCATGGTACGCTCCGGCGATGAAGCGGATTCCGTGCTGATCGAGGATATTGACGGCATTCGCGCGGTCACGCTGGTAAACGTCTACGACGATACTGTGTATTACACCCGGCTTTACACCTATGACGGCATGCTCAGGGAGCTTTTTACCGAGGCGGATCTTGAATTTGAGCCGGAAAACGGCGAAGCCGTCTGCGTCGCCGAATCGATGACGGCGGAGTTCAGGGGCAATATCTTGAACATGCGGATTCAAAACGGCGATGATTGGACGGACGCGGATATTGCGCTGCGCAGCGCCGCGCATTGAGGTGATAAGATGAAATCAGGCAATCGCAGCAACGCGCTGTTGGTGGAATTGCTGATCGTGGTGATGTTTTTCATGCTTTCCTCCACAGTGCTTTTGCAGGTGTTTTCCACGGCCCGCAGCCAGAGCAGGCGGGCTGAATTGATGACCCAGGCGCTCTCGAGCACGCAGAACTTGGCGGATCGGCTCTATATGGCCGCGGATCTGAAAGCGGAGCTGGAAGCCTTGGGCTTTGAAAAAAACGAAGACGGCTGGATAAAGGAGAGCCCGGAATACACCGTTACGGTGACCGGCATTGAAAACGAAGGCACGCCGGGCGAGATCCTGCGTTTTCAGGTGCAGGCCACGGAAGACGGTTCTCCTTTGGTCACCCTGCCCGTTGCCCGGTTTCAGGAGGTGCGCCCGTGAAAAAGAAAAGCAGTATCAGCTTAGGCCCCGGCGCGTCGTCTCTGATCCTTATTTTCGTCGTGCTGGCCATGACGGTGCTTGGCATGCTCTCGTTGATGAACAGCCGCAACGATATTCGGTTAAGCGAACGCAGCGTGCAGGTGGCCGAAGCGATCTATGGCCTGAACGTACAGGCGGAGGAAAAGCGCGCCGAACTGGAAGCGCTGCTCTCCCAAAAGCGCGAAAGCGCGCAGACGGACGAAGCATATCTTGAAAACGTTGCCAACGCGCTTCCGGAAGAAATAACAATGGAAGGGGACGTTCTTTCCTGGTCCGAATCCGACGGTTTCCGAACCCTGAGCTGCGCTTTGAAGATCGATCCGCTCAGCGAAGGCGGGCGGACCCGGTGGGTAAAGTATCGGCTGGTAGCGGAAACTGAAGACGAGTGGGAAGAAGAGTGGTAAGCGTATGATCGAACTGTTGAAAAAAGCGGTCAGCATGAATGGTTCCGACGTGTTCGTTATTCCCGGCGCGCATGTATCCGTGAAGGTCCATAACGATCTTGTGCCTCTGACGGAAAAAATCATGCTGCCCAAGGACACGGAAAAACTGGTGCGGGATATGTATGAATTGACGCACCGGGACATGGCCAAGCTCGATAATAACGGGGACGACGACTTTTCCTTCGCCATCCCGAACGTGAGCCGTTTTCGCTGCAACGCGTACCGCCAGCGCGGCACCATCGCAGCCATTTGCCGTATCGTGAATTTCGAGCTGCCCGAGCCCTCTTCCATGAACATTCCGGATATCGTGATCAGCCTGGCCAGCCAGCGCAGCGGCATGATCCTGGTCACAGGCCCTGCCGGCAGCGGCAAAAGCACCACCCTGGCCTGCATCGTGGACAAGATCAACGCTACCCGCGAAGGCCACATCGTTACGGTCGAGGACCCGATCGAGTATCTGCATCGCCATAACAAATGCCTGGTGAGCCAGCGCGAAGTGCCCAACGACGCGGCGACCTTCTCCCGCGCCCTGCGCGCTGCCCTGCGCCAGGCGCCGGACGTTATTATGCTGGGCGAAATGCGCGATCTGGATACCATCCGCACCGCCATTACCGCCGCGGAAACGGGCCATTTGCTCCTTTCCTCCCTGCATACCATCGGCGCGGCAAAGACGGTCGACCGTATCATCGATACCTTCCCCGCCGAGCAGCAATCCCAAATCAGGGTGCAGATCTCCATGGTGCTCAAAGCCGTCGTATCCCAGCGCCTGGTGCCCACCGTGGACGGCAAGCGCATTCCCGTTTTCGAGGTCATGACCGTGAATCCCGCCATCCAGAACATGATCCGCGACGGCCGCACCCATCAGATCGACAACGTGATCTACGGCGGCAGCGATAAATCCATGCTGTCAATGGACGCCGAATTGCAGCGGCTGGTCCGCGAGCGCAGGATCACCCGCGAAGTCGCCCTGATTTTCGCCTCGAATCCCGAAACCTTGGCAAAACGCATTTAATAAACATACGATCATAAATCAAAAGGGGAGGGAGCGGCTCTTCCGAGCGGTTCCCCCCTCTTTTTGATTTGCTTTTTTTCAATCTCCCAAGCCCGTGAACGAGCGTACTTTGTCGCTGTCAAACACTTCGCCGGGCCTGCCTTCCGCGACGATCACGCCGTCTTCCATGTATACGACGCGATCCGCCACCTCGCGGGCGAACATCATTTCATGCGTCACAACCACCATGGTGCGTTTCTCCGCGCTCAGGCTGCGGATCACGCCCAAAACCTCCTGGGTCAAAAGCGGGTCCAGGGCGCTGGTCGGCTCGTCAAAGCACAGGATCTCCGGGTCCATGGCCAGGGCGCGGGCAATCGCTACGCGCTGCTGCTGGCCGCCGGAGAGCTGATAGGGATACGCCTTTTCCTTATCCGCAAGGCCCACCTTTTGCAGCAGCTCCCGCGCGTACTTTTGGGCCTGGTCTTTTTCGCGGCCCAGCACGCAGCACTGCGCTTCCGTCAGGTTCCTGAGCACGTTCATGTGCGGGAAGAGGTTAAAATTCTGGAACACATAGCCCATTTTCAGGCACAGCTTCCTCTGCATCGCGGCCGGACAGTATACCCCGTTTTTCACCAATGCCTGGTTATCGATTTCAATGGTGCCGCCGTCGACCTTTTCAAGGTTGTTCAGGCATCTGAGCAGCGTGCTTTTCCCCGAGCCGCTCCGCCCGATGATCGCCACCACTTCCCCTTCGTTCACCTGCAGGGATATGCCCCTGAGCACGCCCAGGCCGTCAAAGCTTTTCATCAGATTGCTGGCGTTCAGCATGGCGCTCCCTCCTCAGCGATAGTAGTTCAGCTTCTTTTCCAGCCATCCGAGCAGCAGCGTCATAATGCCGTTGAAGGCCAGATAATAGACCGCGGTAAAGAACATAGGCCAGATCGCGCCGGAAATGCCCTGGCTGCCCTTCATGAAAGACTGGCCGGCCCAGATGATTTCCTGCAGCGCAATGATGCGGGCAAGCGACGTATCCTTGACCAGGGTAATGATTTCGTTGGACATGGGCGGCACGATCGCTTTGATGACCTGCAAAAGCTTGACGCGCAGAAAGATCTGCGTTTTCGTCATGCCCAGCACATAGCCCGCCTCGATCTGCCCGACCGGGACGCTTTGGATGCCGCCGCGGTAGATTTCCGAGAAATAGCAGGCATAGTTGAAAATGAACGCGACCGCGGCCGCCAGGAAGCGTCCGCTCTCTCCCCCGCCCCAGATCGGATTATGCAAAACCAGGCCGGGAAAATAATAGATGATGAGGAGCTGGATCATCAGCGGCGACCCGCGGACGATCCACACGATCACGCGCGTGAAAACGGAAAGCGGTTTGAACCGGCTCATCGAACCGAAGGCGATCACCAGCCCCAAGGGCATCGCGCCAAGAAGCGTCACAATAAACAGTTTCAGCGTCTGTAAAAAGCCAATGTTCAGCGAATGGAGAACGATGGGCAGCTGCTGCTGGATCAATTCCATACATGTATCCTCTGTTTCTCTGGATAGAAGGCAACGGAAACGGACCTATGAAAGAAGAAACAGCCGGGCGGATGAATGGACCCGGCTGTTCCGATGGTTTCAGATAAGCTTACTGGGGAATGATGGCGGCCTGCACGCCGTACGTTTCGGCAATGGCCATCATGGTGCCGTCCGCGTAGGCGGCGGCCATGAATTCGTTGAGCGCGGCGGCCAGATCGGAACCCTTGCGGAAACCGACGCCGTATTCTTCGCTGTTGAGGGCCAGGGTGTAGGTCAGGTCCGCGTAATCGGTTCCCTCGCCGACCATGGCGGCGGCCATCAGCGCGTCGATCACGGCGGCGTCGGAGGTGCCGGCCTTGACTTCAAGCAGGGTATCGGCCTGGGAATGCACGGAGGTCATATTGTAGCCCAGCGCAGCGACCTCGGCTTCGCCGGCGCTGCCGGCTTCCACCGCGAAGGTCAGGCCGGACAGGGCGGCTGCGTCCGCATAGTCATTGGCCTTGGCAGTGGGCAGCACCACCACCTGCGCGTTGTTTGCGTAGGCGTTGCTGGTTTCCATAGCGGATTTTACTTCGTCGGTCAGCGTCATGCCGTTCCAAACGCAGTCAATGGTTTTGCCATCGAGCTCCAGGATCTTGTTGTCCCAATCGATCTCGACCAATTCCACTTCCACGCCCAAATATGCGCCGAAGGCCTTGGCCATATCGGCGTCAAAGCCGACCCATTCGCCGTTTTCGTCTTTATAATCCATGGGCGCAAAGTCCGTGATGCCGACGATCAGCTTGCCCTTGTTCTTCACGTATTCCATGTCCGTTTCCGCAAAAGCAACGCTGCCAAGCAGCATCATGACCGCCATCAGCAGGGAAACCGCCTTCATCAGTTTCTTCATGTTCATTTCTCCTTCTTTCTTCCCGGGGCATACGCCCCAATTGCGTTCATCCGCTTTAATGCTTTACATAGATGAATCGTTAGCATATTAACATATTGATCCCTCCCTTGTCAATGCTTCTTCTGCTCTCTTTTCGTTTTTTTGCGTACAAATGCCGCCCCTGAAGCGTTCGATCAGAAAAATTCAATTTGCGTTTTCCCTGGTTTTCTTATATAATGAATAGGCTGATAAAGAGTAGGAGGAAACGCCCGTGGCCAACGACCGCTTGAATCATATCCGCAATTTTTGCATTATCGCCCATATCGATCATGGCAAATCCACCCTGGCGGACCGTATTTTGGAAAAAACCGGGGTGTTTGAGCAGCGGCAGATGGTGGACCAAATTTTGGACTCCATGGAATTGGAGCGCGAACGCGGCATCACCATTAAATCCAAAGCCGTGCACATGCGCTACAAGGCCAGGAACGGACAAACCTATACCCTGAACCTGATCGACACCCCGGGCCACGTGGACTTTACCTATGAAGTCAGCCGCGCCCTGGCCGCGTGCGAAGGCGCGCTGCTCGTTGTGGACGCGACCCAGGGCGTGGAAGCGCAGACGCTCGCCAACGTTTATATGGCGCTGGACCACGATTTGGAAACCGTTCCGGTCATCAACAAGATCGACCTGCCCTCCGCCCAGCCCGACGAAACCAAGGCCGAGATCGAAGAGGACATCGGCCTGGACGCCCAGGACGCGCCGCTGATTTCCGCGAAGCTCGGCATCGGGATCGAGGATGTATTGGAGGCCGTGGTCAATAAAATTCCGCCGCCCGAAGGCGATGAAAAAAAGCCCCTTCGCGCGCTCGTTTTTGACGCGGTGTATGACAATTACCGCGGGGCGATCTGCTTCGTGCGCGTGATGGATGGCCGCGCGTATCCCGGCATGCGGATGCGCATGATGCAGACAGGCGCGGAATTTGACGTCGTGGAGGTTGGCACCTTTACGCCTTCTTATACGCCCTGCGACGAGCTGCTGCCCGGCGACGTCGGGTACATTTCCGCCTCCATCAAGGACGTGCGCGATACCCGCGTCGGCGATACCATCACAGACGCCCTGATCCCCGCCGAGCAGCCCCTTCCCGGCTACAAGGAGGTGCAGCCGGTCGTTTTCTGCGGCATATATCCCGCGGACGGCGCGGATTACGATAACCTCCGGGACGCGCTGGATAAGCTGCGCATGAACGACGCTTCCCTGTCCTTTGAGCCGGAAACGAGCGTGGCGCTCGGCTATGGCTTCCGCTGCGGATTCCTGGGCCTGCTCCATATGGAAATCATTCAGGAGCGTTTGGAGAGGGAATTTGACCTTGATCTTGTCACGACGGCGCCCAGCGTCATCTATGAAATCGTCAAGACCGACGGCACCCAGATGCGCATCGATAACCCCACCAGCCTGCCCCCCGTCAACGAGATCCTGGAAATGCGGGAGCCCTACTGCCGCGCCAATATCTATACGCCCCAGGATTACGCCGGCACCCTGATGCAGCTTTGCCAGGATAAGCGGGGCACCTTCATCGATATGCAGTACGAGGGAAAGCGCATTAAGCTCCTGTACGACGTGCCGCTCAACGAAATGATCTTCGACTTTTTCGATCAGCTCAAGAGCCGCTCCAAGGGCTACGCCTCCTACGATTATGAGATCACCGGCTATCAAAAGAGCGATCTGGTGAAAATGGATATCCTGCTCAACGGCGATATCTGCGACGCGTTCACCATGATCGTGCACAGGGACAAGGCGTACGGCCGCGGCCGCGCGATCGCCGAAAAGCTGAAGGACGTCATCCCGCGCCAGCAATTTGAGATCCCCATTCAGGCGGCCATCGGCGGCAAAATCATCGCCCGGGAGACCGTCAAGGCCGTACGCAAGGACGTGCTGGCAAAATGCTACGGCGGCGATATTACGCGGAAAAAGAAGCTGCTGGAAAAGCAGAAGGAAGGCAAAAAGCGCATGCGCCAGTTCGGCACCGTGGAATTGCCCGGCGAAGCGTTCATGGCCGTGCTGAAAATGGGCGACGATTAATCATTCCGGGAAGAAAACCCTATCGCTCCCCGTTCTATGGGTATCGCGCAGAGGAACAATCCTGTTTTGCTCAAGGAGGGCTTCATGAACGTCATTGATATCGTGATCCTGGTGGTGCTTGGCGCAAGCGTGGTTTACGGGCTGTACAAGGGCTTTATCGAAACGGTCCTTTCCGTTGCCTGCTGCCTGATTTCCCTTTTCCTGGCGTTCACGTTCGGGCCGCAGCTTTCCGCCGAGGTCAGCGGGAACAAGGGGCTTTCCTCCACCCTCGCCACATATACCGACGCCGTGGCCCGCGTGGGCGATTACAGCTTGGCTTCCACGCCTGTCAACCAGCTATCCGACAACGTCATCAACCAGATCCTGGCCAGCACCAATCTGCCCAAATCGATCGCTTCGATTTTGCAGGGAAACATAAAAAACCAGGTTTTTTCCAGCGCAGGCCTTACCACGGTGAACGAATATGTGTCCAACACCGTGGTGGCCGTTGCGGTGAACGTGCTGTGCTTTATCGGGGTTTTCGCGCTGAGCTACATGGTTTTGTCCGTATTGCTCGGGCTGATCCAGCACGTATTTGATCTGCCGCTGCTCAAGCAATTGGATTGGCTGGCCGGCGGCGCGTTCGGGCTGGTGCGCGGCGCGCTGATCCTGTACGCCATCTTCCTGCTGGTGCCGATCCTGAAAACCATCATCCCCATCGACAACTTCAGCGAGCTGCTGGAGCAAAGCACCCTGGCCCCGATCTTCCAAAGCGACGGGTTCTTCTCCCGGGTCGTTTCCGGCAGGCTGTAAATCGGCTGCTGAGCAGGGATCAGCCAAGGAAAGGTTCTGCATTTTTCCCAAGACCTATGCTATCATCTGCCCAAAAAAACGTTATGGAGGAATGAACGTGAAAGTATCCGAATTGGCGGAATTGATCGAGGCCAAAAACATGACGCCCGATGTTGAGGAAGACCGGGAAATCTCCTGCGGCTATACCTGCGATCTGCTTTCCTGGGTCATGGCGCACGGCTGCGAAGGGATGGCCTGGGTGACGGTGCAGATCCATATGAACGTGATCGCCGTCGCCGCCCTGGCGGAAATGGCCTGCGTGATCCTGCCGGAAAACATCGATATGCCCGCGGAGATCCTGAAAAAAGCCGCGGATGAAGGCCTGTGCGTGCTTAAAAGCCCGCTTTCCGCATATACGATCTGCGGCCGAATGATGGAAAAGGGCGTGCCGGAAAAGGCGGAATAAAATGGAGCTCAGCTACGATCTGCATATCCATTCCTGCCTCTCTCCCTGCGGAGACAACGACATGACGCCCGGCAACATCCTGGGCATGGCGGTGGTGAAGGGGCTGGAGGTCGTAACGATCTCGGATCACAACGCGGCGCGAAACCTGCCCGCCGCGCAGAAGATCGCCGATGCGTACGGCCTTCTTTTGGTACCCGCGATCGAAATCACCACCATGGAAGAGGTGCATATGCTGGGGTATTTCCCGGATGTGGAAACCGCCGTGGAGTTTGGCGCGATGCTCAGGGAGCACCTGCCGAAAAAAAAGAACAAGCCCGCCTTCTTTGGCGAGCAGCTGGTGATGAACGAGGACGATGAGGTGATCGATCAGGAGGACGCCCTCCTGATCGGCGCTACGGATTTTCCCTTCGAGCAGTGTGCGGAAAAAGTTCGCTCCTTTGGCGGCGTGCCCGTTCCCGCGCATATCAACCGCGGCAGCAACGGCGTGCTCATCAACCTCGGTTTTCTCCCCGCCGATCCCGCGTTTACCACGGTGGAGGTATGGCGCCATCTCCCCTGCCCGCTGGAACCGCTGGAAAACAAGCATGTGCTCCACTCCTCCGACGCCCATTATCTGGGCGACATCCAGGAGCCTGAAAACAAGCTGCACTTGAAGGAAAAAAGCGTGTCCGCCGTGCTGGAATGGATGCGCAGCCGTCAGGGAGAAAAAGCGTAAAGCGCATCATATCATCCCGCCTTCCGCCATATCCTGTTGCGGGAGGTGGTTTTTTATGCCATGGCGGAAGAAGGAGAAGGTACGCGTTCAATGCTACCCCGGCGGAAAAAGCATTCTCCTTCGTTTCGCCGGGTATTTCCTGATCGGGCTTGGCATGGCGCTGATCTTGCTATGCGTGCCAAGCTGGGCATGGCTGTCCATATTGGGCGCAGCACTGATTCTGGCCGGCGTGCTGCTGGCGAAAAATTAGGAGGGATGATCGATGGCGATGCGCGTAATCTGCATCAAAGCGCCGCGCGGTCTTCGCGGACTGCTGAAATTGTTCCTAAGAGAAAAAAGACCGCAAAAATAGGCGGAAAACACAGGGAGCAATGAACGTCGCAGGGCTTGCCGACTTTATTGACGCTTCATCCTTGACACTACCAGGGGGCAAGCCGCAAACGAACAGATATTGCGAAGGCTTCGCTTTCCCTGCGGCGCAGGAAGGATTTTCCGAAACGGCGGCGAAATGTCATATGGCGGCGGCGAGCGAAAAGCATCGCAGGAAAAGCTGCCGGAATAGATAGGCTGACGAAAGAAAAAAAGGCGGAACATACGCCCATGATTGAATGATATGAATTTGACGCCTGAAATGTTTTGCATTGTCTGTCCGCTGCTGTTTCTGGCCGGACTGGTGGATTCCATCGGCGGAGGCGGAGGATTGATTTCTCTGCCGGCGTATCTCTTCGCCGGATTGCCCGTTCATATGGCGATCGCCACGAATAAGCTCTCCTCTGCCTGCGGAACGTCCCTGGCTGCCGCTCGGTTTATCCGCCGGGGCTTCGTCCGGCTGCGCCTGGCCGTTCCGTCCGTGGCCGCCGCCGTTCTCGGTTCATCCCTGGGGGCGAAGCTGTCCCTAACGGTCAGCGAAACGGTGATGAAGTATATCCTGTTTGCGGTCCTTCCGCTGGCTGCGGCCATCGTTTTGAACCGCCGCCTTTTCCGGGACGATGGAAAACGCGCCCCCGCGTCGGACAGGAAAACGCTGGCGGTCTGTATCCTTTCCGCTTTTGCCATCGGCTTGTACGACGGGTTCTACGGCCCGGGCACCGGAACGTTTCTGATCATCTCGTTTACCGTGTTTGCGGGGATGACCGTCAATTCCGCAAACGCCCAGGCGAAGGTGATCAACCTGACGTCAAACATTTGCTCCCTGACCGTTTTTCTTTTGAACGGACAGGTATTGATCCCGTTGGGGCTGGCCGCCGCCGTGTGCAATATGGCGGGCAGCTGGGTCGGCTCCGGCCTTGCCATTTCAAAAGGAACCAGGATCGTCCGCCCCGTGATCCTGCTGGTGCTATTCCTGCTGCTGATGAAGATACTGTTCGGCTTTTGATGAAAGCGAAGCGTCCGTTCTTTTGCGCGCAGACAGCGTTCACACATGAAATACGGGAAAACGAACGAAAAGGAGAAAAGACATGGGGAACTACCGGAACTTTACCCTGGCCACCTACTTTGTCGCGCACGCCGCCGCCCGCGTGACGGAAACGCAGTTAGAGGAGCAGCTGGGCTTTCTCCTCAAGCATCTGCGGCTGGACAAGGTATATTTGGAGCCCTTTCGGGGAGAAATGGCTTCCCATGAACAGGTGGAAATGTGCCGAAGGGTGTTTGAGCGTCACGGCATCCAGGTGGCGGGG
>JAFXZO010000099.1 GCA_017541205.1 Clostridia bacterium | reverse complement strand
GGAAAACAATGATCCGCCCGCCGCGAATGAAACCCAGCAGCAGGAAACGGAGAACAACGATCCGCCCGCCGCGAATGAAACCCAGCAGCAGGAAACAGAGAACAATACCCCGCCCGCCGCGAATGAAACCCAGCAGCAGGAAACAGAGAACAATGATCCGCCCGTAACGAACGAAACCCAGCAGCAGGAAACAGAGAACAATACCCCGCCCGCCGCGAACGAAACCCAGCAGCAGGAAGCGGAGAACAATGATCCGCCCGCCGCGAACGAAACCCAGCAGCAGGAAGCCCTGCCGTTCCAGCAGGATCTGGATGTGGGCGAATACAAATTTTCCATCAAAGCGGACGCCGGCGTATTTCCGGCTGACGCCTCGCTGAGCATTCAAAAAATCACGGATGAAGGACTGGCCCGGAAGGCGGAAGACGCCCTGGGAGTATCACCTTCGGAAAAGGTCCTGGTTCGTCATGTCCTTTTCAGCTTCGCCGGTCCCAAGATGTCTGGTTCCGCGGAAGCGACCGTGAAGCGCATCGGGCTTGTCGGCCTGGGGGAAGCCTATCCGGACGCCCAGATCAGCGCTTATCTTCTCCGCTGGAACGGCGCGGAGCAGCGGATGGAATCCAAGTCCGCTAATTTCGATCAGGAGCGGGATCGCGTACGCTTTTCTTTCTCGGATCTGACGATTTACGATCTGGTCATGGTCCTTCGCCTGCCGGAAAAGAAAGCGGAAGAAACCGCAGCTGCGACTGTTGAGGAACCGCAGCCCACGGATGAGCAACAGCCCACCGAGGATCAGCAGTCTACGGAAGAAGAGCAAACCACCGAGGAACAGCCGCCTACGGAAGAAGAGCAAACCACTGAGGAACAGCAGCAGCTTACGGAAGAAGAGCAGACCACCGAGGAACAGCAGCAGCCTACGGAAGAAGAGCATTTCACCGAAGAACAGGATCCCACGGAAGAAGAGTATTCCGCCGAAGAACAGGATCCCACGGAAGAAGAACATTCCACCGAAGAAGAGCAGCAGCCCACGGAGGAGGAGAAATCCACAGAGGAGCAACCGTCCACCGAAGAAGAGCAGCAGCCTACAGAAGAAGAGCAAACCGCCGAGGAACAGCAGCCTACAGAGGAGCAGCCATCCACCGAAGAACGGCAGCAGCCCACCGAGGAAAAGCAGCCCGCGAAAGAACAGCCATCCGCCGAGAAACAGCAGCAGCCCACAGAGGAAGACGCACAGCCAACCGGCGAACAGCCAAATGAAGAAGAACCCGAGGCAGTGCCTTTCAAACAGGTATCCACGGTGAACAATATTCGCTTGACGATCACCGCGAACGCGGGCGTTTTCGCACCGGAAGCAAAAGTCAGCGTTGAGCGTGTAAACAGCCAGGAGCTGTCCCGGCTTGCGGAGCAGGCGCTGGGCATCGCGTCCGACAGTTACGAAATCATTTTCCATTATATTTTCCGCTTTTCCGGCGCGGAAATGGACGGCAGCGGCAAAGTGAAGCTGGAAAAGCTCTTGCTGAGCGACCTGGCCGCGATGCATCGGGACAGCGAAGCCGCCGTCTACGCGGTGCGCTTTGGCGCGTCGGAGCAGCAGGCGCAGGAAATCAAATGCAATTACAGCATTGAAAAGAACGGCGCGGCTTTCCCGCTCTCCGGCATGGGCGCGTATGACGTGGTGTTCGTGATTCGCAAGGCTGCGCCTGCGGCCGCCGAAGTGCCGGCAGCGGACGACGCGGCGCAAGAAAACGGAGAAGAGGCCGAAACGGAAGAACCGACTGTTCCTGACGAAAAAGAAAAACCCACCAAAGAGGAAGAACCCGCGAAAGGCGAAAACGACGCCAAGGGCGGCGAACCCGCCAAAGAGGAAGAGCCCGCAAAAGGCGAAAACAACGCCAAGGGCGGCGAACCCACCAAAGAGGAAGAACCCACCGAGGGCGAAAACGACGCCAAGGGCGGCGAACCCGCCAAAGAGGAAGAACCCACCGAGGGCGAAAACGACGCCAAGGGCGGCGAACCCAACGACGACGGCGAAACCGATGAAAACGGCGAGGGCTCCGGGGACGACGCGGCGGAAACCACGATGCAGACCACAGAGGCCGAAACGGTCGTGGAAACCTACACCCCCGAAAGCGACGGCCGCAGCAATGATGAATTGCTGACCGGCTATGTGAACAATCTGTTCAGCACCATCGGCGCGCGGCGGCGGCTGCTCAAGAGCAGCGGGGTCAGCGTCGGCGCGAGCCTGGAAGGGAAAGCCTTAACTGTATACAACGAATTGAAAGCCATGGTCGCCGAAGTGGCTGCCGGGAACCGGACAAGCACCGTATATACACAACAATTAGAGTTTGGCCCCTGGACGTCGGAAGATTTGGGCGGGGTTGCGATCCTAAGCAATGGCAGTTTGTCGCAACAGGCGAAGGATGCGGCCCAGGGAAAGGCGATGCAGGAGATCAATACCAGCAAAGTGTTGAGCGCTTTGTTGGCGGATTGCCCTTATGAGATGTATTGGTACGATAAAACTTCAAGCTTAAGGATATCATATAGTGTTAGTTACAGCTACGATACTACTCCTTCTATTTCCTGTACGCTAACGTTAACCTTAGAAATGCCGGTTGTCACAGCGTATCGAGGCAGCGCGGATTACACCGTGAACGCTACTCTGGCCCAACACGCAGCGCAGGCTGTTGACGGGATCAATACAATCCTGAACAGCGCCCCATCGGATGTCAATAAAAAACTGGAACATTATAAAAACGAAATCTGCAATCGGGTCTCTTATAATACGGCTGCGGCAGATCCAAATAACAACACGCCCTACGGCAACCCGTGGCAGCTGGTATGGGTATTTGATAACGACGATACGACCAACGTGGTGTGCGAGGGCTATTCCAAAGCGTTCAAATACCTGTGCGATAAGAGCGGCATCACCTGCCTGCTCGTGAGCGGCAACATGTCTGGCGGCACCGGCGCGGGCGGCGGCCACATGTGGAACCTGGTGACCCTGGAAGACCGCACCTACCTGGTGGACGTGACCAACTGCGACGCGGGCTCGATCGGCTATCCGGATAAGCTGTTCATGAAGATGCGCAATAGGAATGACAGTTGGTATAAATATACGATTTCCGGCGTAACTTATGAATACAGCGATAATACAAAAACGACCTTTGGCGAACCCTTGCTGACCGTGTATGCCCCGGCTGTTGCGCACGAAGGCAACTGGGACACGAACCTCAGATGGGTGCTGGACGAAAACGGCCTGCTGACGATCAGCGGCGAAGGGGCGATGACTGCCCTGAACAATGCAGCGGACGCCTGGCGTGCGTATTCGGGCGATATTCAAAGCGTCGTCATCGAACAAGGCGTCACCAGCATTGGCGATAATGCTTTCAATGGCTGCGCCAACCTGACGAGCGTCACGATCCCGGACGGTGTCACCGGCATTGGCGACAATGCTTTCTCTGGCTGCACCAGCCTGGCGGATGTTTATTTCGACGGAACACAAGCGGAATGGACCAGTATCAACACTGGCACAAACAGCGGCCTGCCCAACGCGACGACGGTGCATTTCAACAAGCTCACCGTCTATCTCTATCCCAACGCGAACCCGTCATCCTATGGATACTCCTTTGTGACCAGAGGCAACAGTTATCCTCTGCCCGCATGCAGTTTCACCGCGCCTGCGGGCAAGGTATTCAAGGAATGGTCTGTTGTGATCGGCGACGCCGAAGCGGTGCCCATGGCCCCGGGCGAAGAAATCACCGTCACCGCCGATACCATCGCCACGGCGGTGTGGGAGGACACGGAGGATGAACCGACATTTACCACCCATGCTTTGCTGCTTGCGGGAGAAATCGGCGTGGTGTTCCGCGTACATTTCCCGGACGGCTTTGACCCTACCGGCTGCTATGTCAGTTTCGTTGCGACGGACGGAAGAAGCAGCACCATGCAGTATGCCAATGCGGAAACAGTAACGGATTCCAATGACCGCGATTTTACATGTGACATCAACGCTTTGGAACTGGCGGAAACGATCACCGCGACGCTGCATTACGGCGACGGGCAGACGGCGACGAATGATTTCTCTGCCATGCAGTATATCACGGTTATTCAAAACAACGCATCCACTTATGCAAATGAGCTGCCCCTTGTCAACGCCCTGCAGGCCTATGGTTACTATATGCAGCATTCCGGCTGGACGGACGACAAGGCTTCCCATACAGCAATCCCCCAGCCTGCAAATACCCCGGATATTGCCGCGGCAAAGGCAGCAGTCAGCAATATGCAAATTGTTAAAACGATGGAGGGTTCCGGCATCGCGGATTCTAAGGTCGCGCTGGTGCTGAACGCGAAAACCGTCATTACTGTTTCCGTGAAGCCGGAGGACAACGTAACCATTTCCTCCACCGGGTACAAAATCATCACGATTAACGGCGATACCTATTATGAGTTCAGTACGACGAAGATCGGCCCGAAAGCGCTTGCGACGGAATACACGGTTTCCGTGACGACCAGCGTAGGAACAGCAATCGTACAGACTTCTGCCATGGCGTATGTGAACGCCCTGTTTGGCACCGGCCTGACAGAAAACCAACAACGCGCAATGGCGGCCTACTATGAGTATTACCTTGCGGCAACGAACTATTGATTGAATCGAAAGGGAGCGGAAAACGTGGAACCATACGAAGAACTGGTAATTGAGGTCATCCCCTTTGAAACCGAAGATATCATTACCACAAGCGGAGAAGGAAACATTATATTGCCGCACGTTTAAGCGGAAATGGAGGCATTTGTTCGCGTTCCTTTCTTATGATGATTCTGGAGGGATGGCTTATTCCGATTGCTTTCTTATGATTTGAGGTGTAAGAATTCATGAATAAAATACTGATTATTCTATTAATTCTGCTGTGGCTGTTGAGCAGTAAAGCGTGTATGCCAATGGAATCGGTAATGCAAGAAATTCCTTCAGTCACACAGAGCGTAAGCCCTATGTCAACTGCAACACAGGAACCGGCACAACAGCCGAAGTATACAGATAAACCGCGGCCAATGGAAACACCGAAGCCGACGGAAGCACCGAAGCCGACGGAAGCACCGAAGCCGACGGAAACGCCGAAGCCAACGGAAACGCCGAAGCCGACGGAAACGCCGAAGGCAACGGAAACGCCGAAGCCGACGGAAACGCCGAAGCCGACGGAAACGCCGAAGCCGACGGAAGCACCGAAGCCGACGGAAACGCCGAAGCCGACGGAGACACCGAAGGTAACGGAAACGCCGAAGCCGACGGAAACGCCGAAGGCAACGGATACGCCGAAGCCGACGGAAACGCCGAAGGCAACGGATACGCCGAAGCCGACGAAAACGCCGAAGCCGACGGAAACGCCGAAGCCGACGGAAACGCCGAAGGCAACGGATACGCCGAAGCCGACGAAAACGCCGAAGCCGACGAAAACGCCGAAGCCCACGGATTCACCGCAGTCCGGTATAGACGGCGAAATCCGCCTTCCGGCGATATGAGAAAACCAAGAATCGGCGGGAGGCTTTTCCAGCCGATTCTTTTATCAATGGTGATGATCGTGAGAAAAACATTTCTGTCGGGCTTCACTATGATAACGGAAAAAATATATGCGCAGGGGAAAAAACGAAAAGAAAAAACTCCGATCCGTTCTTTCGGATATATGCCTGGCGATGCTGGCCCTGGCACTTTGCTGGCTGCTGCTCGACGGCAGGAACACTCCCCTTAACGAAGAAAAACAGGTGAGCTATTCCCTGACAGAAAGGAAAGCGCAGGCAGCGGAGGTATACCACGCCTGTGCGGACAAGCTACGGGACGCTTTGCCGGGGATCGTCTGCTGGGGCGACGAGGCCGCGGTGGGGAACGGGGAAGGATCGCTGGCCGGCAAACTGTACCGATGGGCAAACGAAGCCCTGTTGACTGATCTGGAAGACGCCTTCGCGTTTCAAACGAATTTCTATAATATATTGGATCTAAAAATCCGCGTAAAAAATATGGGCGTCGGCAATGAAGGCATGAGCGAGCTCCTGGTCCGCTGCGGCGCAAAATCGCTCCTGCTCGCGGAGGATTATTCCATTCCTGTGTACGGCTATATGTCCAATGTGCGTCTCATGGACGAAGACGGGCATGAACTGCATTTTGCCGAACAAAAATTTGCGAAATTCGACAGGACCGTGATCGGCGGCGTTCAGGGCTACCTGTATATCGGTACTGGAAGCTATGATAAAACGCATCCCATGCTGGCCTATGCCAGAGAGTTTCAGGGACAAAGCATCACCCTCCCGAAAGGAAGCAAGGTGGAAACGGAAAGCGCCGCGGCCTATCGGCAGTATCTGCCCATTCTTTTCTTCCAAACCACCTTGGGCCAGACGGAGGAAACGTTCATCCAGGCGCTGACCAGCATCTTGAATTTCCATCAAAACCCGGGCGGATACTATGTGGTCATCGTCTGTACAGAGGAACATACGACGCTGGATGACGCGCTGACGGACGCGTTTGGGCCGCGGTATATCCGGGCGGAAAAAAGCGCGAGCGAAATGCGGAAAACGGATTACAGCCGGCTGGCCGAAAAAGTATATGCCTGTATTGACAGCCAGGGAGGATTTGACGCGGTGCGGGAAGCTGTTCAGGCGGCGATGGTACGGCTGGGGGAAATCAACAGCCTGTGATTCGGAAGGGATGCGCATGGAGCCGCCACGGGTCTTCGGCTCCCTCGCCTGGGCTGCATATGGATATCAGGGCGGCGGAAAAACCCTATCACACAATAAAGGAAGCATGACCATGAAGCTGAAAAAGGAATTCATCACCTACGAGACCGACACGGAATCCATGCTCGTCCCCGCGGGGGGCGCAGGCTGGGCCGGCCTGGTAAAGGGCAACAAGACGCTGGGGGCCATCCTGAGCCTGCTGAAAGAGGATACGACGGAAGACGCGGTCATCATCGCCATGAAGGCCCGCTTTGACGCGCCGGAGGAAATCATTGCCCGGGACGTGCGGAAGGCGCTGGCAGCGCTGCACAAAATCGGAGCGTTGGATGAATAAGCTGTTCAAGCGCGCATAAGAACAGATCTGGCCAGGAAAACCTGGCATAGCTTACAGACAGAACGGCTGTGATCGTGACGCGCCGTCCTGCCTTATTGTTCAACTGTGTCCAAATACTGCGTTTTACGGAAAGCGGGGCGAAAGCGAGATGACGCTGGAAGAATACAGGGTGTCAGCGGAAAACGTGATCTATCTTGCCGCCTGCATGGTCAACGGGGTCAAACCGAACGCAAAGCGCGTGGCTGGAATGAATTTGGAGCAGCTTTACACAGCCGCGGACCGCCATTTGCTGACGGGCATCACAGCCTACGCCCTGGAAAACGCGGGCATCCATGATCCCGCTTTCATACAAGCCCAAAATAAAGCCATTCGCAAGGTCGCTCTGTTTGACAGCGAGCGAAAGGACGTACTCGACGAACTGGAAAAAGCAGGCATCTGGTATATGCCCCTCAAGGGCTGCGTGCTGAAAGAAAAATATCCGCAGATCGGTATGCGCCAGATGGCGGACAACGACATCCTTTACGATGTCTTACGAAGCGAGGACGTTCGGAAGATCATGGAAAGCCTGGGCTTTACGACCGTTTTGTATGTCCGGGATAATGGTTATAGTCACGACGTCTATAAGAAAGAACCTGTCTGTAACTTTGAAATGCACCGCGCCTTATTTCCGCCCGGTGTGGACGACGCGATTTTTGCTTATTACCGGAATATCCGGCAAAAGATGGTAAAGGACGAAGGAAACGATTACGGCTATCACCTTTCACCGGAGGATTTCTATTTATACATGACCGCCCATGAATATAAGCACTATTCCAACGGCGGCACAGGGCTTCGATCGCTGCTGGATACCTATGTGTATCTGCATTCGACGAAACTCAATATGGCGTATGTTGCAGCCGAGGCAGAGAAGATAGGAATTGCGGCGTTTGAAGAAGCCAACAGAACCCTTGCGCAGCATCTTTTCTCCGGAGAGGAACTGACGGCTGAGGACCTGGAGATGCTGGATTACATCCTGTCCTCCGGCACGTATGGGTCAATCGTGCATCGCGTAAAAAATACGATGAAGAAAAAGCATTGGACGAAAGCGCAGTATGCGCTTGGCCGCTTTTTTGTACCTGTCAGCAGAAAGAATCCGGACTATGACGCGTATGCCAACGTGTATCCTTTTTTCTATAAGCACATCCTATTGCTGCCGCTCCTTCCGTTTTACAGGACGTTTCGCGCGATAAAGGCCGGAAAGTTCAGGGCAGAGGCGAAAGCAATCTGGCAAGCAAAGGATAAAGCAGGGATTTGACAAACCGTCTCTCATGATTCGCTTTGCATAAATATTCAAAGCAAGAAAACGCCCGCCTTGTGAGCATGAAAGCGTGGGAATGCTCACAGGGCGGGGATGGGTTTTCGCAGTTCGGCTTCAAACCGCCGCCGAGTGCTTTCCCGGCGATCCGTTTAGAATCCCAGGGAATCGTTGACCAGGATCACATGGATCCTGTCCTTGTGCCGGGAATACCGCGTGATCAGAAATTGGCAGCAGATGGTGTCCGGGGATTTGCAGTCCATGCAGGCCCCGGTCTTGGCGCAGGGGGTGGACAGGCCGAAGCGCTGGGCGTTGATGGGCGCGGCCACGTTCCGGGCCCGCTTCATGGCCCCGTCCACGTCGCTGCAGACTTTGTTCATGCCCACGATGAAGATCACTTTTTTCGGCCCCTGGGCGATCGCGGACACGCGGTTGGAGTTGCCGTCGATATTGACCATGATCCCGTCTTCCGTGATGGCGTTGGCGCTGGAAAGGAACACGTCCGCGTCGTAGGCCAGCAGCATGGACGTCCGCCGATCCTCATAGGCGTTCCGATCAATGAAGCTGTAGTTGCCGTTTTTCAGCGCGTCCACCAGCCCGATTTCATGGACGCTCATGCCCCCGCCCATGGTGACGGAGCTTTTTTCCGGGATCAGCGACAGGGCCGTTTTGAGCGCCTCTTCCTTGGATGCCGCGTAGTACCCGGTCATGTTCCGGGACTGGAGCCCCTTGATGACTTTCTGCGCCAATAGCTCGTTCCGCTTGATAATGTTTTCGTTCATGGTATTGCTCCTTTGACGTTTTTTTTGCTGTTTCGCATGGAGGATCTTCGTATTTGATGAAAAGATGCTTGATAGATCACCGGCCTGCATGATCCCCGGTCAGGGCCTGATAGGAAACGGAAAATGCGTCGTCCGCCAAATTGTTGAAGCGGAACCTGTAAAAGCATACCTTATCGCGCAGGACGCTGAGCAGGGAGAGGGTCTTTCTCATTTGATCCGCGCCGGCAGGGCGGTAGGTTTGCTGAAGGAGATACAGAAATGCCTGGCTGAAGGAGATTTTTTCCATCACATTTTCTTCTCCGCGCTCCATCATCACGATGGCCTTCAAAGGCACCATGGCATTGGCGCCAAAGCCTTCCTTGCCGCACCAGGGCGTGCCGCAGGCAATGGCCTGGGTATCCGTGATTTTGATCAGCGGCTTATCGCCGTTCACCACGAAAGCGTCGTCCACATATTTGAGCCACTTTTTGATATGCGTGGTTTTGCCGGTCCCGCTGACCGCGGTAAACATATAGGCGTTCCCGCCTGTAGCCACCACGGCGCCGTGCATCAGGAAGGTATCGTAGGCGAGCATTTTTTCGCTGATTTTCCGGTACACCGCCAGCGTTTCCAGGTACGCGTCGTTTTGCTGCGGTGAACGGCTTTTTTTCGCTTCCTGCCGCTCCGATTCCAGGTCGCTTTCGGTAACGGAGATTTCCATATCGGGCGCAAGATCGGTAAGATATTCTTTGCAGAGGGAAAAAACCCGCGTGTGCAAGGCGTGGACCGCGACGGAATGCCCCGCCACGGCAATGCGGAAATCCCGCTCATTTTTCCCGTTCATCCGAAAAGTTTCTGCTTGCATGCCTTATTCCACGATGCCTTCAGCCTTCAGCCTTTCCACGTACTCATGCACGTATCCGGCGATTTGCTCTTTTTCGCCGGCGTATTCCCGCAAAATCGCGTCCACGATTTTTTCTTCGTCGGTATCCTGTGCCAGCAGCTTCAGGATCGCCGCGGCGGTTTCGTTCAGCTTCAGCACGCCGTGATACCGCTCCGAACCGTCCCCCACAGGAACGGCCACCAGTTCATCGTCCAGGTTCATGATTTCAAAATCGTACTTCGCTTTCATCGTCTCACCTCATAAAGGGAAGAAGGGAAAGGCAAAACGCCCTTCCACAAGGATTGCGCTGCCTTTCCCTTGCTTGTTTTGCAGGCTGTGCTCCTGCGTTTGCTGATACGATCATTCAGCTGTTTATCGCTGCTGTTATTTCCCGTCTACCCAGGGACAAGACATCGGCACGCCTTTCACGTCGTTGTCTGTGGTGCCTTTTTCTTTATTCGCCTGGTACGCTTCATTGTACGGGCAGTCCGCATCGACGCAAATACAGAACGGTGAAGCGGTCATAACGTCCGTTTGGTCAAATAGGACGATCTCCAGCTTGGGAATTTCAAAAACCTTCATTCAACATCAGCCTCCATTCCGTTTCCATACATGGACAAAATCTGTTCTTTCTGTTTTTCCAATGCGCTCACCCGAAATCTTTCAATGCATGGCAGACCGTTGTTCATGCAGTGACGCAGGTGATAACACGCCGGATATATGGGGCACTCCGGGCAAATGTCCGAAGGTTCCATCGTTTCATTCCATCGATCCAGCTTCCCTGGATCGGTGACGCCTTCTTCAAGGCTGCCATAGCGATCATGGATACTCTCATGCTCGCATCGGCAAAAGCTGCCGTCCGGCTGAATCATCACCGCGTGGGGATTATCAGCCATGCATTGGCTGAACGACAGATAAGGATACTTTATATCGTCAAAATGCAGCTTCATTTCCTTCAGCCGCTCGGTGCAGTCAGCATTGAAATCCATCAGGGCCAGGATATCATCGTAAGAATGATGGACCGGTTGGTAACCCTGGCCGTCAAAGAGCGTGTTCAGATAGACGGTCACATGGCTTTGGCCGGAATACCGTTCGCCCAGCTCTTCAATGAGCTTGCGGATTTCATCCTGATTGTAAACATCCGCATTCAGCCGGATCTTGACGTGGATCCCTTTGCCGCTGAGCAGATCAATGTTTCTCAGAACGCGCTGATACGGATTGTCCTGCACGTCCGCATAGGCTTTTACCCGATTATAGGTATCTTCGGTTCCGTCCAGGGTGATCTGAACCCGCTGCAGCTTCCATAATTCCCTGCTCCTTTCGACGATTTCCTCGTCGAAGAGGTAGCCGTTGCTGATCATGGCAGACGCAAACGGGATTTCGCGATCCATGAGCCCCTGAGAAATCTGATCGATCCGCCGGAGGCCGACAAGCGGCTCGCCGCCAAACCAATTGATCGAAATACGCTTGCCCTGCCGGTGCTCGTCGATATAATCTATGAGCTTGCCTGCCGTTTCTTCCGTCATCTGAACGCGGGGATGATCGCTTTCGTAACAGTAAAAACAGTGCGCGTTGCAGAAGGTGGTAGGAAGAATCACGTAATGGGTGATGGCTTTCCCGGTGAAGCGGGACTTATAGATCCGCCGGAGCTGATGGACCGATTTGTACTCGTCAAAGCCTTCCCTCACCAGAAAATGCCCGGCCGCCAGCTGCTCCATCACAGGATCGTAAACGGCGGGGAGCTTTTCCAGCATCGCGGCTTCTTCCCGGCTCAGCTCCGCCAACTGGCCGGTCACGGCGTTGTGAAGCAGCACTTTGCCTTCATGATCCACCCGGAGCACATAACGCATGAGTCGATAGACATCCGTTTCTTTGATTCGTTGCTTCCCCCAGAGATTAACGATGTATTTCTTGGGTTCCACAATCGTCTTCACGAACCGACGCCACCTCCTTGCCGCCACAAAACCGTGAACCTCTCGTCCTGAATGGACATACTGAGTCAACGTAATTATACAACTGGCATAAGGCTTTTGTCAATATCTTTTGCATATAATTGACAGTTTATCAGTTTTCGTTTCCCAGCCTCTGGCGTTCCACCAGGTCGGCGAAAATGCCGTTGCGGGCGATGAGCTCTTCATACGTGCCGTCCTCGGCGATTTTGCCGCCGTCGATTACCAGGATGCGGTCGCAATGACGGATGGTAGACAGGCGATGGGCGATGACGATGCGGGTGCATTTCATATGGTCCAGGGCGTCGGAAACCTTCTTCTGCGTAATATTATCCAGCGCCGAGGTGGCTTCGTCGAAAATCAGGATCCTGGGCTTGGGGGCAATGGCCCGGGCGATCATCAGCCGCTGCCGCTGCCCGCCGGAAATGGTGCCGCCGCCCTCCTGCAGCAGGGTGTTCATGCCCATGGGCATATCCCGGATATCGTCGGCGATCCCTGCGATTTCCGCCGCTTCCCAGGCGTCCTGGAGCTTTAGCGTCGGGGCGGAAATCACGATGTTTTCAAATATGCTGCCTGTGAACAGATGCCCGTCCTGCATGACCACGCCGATCTGCCGCCGGAGCGAACGCACGTCCAGCTGCTGCAGATCCTTTTTATCGTAGTTGATCACGCCGCGGGCAGGCTTCTCAAACCCCAGCAGCAGCCTTACCAGCGTTGATTTTCCGCAGCCGCTTT
The DNA here is from genome assembly GCA_017541205.1 of Clostridia bacterium. Lineage (GTDB taxonomy): Bacteria > Bacillota > Clostridia > Christensenellales > Aristaeellaceae > RUG563. The sequence continues at coordinate 4,657 of JAFXZO010000099.1, read as the reverse complement.
TGCCCACGATGGCCACATACTGCCGGGCGGGAATGGTGAGGCTGAAATCATCGAACAGCGGCTTGCTTTCGGGGTCGTAGCCGAAGGTCAAGTGGGAAACCTCGATATTGCCGGAAAGCCGGGCGACGGTTTCCTTGCCGGAGGAAGATTCCGGCTTGGAAGCAAGAAGGGGCTTTATCAGGTTGATAACGGGCTTGATGGAAGCGGCGGAAAGCGCCACCGACGTCAGCGACGAAAACGCGGCGGAAATGTAAGCGTAAGCCGTGTTGAACGCAAAGTAATCCGCAACGCGCACCTGATTTTTGACGGCGATGAAATACATGAAGGCAGTGCCGATAAGGGTGACGGCGGTGGTGATCACCTCGGACAGGACGATGATTTTCGGGGGGTTAAAGGTAAGCTCGGCGCCTTTGGAGTACGCCTGAGACCATTTGGCGAACGCACGGTTTTCCGACCCGCTCAGGCGGATTTTTTGGATCCCCGCGATCAGGGAATACACCAGGCCGCGTTCCTTGGCGGTGAGCACCATTTTTTCGGCGTCGATGCGCATCTGCACCATCGCGGACAAGAGGCTTACCCCAAGCGTCAGCAATGTAACGATCAGGCTGGGCCAAACCAGGCTGGGGGCGAACGCAAAGATCTGCGTCAGATACACCAGGGAAAAAACGCCTGTGACCGCGGTGGAAAACAGCGAATCCACGATGGTTTCGCACAGGGTATCCATATAGCTGATATACTGATTCAGCTCGCCTGCCGAATACTCCTTAAAAAACGACGCCGGCATGGACAGAATGCGCATCATGGCAGCCGCGCTGACATTCACATTCAGTTTTTCCCGGATCCTGGAAAGAAGCATCGTGTGGATGATCGATAAAAGGGTCCTGCCGACAGTGGCAAACAGCAGGAAAGACATGACGGCATACAGCAGCTGCATGCTGCCGCTTTGCACCACCGTTTCCATCAGGATCTGATTCAGCTTTGGCATCAGCATGCCCACCAGCGTGACGGCCAGGGCAGACGCGCCGAAGCTTGCCGCGTCGCGCGCGGTGAGGCAGCTCATCATGTAGCGCAGCAGATCCTTGAGCTTCAGCTCCCGCATGGGCAAAGGACGGTAAAAGCACAGCGCTTCATGACTGATTTTCTTTTCTTCTTTGGCGTTGATCCGTATCCGGATGCCCGTTCGGGGGTCCGTATATTCATAGCCCCCCATTTCGGAAGGCAGGATCGCAATGATCGTTCCTTCTTCGCGAAGGGAGGTGATCATCGGGCCCATGGCGTCGGCATGCCAGCCTTTGTTCAGAATGACTTCCCGGTACAGGATGCCGGTCGGAGAAAGCAGATAATCCAGCCGGTCCCGAAGGCCCCGGATATGGGCGGGGACCTCCCGCTCCTTCAGCCCAAAAAACTTCAGCAGCCCGGAAATGGCGTCGCTTACGTCCTCCTGATCCTGCAGGCTGCTGCGGATCTTCCGACCGGTAATGGAACGGGCAATCCCTTCAAAAGAGTCGCTCAGCAGTTCGCGCTCGTGTTTTTTTCGGAATTCTATTTGCTCGTCAAACCAGCCCATCGTTTTCCCTCTTCTCTTTCTGCGTTGGAAGCGCTACTCATTCGTCACCAATTCCGCGTACGCGCCGCCTTTGGCATACAGTTCTTCATGCGTGCCGCGCTCTACGATCCTGCCCTTGTCCATCACGATGATCTCATCGCAGCCGCGGATGGTGGAAAGGCGATGGGCGATGATGATGCAGGTGATGCCCCGGGCGTTGATGGAACGGATCACCTCGTGCTCCGTTCTTGCGTCCAGGGCGGAGGTGGCTTCGTCCATGATGCAGATGGTGGGATCCTGGGACAGAGCGCGGGCGATCTCCAGCCGCTGGCGCTGGCCGCCGGACAAATCGCGTCCGCCATCCAGGAGCTTATGCGAAAAGCCGCCGTCGCGGGTGACGATATCATCGTAAATACCGGCGTCACGCGCCGCCAGCGTCACCTCAAAATCCTCGATGGAATCATCCCACATTTTTATATTCTGCGCAATCGTGTCCTCAAACAGCGTAATGTCCTGGTCGATGACGCTGACGGAGCCCGTGAATACATTGCGGTCGATTTCCTCCAGCGGAATGCCGTCAAAGGTGATCGTGCCGCTCCAGGGATGATTGAGCCCGGAAATCAGCTTGGCCAGGGTGGATTTTCCGCACCCCGTCCGGCCCACAAAAGCGATTTTCTGGCCGGGCTTCACCGTCATGGAAAAATCAGCGATCAGCGGTTTCCCCAGCCGGGAATACCCGAACGTGACGTTTTTAAGTTCGATCTGGCCGGAAAGCTTCCGGTATTCCTCTTTTTTCTCCCGCGGGGAGAAAGAGGCGTCTTCCGGATAGCTCATCACGTCGTCGACGCGTTCCATCTGCGTGATCATTTCCTGCATGGATTGGCCGGCGCTGATCAAGTCGGATGCAGGCTGCATAAAGGAAGCCAGGAAGCCCTGGAACGCCATGACCATACCGATGGTAAACCTGTTTTCTATCACCAGTATCACGCCAAGCCCCAGGACAGCCAGGTTCGCCACGGCCGTGATGGCCATGGGCAGCGAACCCAGGAACAGGTTCAGCCGGGTATACTTTACGGATTGCGTGTTCACGCTGGCCTGATAGCCGGCCCAGCGGCCGAAGAAGCCGTTTTCCGCGCCGCTGGATTTAATGGTTTCGATCATGCTGATCCCCGACATGGTGGCGGAGGAGAGATTGGCGGCGTCCCGCTGCTGGACGCGGGTGATGTTCACCCGCTTTGCCGTAACGATGGAGGACACCGCCAGGTTCAGCAGGATCGCGCCGATGCCGATGAGCGAAAGAAGCACGCTGTAATGGACCATGACGATGAGATAGAATACCATCATCATCGCCTGGATCGCCAACGGCGCAAAGGTATCCACCAGCGTTGAGGCAATGGAAGCGTTGGTCGTTTGGCGATCCGCGATATCAGCCGACAGGCGCTGGTTGAAAAACTGCATCGGAAGCCGCAGCACTTTCCACAGGTAGGAGGCGCTGCCGTAAGCGGACATTTTGCCCTCGATCCGCAGGGAGTAAACGGCGGAAATCCAGCTGACCACCACGCTCAGCACGATCAAAAGCGAGAACAGGAGCAGGAAGGGCGTGAGCCATTCGGGGTTTTCGCCGGTCAGCAGACGATCCAGGAACGTACGGGAGAACGCCGGCTGAATGAGGCCGATCAGCGAAGCAATCGTGGTGGTGAGCACCACGAACACGACGGCGGCGCCGGTTCCTTTCAGCTGTTCTTTTGCATAGGAGAAAACGGACTTGGGTTTCCCGGAGGGCTCGAAGGAATCTCCGGGCTCAAAACAAATGCAGACGCCCGTAAATTCCTTGTCAAACTCTTCCCATTCCACGATCACCCGTCCGCGGGCGGGATCGTTGATCACGGCGCGCCTGCCCTTAAACCCGCAGAGCACCACAAAATGGTTAAAGCCCCAATGAATGATGCAGGGAAAGGGGCCTTCCTCCATCAGCGTTTCCGGCTCGATCCGCCAGGCGCTTGCCTTCATGCCGTAGCTCCGGGCGGCCAGCATGATATTTTTCGCGTTGGCGCCGTTCATGGATACGCCGCAGTCCACGCGGGCCTGCTCCAGCGGGATCCACTTGCGATAGTAATGCAGGATCATGGTCAGCGACGCGGCTCCGCACTCCAGCGACTCCATCTGCATGACCATCGGGACGCGCACGGAGCCTTTGGTCACCGGTTTTGGCACTTTTGCCTGCTTGAACATATGCCCACCCCCTCACTGCAGCAGAAGCGAGATGGGCTTTAGATCTTCCGTGACCACTTCGCCGGTATAGACGCCTTCGGGAAGATCGATGATCACCGGCACTTCCACCACCAGATCGCCCATGCGCAGATCCCCGCTGAGCAGCACGCGGGGCGGCGTTTCCTCAGAAACGATGTTTACGTTGTATTCATCGGTTATCTTCAGCGGATAATCGGCGCCTTCCACATGGACGATGCCTTTGTCCAGCACCTTGTCGGCGATGTCATAGCTCACGTAGCATATGCTTTTTTCCGGGCTGACGGATACGGCACATTTCGCGGTGGTGCGGATGTGGCCGAAAATCCCCCATAAGATGCCGCCCGCAAGCAGGGCGATGACCGCGGCCATCACGAGCCAGATCCCGGGGGAGGTGACGCGGAGATAATCGTTCAGCGACTCGGGCGAATCCACGGCCTCCAGGCTCTTTTCACGGAACAGCTGTACTTTCGGTTTTTCCTCAGACATATCAAAGCGCTCCTCTCATTTGTTGCGAAAATACCGTATGCTCTGTTTTGAACGGACAGGGGAGAAGAAAAGCCCGTTTCGCTGCCTGCCTTGCCCTGTTTTCCCGCGGCGCGCGTCCAAAGCATGTTCTTTCCCGATGCGTCCGGATGATGCGAATGCCTTTCTGAATCATCGTTTTTTGGGCCGATACGTCCGTCCGCATTCGACGAAGGGAGCGGAGGACGTCTCTTCGATGCCCAAATTATATGCGTCCATCATTTTAACACATTTTTGTCCCAGATACCACCCTTTTCAAATTAATATGAAAAAATATATCGCAAATTTACTTTTTTTGGTTAAGAATAATTTGACATCCCAAATTATATCGCGTATAAT